>JAILZY010000023.1 GCA_023512255.1 bacterium | reverse complement strand
AATAAGAGCTAAGCCCCTTCGAGGGTTTATGGTTGTTCTGATATAGGGTTTATGGTGTCTGATATATAAGAGCGATAAATGAACTGGCAAGGAGAAAAACTAAGGGAAGGAGGAGATAGTTAAGGAGAATATGCCGTCCGCAGCGATGATCACCACACCTAAAAAATCGAACAAAATTCTCATGGCTGGCAATAAAGCTATTGCCGAGGGAGCCATTTTGGCCGGCTGTCGCTATTACTTTGGCTATCCGATTACGCCGCAAAATGAGATTCCAGCCCACATGGCCAAAAGAATGCCGCAGGTGGGAGGATGCTTTGTTCAGGCTGAGAGTGAGTTGGCAGCCATCAATATGGTTTTTGGAGCTGCGGCTGTCGGTGTCCGATGCATGACCTCTTCTTCTAGTCCTGGCATTAGCCTGATGCAAGAGGGCATCTCCTATCTGGCCGGAGCAGAGTTGCCAGCAGTAATTGTCAATATCTGTCGTGGAGGCCCTGGCCTTGGGAATATCTCAGGCTCACAGGGAGACTATTTTCAGGCTACCCGAGGAGGGGGGCATGGAGATTATCGGACAATAGTCCTTGGGCCAGCTTCGGTTCAGGAGATGTACGATCTTACCTTTGCGGCTTTTGACCTAGCGGATTATTATCGGATTCCAGTGATGATTCTGGCCGATGGGGTCTTGGGCCAGATGATGGAGCCTGTAGTTCTCGATCCTGACCGCAGGTCTCGCTCAGACCTGCCCGAAAAAAATTGGGCTTTGACTGGCGCTAAAAATCGTCCACCAAGAGTGATTAAATCGCTCTATATGGGAGAGGGAGAGCTTGAAGAGCACAATCTGCGCCTGGACAAAAAATATCGAAAGATTCAATCTCAAGAGGTTAGATATGAGGAATATTGGGTCGATGATGCTAACCTTCTTCTGGTTGCTTACGGCAGCTCGGCTAGAATTAGCAAAGCTGCCGTTAATATGGCTAGAAAGCGAGGGATTGCCCTTGGCCTCTTTCGGCCCATTAGCCTGTATCCCTTTCCCTCGGCAGCCCTGGCAGCCAGAGCAGTCAAAATCGGCAGAGTTTTGACCGTTGAAATGAATACCGGCCAGATGATTGAGGATGTAAGACTAGCTGTAAATGGAAGCTGTCAGACCTTCTTCTACGGGCGACCAGGAGGAGGAGTCTTTGACCATGAGGAGATATTTCAGTATTGTCTTCGGTTGATGGGGCAAGCTTGAAATTTAAAACTCAGTGAGGATGCTGGGAGGAAGAGCATGAGGCAGATTTTTGCCCGACCACAATCGCTCAGAGACGTACCGATGAGGTACTGTCCTGGATGCCATCATGGGATAATTCATCGCCTGATTGCTGAAGCGATTGATTTTTTTGACATTGCAGATAAAACTATCGGCGTTGCTCCAGTAGGCTGTGCAGTCTTTGCCTCCGATTATTTCAATGTCGATATGATCGAAGTTGCTCATGGCCGTCCTCCAGCAGCAGTTACCGGTATGAAGCGGGCCAGGCCGGAAAATATCATCTTCAGCTATCAGGGGGATGGCGATTTAGCCTCAATAGGCATGGCTGAAACCATTCACGCGGCCAATCGGGGAGAAAATGTTTCTTTTATCTTTGTCAATAACGCTACCTACGGGATGACTGGAGGTCAGATGGCACCCACGACCTTGAGCGGACAGATAACCAAAACTACTCCCCAGGGACGGGATCCGCGGTCAGATGGTTTTCCGCTGCGGGTCTGCGAGCTTCTGGCTACTTTGGATGGGCCAGTCTATATCGAGCGGGTGGCAGTCAATAATCCGGTAAATATCAGAAAAGCCCGATATGCCATTCGCAAGGCCTTTCAAATGCAGATCGAAAATCGGGGCTTTAGCCTGGTGGAGGTTCTCTCCGCCTGTCCAACTAACTGGAAGATGACCCCGATTGAAGCAAACCAGTGGATTGAGGACACCATGACCAAGACCTTTCCCCTTGGGGTATATAAGGGGTAAATGGTTTTCTCGCTAAGTAAATATACTTTAACGATAACCTCTTGAGGCCAAAACCTTAAGATTAGCTTTTAATTTTAGTGATTCCGTACTTAGTGAAAGAACCAGTAAATCGAAGAGGGGTAAATAAAAGCGTGCAGATGCAGATATGTAAGGAGAAAAGAATTTTAATTTCAGGCACTGGCGGCCAAGGAGTGCTACTTCTAGGCAAGATATTAGCTACGGCAGGTATGCTGGATGGGAAGAATGTAACCTGGATGCCCTCCTATGGTGCAGAAATGCGCGGTGGAATCTCAGATTGTGCAGTTATTATTGCCGATGAAGATATTGGCTCTCCGGTGGTAAATAAACCTGAGATTTTGATAGCCATGAGCAGCCAGAGTCTGGAAAAGCATTCTCATAAAGTGGTCAGCGGAGGCCTGGTGTTGGCTAATCAGTCTTCTTTCGAATCTCAATTTATTCGCCAGGATGTAGAAATGGTGTTTTTGCCTGCTCTTGAGACCGCCAAGGCAGCCTTAGGATCTACAAAGCTAGCTAATATGGTCATGCTTGGGGTATTGTGTGCCAAGACAGGGATTGTGCCCAGAGAGAGCATCGAAGATAGCCTTCGCTTCATCCTGATGAATTCTCATGATCATAGTCTTATCGATTTAAATCTTCGCGCCCTACAAGTTGGAATCGACTACTGCCAAAAGAAAAGGAGTCTCAGCGATGATTATTCGCCCCAAGGTAACTGAAGGAAAAGCGATTCAACAACTGGTAAACCTCTACGCAGTCCAAGGGTTACTTATCCCCTTGTCCCTACACGATATTTATGAGCGGATTCGGGAATTTTTCGTCTATAAGATCGAGGATCAAATCGTGGGAGTTGCTTCCCTTCATGTGATTTGGGAAGATCTGGCCGAGGTCCGCTCCATGGCTGTTCATCCTGACTACCAGAGGCGGGGTATTGGCAAGGCTTTGGTCTTAAGATGCCTTGATGAAGGCCGGGATTTAGGTATCAAACAGGTTTTTCTTTTGACCTATAAAAAAGAATTTTTTGAAAAGGTGGGGTTTCAATTGATTGACAAATCAAAACTTCCGCAAAAAGTTTGGTCAGACTGCATAAAGTGCGTCAAATTTCCCGACTGTGATGAGATTGCTATGTCTATTATGCTGTAGCTTTTTCTCCGGCTCCCAGCTACTTATCACGAAATTTTGACCTAATTGTACTACACTTTGTCCAACAATTCTACCTTTTTTTTTCTACAGATATCTTGAAAATCACCAGGATTAAATGTTACCAGAGTATCTATTTTTATCTTCTTGTCTTCTATAATAGCTCTAATGATGATATCTACTAAGCTTAACTTTCTCTGCGATAAGTTTAACCTAAAAAAGATATCCAAGGAATCCTTTCTATAGTCGTTATCTTCAATAAGAAATGTATTGGGATTTTTAATAATTCTTTGAAAATTAGTAATATTCTCCTCTCTTTTTGTAAAACGGGTATTCATAAACTCATACAACGTGGGCCATGGAATTACTATATTAGTCTTAAAGATATCTTCAGCAATTTCTTGCGCAGTTTCATGGTTTTTATCTTTTTCCTCGTACAAAGCGATCCAAAAACACGAATCTAAGAGTGTATATTTATTAATTCTACTACTAATTCTCATTCTTCATCTTCACCTTCTTCTGTTTCAGCATATCCAGCCCAGGGAGAAGGTTTTCTATTTCCAATAATAAATTTACCTCTTATTATATTTTCTTCGTTTCTAAAAATTACATATATTCGATCATTTTTACTAAAATTTATATTATCCTTTAAATCTTTAGTTAATTCTCTGATAAGATCATCATTATACTCATAAAATAAGGCGGCAACGCTACTGCCGCATTCTTTCGCTTTATGCTTATCTAGCCAATAGTAAAGATTTTCATAATCTCCTTTAAGACCCAAGTCATATGATATCCAAATCAATTTCTTGTTCATTATCTACTCCTCGATAAAAATTATTAACTCGATAAAAATTACTAAGTTAAAAGGCGGCTTTTCCCCCCGCAAATCTCCTCCCATTTTTTATCAAGCCGCTTGGCCGATATCGGATAAGCAGTGCCTACCTCCTGGGCGAATAGCGAAATCTTAAACTCTTCGATCATCCAGCGAAATTCTTCGATCTGCTCAGCCTTATCTGGCGATGGGCTACTGTCTAGCATAGCCAGTGCCTCCTTGAGCATTAACCGATAGGGGGCCAGTTGCTTGGCTTTAACCAGGTCTTTTTGCGGTGCAGCATAGGCCCTCTCGACTCGAAGACGAATGGCTTTCAGATAGCGGGGAATCTCAACCAAGCGGTCCATTTCATAGCGAATCAAAAAATCTGGTGGGAGAAGCCCGCCAACCTCCTCAGTCTCGATCTCTTGAAGCAGTTGACTCAGCAGAGCATTGCCAGCAGCCAGACGCCGAAAGCGAGCGATGAAACTCACCGTCTCTTGCCACTCGGTCAGAAGATCTTGCAATTTGCTCATGATCAGCCGGCCCTTGATTAGCAGGCTGCCCCGCCTGGCTCGCTCAACCTGGTCAAAGAATTCCTGTCGACTGGGAATGCGGCCATCTTGGACGGGGAAAATACCCTGGAGGATCTTGACCAAGAGCAGTTCGTGGAAGTTCTGTTGATGGCCAATAGGCTGCAAGAGCCGCTTCCAGTTGGGTGGAGGCTCCCAGCTTTTTTTCAGCTGCCGAAGCTCCTCCCGTAATGAAATAGCATATAGGGTGAGCAGGCCCATGCGGGTTGCTCTGGCTGCCTCCTGGGGTGTAGGGAAGAGGCGAAGGCTGACGCTGTCATTATCGAGCAGTGGCTTTGCCGCAGCAGCTACTAGCCCTGGATAGGCCAGCCGAGGAGGACCAGGATCATGCGGGTTCAGGATGATCTCGTTTGGCAAATTTTCAAAATCCCAGCTTACGATGCCATCTCGCTCCCACCTCTGGCAGGCTTCTTTCCATTGGTTGTCCTCCTGCTGTCTAGGCACTGTTTTGATTAGGCTAAAGAGGTCTCTTCCCTGGCCAAGCACTCTTCCACGCCCATCTTCTACCGAAAGGCGTAGGCGAAGATGCGGCGGCAGCTCTGATTCAGGCCAAGCACTTCGAGGAATCGAAATATGGTATTCCTTAAAGATAGCCTGCTCGAGGGCCTCGGAGAGAGAGAGCTGATAGCCTTCTTTGGCCGCGCCACCTCCTGGCCAGATGGCTAAAAGCTGCTCTGAGAGCCGCTGAGCAGTCTGCTGAATAGGGATGAGCTGCTTTCGGTAGGCCTTAGGTAAGGCTTTCAAGAGAAAGCCGATTTTCTCTGGGAGTAGCCCTGGGACAAGCCATTCCAGAGCCTGAGCCGGGATGCGGGGCAAAAGATGAGCCGGAACATGTAAGGTTGCGCCATCTTCTTCATGACCAGGCTCAAAGCGATAGGTCAGAGGCAGGCAAGTGCCGGCAATCTTCAGGGTATCGGGAAACTGACTGATCGCTTCCTCATCTAGGGTGGTCCGCAGGAGGTCCTGTGGCTTCATCCTCAAAAATTCATCTCCTCCTCGCTCTTTCAGCCATCGAATGAAGGAGCGCACATCGCTGATCGGCTCGCTGATCCGCTCGGCATAAAATTGAAACAGGGTCTCATCATCGACCAGCATGTCTCGGCGCCTAGTTTTATCCTCTAGCTCTTCGATCTGCTCGATAAGGCGCTGATTGTGTTCCAGGAAAAAGAATTTCTCCTTAACCTGCCCTTCAACCAGGGCAGAGCGGATGAAAATCTCATGAGCTTCTTGTGGGTTGATCGAACCGTAATTAACCTTGCGGCCTGGAACAATGATCAAGCCATAGAGGCTGACCCGCTCAAAGACCACTACCTGCCCACGATCCTTTTCCCAGTGAGGATCAAAATACGACCTTTTACAGAGATTGCCTGCTAAGGACTCAAGCCACTCTGGTTGGATGGTGGCCACTATCCGGGCAAACAGCCTTGAGGTGCGAACTAGCTCAGCTGCCACGATCCACGGTCCGGCTTTACCAAACTGGCCAGAGCCGGGGAAGATCATGACCTCTCGGCCGCGGGAGGTTCGGTAGAGATTTTTCTCCCTTGGGTTATCTTCGATTCGCTGGGCAACATGACTGAGCAGCCCGCTCAGGATGGAGCGGTGAATAGCTTCATAGCTTGCCGGCTGCTGGTTCAGGGGATAGTCCCCTAACTCGGCGAGAATGGTTAGAATCTGCTCATGAATGTCTTGCCACTCCCTCATGCGGTTGTAGGAGAGAAAGTGAGTTTTACAAAACTTCCTCATCTGGTTCTGGGTCTTGAGCTTTTCCCAACTTTGGTGGTAGGTGTTCCAGATCTTGAGCAGGGTAAGAAAGTCAGAGTTTTGCTCTCGGAATCCGGCGTGCATCTCATCTGCCTTGGCCTCCTGCTCCAGGGGCCGCTCCCGCGGATCCTGAATACTCAAGGCCGCAGCAATAATCGCTACCTCTTTGATCGCCCCTTCTTTCTTGGCCTCAATCAGCATCCGAGCAATTCGAGGATCAAGGGGTAGCCGGGCCATCATCCGGCCAATAGGCGTCAGTTTATTTTGGGCATCCAATGCTCCAAGCTCTCTCAAGGTCGCATATCCATCCCGAATGGCCGAAGGCGTAGGAGGATCAATGAAGGGAAAAGTAGCCACATTGCCCAAGTTGAGAAAAACCATTTGCAGAATAACCCGGGCCAGATTGGACCGTTTGATTTCCGGTGGGGTAAACTGCGGCCACTCTAGGTATTCGGCTTCAGAGTAGAGCCGGATGCAAATGCCCGACTCAGTGCGGCCACATCGCCCTTTGCGCTGATCAGCACTGCTTCGGGAAATAGGCTGAATGGGCAGGCTCTGGGTTCTTGTGCGGGCATTGTACTGGGAGATACGGGCCAGGCCTGTATCGATTACGTATTTTATGCCTGGAACCGTAATCGAGGTCTCAGCTACATTGGTGGCAATAACAATCTTTTGTTCTGAGACGGGCTGAAACACTCTGCTCTGCTCATCAGCGGTCAGACGACCCAAAAGGGGCAGGATAAGCGTGTTGGGATATTGTCTGCCCTCAAGCCGCTGCTGCGTCTCCCGGATGTCTCGCTCGGTGGGCATAAAGATCAAAATATCTCCCTGGCGTCTCTGCCTCTTCAATTCCTCCACAGCCTTGATGGCCTGGTCAATGTAGGTAATATCTCCGGCATCTTCCAGCTCATGATCGATGGGCCGATACCAAACCTCAACCGGATACCTGCGGCCTGAAACCTCTATTACCGGCGCTTCGCCAAAACTTTGGGAGAATTTTTCCGTGTCAATAGTAGCTGAGGTGATGATAACCTTAAGATCCTTTCGCTTGACTAGAAGCTGTCTCAGGATACCAAGGAGAAAATCAATATTCAGGCTGCGCTCATGAGCCTCATCAATGATTATGGTATCATAGCTAAAAAGAGAGGGATCGCTCTGGGTCTCAGCCAGCAGTATACCGTCAGTCATAAACTTGATTCGGGTTTTGGGAGAGGTTCGGTCCTGGAAGCGGATCTGATACCCTACGAGTTCCCTAGCCACATCACCTAGCTCTTCAGCCACCCGCCTAGCGACAGACATAGCAGCCAGCCGCCTGGGTTGAGTACAGCCGATCTTTCCAGCGCGGCCACGGCCAGCCTCAAGGCACATCTTCGGGATCTGGGTAGTTTTTCCTGAGCCAGTGTCTCCGGTAATGATCAGCACCTGATTTTTCAAGATGGCCTGAATAATCTCAGCGCGTTTGGCCACAATGGGCAGATCAGCCGGATAGGTGATAGAGACAGGCTGAGCAGAGCAAAGAGAAGCCCGCTTTCGCCTTTGGTGAGAGCTTTTTTTTGGCTTTTGGCTAATCTTTTCAATTTTTTCAGATAGCATTTATTTTATTTGATTTTTGGAAGGAACCCTTTTGAAAAAGGGTTCCTTCCAAACCATCCTCCTAAAACTTTAATAGCTAGCTATTAAAGTTTTAGGAAAGGGGTGATAAGGGGAAAACCCTTTTTCAAAAGGGTTTTCCCCTTATGGATGAGCGATCACCAGAAGAGTTGGGGCCTGCTCAAGAACGTAGCTCAAGGCTTGATTTAGGCTCTCAGGGTCAAGTGCTGCAAAGCTCTCATCGAGGATGATCAGGTCTGCGGCCTGAAGGAGGGCTCTGGCGATGTAGAGGCGGCTCTTTTCTCCGTGAGACAGCTGCCAGCCAGTCTCACCGACTGGCTGCATAAGACCGGCTGGCATTCGGTCAAGGAGATCGCCAAGGCCAAGCTTTCGGCAGACTTTTTCAGCCTCTTCAAGATCAGCCGGCTGTGGTGGCCAGCGTCGCCCCATAAGAAGATTGAAGGCTAGGGGGGCACTCAGGACATGATTTTCATGGAACTGCGGAGCAGCCACCACTCGGCGTCGCCACTCTTTTCCGCCTATGGTTGAAAGATCAAGGCCGCTCATCAGGAGAAGGCCTGATTCGGGCACTCGCAGGCCGATGAGCAAAGAGACGAGGGTAGATTTTCCGCCTCCGGAGGGGCCTTCGAGCAGGAGCTGATCACCGGGCCAGATTTGCAGGCTGCATCCAAAGATTGCTGGTTGGCTGTGGCCTCGGTAGCGGAAGGTAAGGTTTTGGGCCTCAATCAGCGGATAGCGCTCATCGGCTGGCTGTCCATCTTGGTGAAAATAGGGGCCAGCGGCGGTGTAGGCAAGAGCGCAAGAGGAGGGTAAGCTATCGGTTGCCAAGCTGTCGCGGCCTGCGGCATGAAAGAGGGGTGCGACCTGCTTCCAGGCGATAGCCGCATCAGCCAGACTCAAAAGCCCTGACGGAAGCTTTCCCAGCCCCCGCTGGGCAAGAAGGATACCGGCCAGGCCAACGGCCATAGCTGAGGCTGTCTGTGCCTGGCCTGAAACAAAGGCTACAGACAAGCCGATGAGTCCCAAAACTAGCCAGCCTGAGGGCACCAGGGTGGTAAGCAGTACGCTGCGTCTATCCATCGTCTTTGACAGTTCAAGGTAGTGCTCAGCCGAATGATCCTCTCCCTCATGCCAGCTTTGGCGGCGCTCCTGAGCAAGCCTAGTCCTGTGGCCAACCATCCGCTCAACCAGATCGTGGGTTATCTCAAGCCGCGCCTTGGTCCACTGCCAGCGGGCGGCAAAATAGCGCCAGCCTAAGAGGAGGCCGATTCCCATCCAGGCAAGAAAAAGAAGGCTGCTCAATCTACCGGCGGCACCGACAACTAGGATAGCGCTGGCAGCCACAAGCTCGATCATCAGGCTCAAGCTGCTTAATCCGCCGCTTAAGGCCAGGGATTCTAAGGCCTCTGACTCTATTACCCGACCAAGGAGCTGCCCTGTCCCCTGGTGGCTGATTTCCTCTGGCTCAAGCTGCAAGGCGCCATATAAGAGTCGCTGTTTTAGAAGCCCGGCGGCATTAATGGCCAGACATCCCTGAAACCAAGTAGTGAGCATCTGCAAGGGGATCATGCTAAGGAGAAGCAGGGCCCAGGCTATAAGCCACCCCAAATCGAGTCTGCCTTGCAGTGCTCCCCGGCCAATGAGCCACCAGGAGAAGATCATCAATGCGTACTGAGCCGCCGAGGTGCCGGTGAGGGCGAAAAAGTAGCCGCAAAGACGAGCCTGCTTCATCTGCTCCCAAAAGCTCGCCCCAGGGGATAGTCGAAGTAGCCAGCCACAGGAAACCTTAAAAGGAGCAAGGTGTTCGGCTAAAATCTTTGCTCGCATCCGCCCGCGGTGCGACTTGTTGACCACGGCCTTGACCTGGTCAAACAATCGGTCGATTTCAGGAGCAAGGTATGCCTCCAATTTCCAGCAAAGCAGGCTTCGGACAATTTCAAGGTCGATTCGCTGGACCTTGTGATCGGATCTAAGTACGGATAAGGATCTGCTTCTTCGGCCTTGCCGGCGAGCGGGAATGAGGACCAAAAAGCGCCAGGCGGCCTCGGGTTGCTCTGGTGCGGGCTGCTGCTGCTGTCTTGCGGGCGATTGAGGCTGTCCAGGCAGGAGAATTAGGGCAGGTGCCACGCGCGGTAAAATTTTACCGCTCATGGCATAGGTGATCTCGATCGGCTCAGCCTCAAGCCCAAGGCAGCGGGCTGCGGAGTCGATCCATGCCCCAAGAGCTTCGCTTATGGATTCGGCTGAGAGGGATAGCAATATACTCTGCGGCGGCGGTGGTATCTTTATTGATCGCGGCTTGAGAGAACTTTTTTGGGCCAGCATTTCCAGGGCTTCACCCAATCGAGATATTGGCCAGGAGAAAGCCTCATCTTCAGAGGAAAATTTTTCTGTCAACTCTCTACTCTCTTCCATTTATATATACTCTCTCCGCTCCATTATTCGTAATCCCCTTGGGCGGCTAATACCCGGTTTGCCTCTTCGATTTCCTTCAAGGCATCAGTAGCTTCAGTTAATTGCCCTCCTTCGAGCCGAAGTTTGCGCCAGGCCGGAGCTGACCAAAAACCCTTTCTGACCATCTCTTGGGCCTTGGCCAAAGCCCGATAGCGAGAGTTTGCTCTTTGGGCAAGATCGGCTGGAGAGCCGCTTTCCACGATCCGGCCCCCTTCCATCACTAGGACCTGATCAAAGGTCTTGGTTTCAGCGATATCATGGGTTATGCAAAGGAGGGTGGCCTGTGGCCAAAGGGTGCGGCTGTTGGTCAGAAGCTCTCGCCGCTGCTGGTAATCGAGTCCACGGAACGGCTCATCCAGGATCACCAGTCGCACCCCTGGTCGGATCATGGCTCGACCAAGGCGCACTCGCTGTCCCTCACCGCCTGAAACCAGGCGACCATCTTCGCCGAGCCGAGTCTGGAACCCTGAGGCCAGCCGTCCCAGAACACCCTGAAGGCCGGCCTTCTTGATCGCTTGCCCGATTGGAAGCTCTTGGTCTGGATCGACTCCAAACAGGAGATTTTCGAGCAGGGAGCGATTCCACAGGTGAACCGCTGGATCGACCCAGGCTGTCTGGCGACGGAGCCGCTCAAGCCGCTCAGCGGTCAGAGGACAGCCATCGACCAGGATTCTTCCGGCACATGGCCGATACCAGCCGAGAAAAAGGCCAACCAGGGTAGATTTGCCGGCACCTGAGCGGCCAACAATAGCCACGTGGCTTGCTGGCTCAATGGCCAAGGTTATATCTTCAAGAACGATCTGTCCAGCGGCCCGAACACTTACCCCCTCAAGGTGTAGGGATACGCCGGCCCGGCGGTTTGTGGCTACTCCAGGAGAGTGTGGGCGAGGGATGATCACTTTTTCAGCAGTAGACTCTTCGGGAGCGCCGAGAGGCTCGATCAGCCGCAAGACCACATTGCGCTGATTGGGATATTGCCGGGCCAGCATGGCCACCGTCTGACCAAGGTTTGGCAGATTTAGCGCCCAGTAAACCAACAAGAGAACCCCACCAGGCTCACCTCCTCCTGCCCGGTAGCTGAACAGAAGCCAGGCAGCTAACCCAAAGCCGATAAGGGAGGATAGCCCTTCGATCATCACCACTGCCGATTGAAAGCCAAAGCCAGCCCGCGCCCACTCGATGAGCAGATCCTCATGTTCACGGCGGACCGCTCTTTGGGCTCCATGAGCCCGAATCGGCACTAGGCCAAGCAGCGCATCGAGATAGAAGCGGCTCAAGGCTCCGGCGTGATTTCTGACCCTCAGATTTCGCTCAGCTAACCAAGGGCTTACGGCCAGAGGGAGGCCGAGGCTGAGCACAGCGGCCGCAAGGGCAATCAGGCCGCTTGCCGGATAGAGCCAGCAGATCGCAGCCACAGTCAGAATGAGTTCAAAGGCTGTGCGGATGATTTGCCCGCCAAGGCTTGGCAGTAGCCTCAACAGGTGAACGCTGTGGCTTCGCTCGGCCATATCTGAGGTAAGGCGGCTTTGAAAATACCGGTCATGGAGTCGGGGGAGCTTTTCCATGAAGGCCAGACGAAGGCGCATCTCAAGGTGCCGACCAAGACGAAGCAGCTCGGCCGCGATCGGAAGCTCAAGGAGAAGAGCGGCGATGGCAAAAATGACTATTGCGGCCATAAATTCAAATCGCTGCCCAGCCAGGCCAAGCTCACGGACAAGGTCAAAGAGAGAGCGAAATAACAAGGCCTGAACGATGACACTGAGCGCAGCCAAAGCTAGCGCGGCTAAAAGAAGCAAGGGAGAGAAAAATCCATCTTGGGCTAGAAGCTTTAGAATCTCGCGGCTAGGGCTTAGTGGCCGCTCATGGAGGGCCGCCTCAAGCTCAGGCGAGAGTGGGGAAGGAGAAGGAGCCTTCGCCTCATCTCTCCCACGGCTTTTGTCCATCCCCGCCGCGGCTTGATTATCCTCCCCTTTTGGGATAGCTTGCCCTTTTGAGATATCCTGCTTATCAGTCAAAGCCTTAGGCTGCTCTGGGATTAGGTGGCTGATGCTGCCTGTAGCCAGTCTGCCAAGCACCCGCACAAGCACAGCACCGCGCACGATAAGCTGCTCCTCGCCCTGTGGCCCAACCTGGGTAGTAGACTGGACTGACCAATAGGCAGCTGGAATGATTTTCTCTATCTCAGAGGCACTTTCTAGGCCGCGGTCGAACAAAGCCCTGAGTAGACTCTTAGCTTGTCTTCCTGGCTTTAGGCCGCCTGATCTGGTGAATGAATCGACCATCCGGCAGGCTGCATCTAGGATGGCTATCGGCTGCCAGGCAGGGTGTTGAAGAGCCTCTTGAGCGAGCAAAGCCCTTTCTTTAAGCGACAGCCCGAGCTTGGCTAGTCTTTGGCAGAGAGCTCCCACAAATTCGGCTGTCTCTGTCCACTCTCGCCAGGCAGAAGCTGGAGCAGGTATGGTATGGATATATAGCTCATTGAGCATCTGCTGCCTTGTGGGCCACCTTCTGCCGGTAGCCGGATCCATGACCTGGACCAAGCGGCCATGAACCCGCCAGATGACGATAAAGTGGGTCAGCCCGCTTGGGCTACAAACCACAGCGATGGCTGGCAAGGCCCTGGCTTGGGGAAGCAGGAGATGATCGGCTGGCAGGATGATTTGCTCTGCCTCAAGTCCAAGCTGCACGGCTACCTGCTCTAGGGTATTCAGTGAGGTGCCATCGACATCGGTCTGACAGGCCTCACGGAGCCGACCATAGCTTATCTGGATGCCAAATCCTTCGAGAAGGCACTTGAGGGAGGCCGGCCCGCAATCCATGCTCGAAGTTTGCACAATTTCTGGAATAAGGAAACGCTGGCGGCTCTGCTGCCAGGCTCGCCAGAGCGAGAGCGGGAAGGGCAGGCGGGATGAGGAAGTATGGGATGAGGAAGTATCAGTGGACATCCTGTCCTCCGGCTTGAGCTGAAATTACGAATCTGGCTGGTGAGCCCACGATGGTCGATGGTCTTGCCAGCAGCTTTCCTGCAAGCCGCAGCAGCAGCTCTGCCGGTGTAGTTCGATCCACCTCAACCTCAACCGCCCCTGACAAACCATGCCGGAGAGGGATGGAAGAGGGAAGATTTGGACCAGGGACGAGTTCGGCCCGCACACGGCCATCCCGAATCTCGCTGGCGACCCTGGCGACCCTGGCCGGAATAGTGCCGTATTGGGTCCAGGGAAAGCTGTCTAGTCGAAGCCTGGCTGTCTGTCCGGGTCGGATGCGGCCTACCGCCTCTGATGGAGAAAACTCGGCTGTAATGGTAAGCCGCCCGCGAGTGAGAATCGTTCCTAGTCTTTCTCCCTCGCGGATCACCGACCCGATCCTCAAATCCTTCAGACCATCAATTTGTCCAGAGACTGGCGCCCGAATAAACCCCTGGCCAATTCGGCGGCGGATTCGCTCAATGGCCAGATTTTTGGCGGCTATCTCTCCCTTGATCATAGCTATCTGGCGCTTGATCTGCTCAATCTGCACCTGGCTTTCACTCTTGCGGTTTTTCTCCTCCCACTCGAGCTGATGGGTGCGAAATTCAAGGGCCGCAACCGCCTGACGGCGTTTTTGCATCTCAGCCTTAGCCTGAAGAAGATCCACTTCAGACACCATGCCCTTATTCCGCAAGGCAATCATTCGCTCAAGCTCATCCTCCATTAGCAGAAGGTCCACCTCTGCCTCCCGCTGCCTGGCCCGGGCCTCATCAATAGCCTTTCGCATCATCTGCTGATGTTCAGAATGGGCCTGCCGTTGGGCTTTAAGCTCAGCGGAAAGCGCTTCGAGCTGTCGGCTGAGAGCATCTAGGCCGCAGCGCTCCTCATCTATCATCAGGCGCTCTGTGGCTGTATCTAATTCAATCAGCACTTCCCCAGCCTGCACCATTCGGCCAAGAGTCATATTATTGGCCACAATCCGGCCTCCAATCGGGGCATCGAGCGCATAGGCCGCCCGCTCAAGTTCTAATTTTGCCTCCTCACTCACCTCATAAAGGGTAACTTTAGCCCCAAAAAACCAGATCGCCCAGAGAAGGAAAATCACAGCGGCCAAAAGCAGACACACCACTGACCACCTGTAGCTATCCGCCCCAAGAGCACGCAGAGAACGGGAAAAAAATCTCGACATTGCTGTCTCCCCTTGTCTTGTAAGATAGTCAACTGATTTTGTACCGCGGCCGATCCTCATAGCAAGATCGGCATAACGATGAAATTTTATTTAATTTATAGGTAATTGAAAATTTAAATTAACCAAGAAAAATGTTAGAGAGACCAAAAAATGAGGAAGATCGTAATCTCTTTGGAAGGGAAAGTGGGGAACTTCTGATCTCTCCATTTTGAGCTTTACATAATGTAGAGAACGATATATACTTGCCAGATAGGTGATTTGGCGACGCTTCTTTAAGTATCAATAGATATATCAATAAATAAAATAGCAAAAAAATAAAATCTCAAAAAACTACAAGTATCCATAAAACAGCGCAAGCTACAGGCGGTAAGGAAAAATTTCCATGAGTTTTTTTCAATCTATTCTCCTTGGAACCGTTCAGGGATTGACTGAATTTTTCCCAGTAAGCAGCTCGGGTCATCTAGTGATTATCGAATCTTTTTTTAAAAATTTTGACCGTCCTGGGTTATTGTTTGAAATTTTTTTACATTTAGGTACACTTTTGGCCATTTTCACCTATTATCGAAGGCAAATTGCTCAGATGGTCGAGGGGCTGTTTAGATGGAAATCAGATTCGCTCTCCTCTAGGTCCACTCAGCGGGGAAGGAAGGTTTTGCTGATGATCGTGCTCGGATCGGTGCCCACAGCTATTATTGGATTTGCCTTCAAGGATCTGTTTGAGCAGACCTTTTCAGCCCCATCTCTAGTCCTTGTGGCTCTTGGCCTCACCGGAGGGCTGCTCTGGCTAGCCAGCAGACGCATGCCCACCACTAGCCGAAAACTTGAGGAGATGACCATTCGAGATGCGCTTTTGATCGGGCTCTTTCAGGGGTTAGCCATAACCCCTGGCATCTCCCGCTCCGGAACAACCATCGCTATGGGCATATTTTGCGGCCTTGAGCCTTCGGCTTGCGTTGAGTATTCCTTCCTCCTCTCCATACCAGCCATCCTGGGAGCAACCATTCTGGAAGGGAAGGACAGCCTCTATCTCTTCTGGCAGCCGACAACAAACCTTCCGGCCATCCTAGCCGGCACGCTGGCAGCCTCGGTGGTAGGCTATTTGGCCATCAAGTACCTGGTAAGGCTCATCTGCCAACATCGTCTGTCTATGTTTGCCTGGTACTGCTGGCTTGTGGCCCTTGGCAGCGGCCTTATCCTCTTTTTGACAAGAACCTAAAAACGCTATGGATTCAGAAAAACATCGACTGACTCAGGAAATTCTTGGTCTTGTCTTCTTTGCTCTGGCCCTGTTCATCCTGGTAAGTCTGCTGAGCTATCACCCTGAGGATCCATCCTTCAATAGCTTTGGAGCGACGACTGCGGTTCACAATCTCATGGGCAGGTTCGGTGCCTGGCTGTCAGATCGTCTCCTGACCATAATCGGCGGGGTTGCTTTCCTTATTCCGCTGCTGCTTGGATTTTGGGGCTGGAGCCAGATCAGCCGCCGCCAGATGAAGCACACACTCTCCCAGGTGCTGGGGCTTCTCCTGTTTTTCCCCTCGGCCTGCGGCCTGCTTTCGCCGAGCCTGCGCGGAGCAGGGGGTGAGCCCTTCGGCAGATTTTCCCACGGCGGCCTGCTCGGAGAGCTGGTCATCAATTCTTTGAAAATGGTTTACTCGTTTGGCACCGCAGGCACCTGTCTTATCCTGCTGACGGTTTTTTCAATTTCTGTCATCCTCCTGACACAAATTTCCATACTAAATCTTATTTGCCTTCTGCCTTCAGCCACCTGCCGAACCGCAAGCTTTTTGTGGAGCCAAATTCCGCTGCTGCTCAGCAGGCAAAGGGATGGTCATAAAGCCTCATCGCTAGAAAAGAGGGGCAAGAAAAAGCAATCCGAACCATCAGCCGCAGGCCGCAGCAGCAAGCACAAAGGGAAGCAGCCCAGGAGGGATGAGGTGGAAGATCTGCCTGAGGAGACTCCCTCCCCTGCTGCCGCCTCCCTGCCGCAAGGAGCTCTCCCACCCCTTTCTTTGCTTGAGCAGCCGAAAAAGGTGGATACTGCTGAAAGCAGGCAGTGGATTCAAGAGAGCTGCCGCAAGCTCGAAGAAAAACTTCTAAACTTTGGGGTCCAGGGTAAGGTTACCCAGGTGCTTCCTGGGCCGGTGGTTACTCGATATGAGTTTGAGCCGGCGCCTGGGATCAAGATTTCGAAAATAGCTAATCTATCCGATGATCTGGCGCTGGCCATGAAGGCTCTCTCGGTGCGGATCGTGGCCCCTGTGCCTGGCAAGAGTGTGGTCGGCTTGGAAATTCCTAATCAGCAGCGTGAGGTGGTCTATCTTCGGGAAATTCTGGAATCAGAGCAATTCGCCAAGTCAAATTCTCGGCTAACTCTGGCTCTTGGGAAGGATATTGCTGGCAGTCCCTATGTTACCGATCTGGCCAAGATGCCTCACCTGCTGATCGCCGGAGCTACAGGATCAGGCAAGAGTGTGGCCATCAATGCTCTAATTTGCAGTATTCTGTTTAATGCCACACCCGATGAGGTGAAGTTTATCATGATCGACCCCAAGATGCTGGAGCTTGGAATCTACAATGATATTCCTCACCTTTTGACTCCGGTGGTTGTGGATCCGAAGGAGGCGGCCAGTGCCTTGCGGTGGGCTACCCAGGAGATGGAAAACCGCTACCGGCTCCTAGCTGAGGCGGCAGTCCGAAATATCAGCCAGTATAATCACCTCATCCTCTCCAAAGAACAGGGCCAGCCGCAGCAAGATGAGCAGCCTCAAAAGCTTTTGCCCGATGAGCTCTCGAAAACATCCAGCCAAGAGGAACCATCCCAAAAGGAACCATTACTGCCGGCCGCTCCCCTGCCCTATATTGTCATTGTTATTGATGAATTTGCCGATCTGATGATTATGTCGGCCCGTGAAGTGGAAACCCTGCTGATTCGCCTGGCTCAAATGGCCAGGGCCGTAGGCATCCATCTGATCATCGCTACCCAGCGGCCTTCCGTTGATGTGGTTACCGGGCTGATCAAGGCCAATTTCCCCAGCCGAATCTCATTCCGGGTGTCCTCGAAAACCGACTCTCGAACCATTCTGGATGCCAATGGAGCAGAAAAGCTGCTAGGGCAAGGAGATATGCTCTTTCTGCCGCCTGGAAGCTCTGATCTTGTCCGGCTTCATGGCTCATCTATTACTGAGGGCGAAATCAAGCGGCTGGTAAACTATCTCCGTGCGCTGGGCAGACCAGAATATAACGATACCATCCTGACCTTTTCTGCCGATGATATCAAAGCCGGCGGCGGGAGCAAGCAGGCCGATGAGGAAGAGTACGATGATCTTTATGATAAAGCTGTGGATCTGGTAATTAAAACCAGACAAGCCTCAATTTCTATGATTCAGCGCCGTTTGCGGATCGGATACAACCGGGCAGCCCGGATGATCGAGCTGATGGAGCGAGACGGCGTAGTGAGCAAACCCCAAGGGGGGAAACCACGGGAGGTGTTAATTGGCAGTGACTATGAAAAGTAAACTTATGGCAAGTGTTAACCTTATGGTGACTATAGCCACAATAGCAGCTGCGGCCGCCGTATCGGCTGGGCTTTGGCCTCCTCTGTGCCTGGCCGCAGCGCCGGGTGCGCAACTAGAGCCAATCGTCCAACACGTTCAGGACTGGTACGATAAACTCTCCGATCTTCAGGCCGATTTTCGACAAAAAAGCTTTAGTCAAACCCTGAACACAACCACCGAGGCCAAGGGAAAACTGTATTTCAAAAAGCCTAATCTGATGAAGTGGGATTATGAGTCTCCCGAAAAGCAGCTCTATGTCATCAACCAGAAAGACTTCTTCTGGTATGTACCCGAGGATGCCCAGGTAGTAAAAAGAAAGGCCAGCACGGTGCTGCAAGATACAACGCCGCTGTCCTTCCTCGCAGGACTTGGAAATCTGCGCCAAAGCTTCATCATCAGCCTGCCTGACGAAGGGGCAAAACCGAATGACTCTGCCGCTAGCATCATTCTCTTAAACCTTCTGCCTAAGCGAGCCCAGGCCAGTATGAAGAAAATGCAATTAAAACTCAAAGCTAAAAGCCTAGAAATCTCTGGGATCATTCTGATCGATCCATACGGCAATACCAACGAGATCGACTTTTTCAATGTTCGGCTTAACCAGGGATTGTCAGAGAGCATATTTCATTTTACTCCACCCAAGGGGGTAGATGTAATCGAAGAGGATCTGCCGCCAAATGCGGCCGAGCATGGGGAGGCGGCTCCCGGAAGCTCCCCCATTTATATCCAATCCTAGTATGATATTGACCAGATTACAATAGAGGGGAGTTTCTCATTTACCACTTTCAGGGGTAAAAAAAGAGGTTTTTTCGCTTAGATCTCCCACTTTCAACTATTGTTTTTTACCTGGGGAACATCTGGGCGGCTCCCATTAGTCATTGACAAGCAGAATATTTTAGCATATGCTTATGAAAAGAAAGGATTTTAATCGAGAATAATCCAGTAATATTTAAGGCCCAAGATAATTCCTGAATAAGCAGAGAGACGATACCACGATGGCCATCTTAGAAATTTATAAATATCCAGCCTCTGTTTTGCGAGATAAATCTGCTCCGATCGGTCAGATTGACTCCTCTATCAAGAGGCTGGCTTCGGATATGCTGGAGACAATGTATGCCGCGCCAGGCGTAGGTCTGGCCGCTCCTCAGGTAGGAGTGCTCAAGCGGCTGGTAGTGATCGATATCGCTCATGAAGCTAAGGACAGAAATCCGCTTGTCATGATCAATCCCCAAATCCTGTATTCGGCGGGAGAGATAACCGGAGAAGAGGGCTGTTTGAGCATCCCTGAAGTTTATGGGGATGTAAGCCGGGCGCGGCTTGTCAGGGTGAAATTTCTGGATCTAGAGGAAGTCGTGCACGAGCTGACCGCGGAAGACCTGCTGGCTCGGGTGATCCAACATGAGCTTGATCATCTGGATGGGGTTCTATTTATCGACCGAATGAGTAAGGTCAAACGAGATCTGCTCAAGTCGCAGTTGCGAAAAAAGGCTAAATTGGCAGCCAGATAATGAATTGTTGTCCAGGGTGAAAGAGAGAGAAGATCGAATGTGAACCAGGGTGAAGAGAGAAGATCGAATGTGAAAAAGATAAGAGCGAATAATAAATCGAATAATAGAAATGTGGGAGGATGAGATTTGAAAATTGTTTTTTTTGGCTCCGCGGAGTTTTCCTGCCCTTCTCTCGAAGCCCTTATTCATAGCCACCATAAGGTCGAGCTAGTGATCACTCAGCCTGACAGGCCAAAGGGGCGAGGGCAGCGACTTTGTCCTTCGCCAGTCAAGGTCTTGGCCCAGAAAGCAGGGATTCGGGTCGAGCAGCCTGAGCGGGCCTCAAGCCCGCACAGCCGGCAGCTAGTGCAGCAGGCAAAGCCGGACATTGGAGTAGTGGTAGCCTATGGACAGATTCTGTCACATGCTCTTTTGTCAATTCCGGTCCACGGCTTTATCAATGTGCACGGCTCGCTCCTGCCAAGACATCGCGGCGCTTCGCCGATTCAGTGGGCGATCATCGAGGGAGATGAAAAGACAGGCGTAACCGTTATTCAGATGGATGCGGGAGTGGACACAGGTGATATCCTCCTTCAGAGGGAGGAGGTCATTTTGCCCGACGATACGGCTGGCACTCTCTCGGTGCGGCTAGCCAGGCTCGGAGCAGAGGCTTTGCTGGAAACTCTTAGCCAGTATGAGGAGGGGAAGATAATCCGCTGCCGGCAGCAGAATGAGTTAGCTACCTATAGCCGGCTTTTAAAAAAGGAGGATGGACTGATCGACTGGACCCAACCAGCCGATAGAATCTGCAGATTGATCCGAGGACTGAACCCTTGGCCAGGAGCGTTTTCCTATCTAATGGGACGGCGGATAAAATTCCTTCAAGCTAAAGTTGCTGAGCACTCACAGCAAGGATATCACTGTCCTGGCAGAATCGTACGAGCTAGTCGTCAGGAGGGGTTAGTGGTCGAGGCCGGAGAAAACAGCAGCCTAGCCCTTATCCAAATTCAGCCTGAGGGGAAAGAGGCTATGCCTGCTTGGGAATATATTCAGGGAATTCGCCATCGGGAGCCGGAGGGCCAATACCGATTTGGCTCCTCAAGCTCATAGGTGTTTTTAAGGCAAATAAACTTCCCGGATCCCCTCTTAAAAAAGAAAAAAAGAGCTAACTTTGAGATGACTTTGTTTTTTGAGGTCCTATAAGGAAAGGAGGTTGTGATCTTAAATGAATTCACTAAAAACTACATTTCTGATGGTTTTATTGACTGTGTTACTTGTTCTTGCAGGGAATGCTATCGGCGGCCAGCAAGGATTGATGGTCGCGTTTATTTTGGCCCTAGTCATGAATTTTGGCACCTATTGGTTCAGTGACAAGATTGTCCTGGCCATGTACCGCGCTCAGGAGGTCAGCCGTGAGCAGGCTCCGGAGCTTTATGACATTGTGGAATCGCTGGCCAAAAAGGCTGGGCTGCCCATGCCACGGGTGTATATCACCCCACAGGAATCCCCAAACGCTTTTGCTACTGGCAGAAATCCAAAGCATGCCGCGGTCGCGGTTACCTCAGGCATCTTGAGGATGCTAGACCGTGATGAGCTGGCCGGTGTATTGGCTCATGAGCTCTCCCATATCAAACACCGGGATATCCTAATCAGCACCATTGCTGCGGTTATGGCTGGAGCAATTACCATGCTGGCCTCAATGGCCAGATGGGCACTTCTGTTCGGCGGACTTGGGGGAGACGACCGAGATCGCCGGGGAGGAGGAGGAAACGCCCTGGCTGCTCTGGCAATGATGATCCTGGCCCCGATTGCCGCTATGCTGATTCAGATGGCTATCTCGCGCTCTAGAGAGTATATGGCCGATGATGAGGGAGCAAAAATAAGCGGACATCCCCTCTGGCTGGCTGATGCCTTGCGCAAGCTCCAGCGGGGGACTAGAATGATTCCCCTAGAGGCTAATCCCTCAACTGCCCATATGTTTATCGTTAACCCACTGCGCGGTGTAGGCATTCAAAACCTCTTCAGCACCCATCCACCGATTGAGGAGAGAATCGCTAGACTGGAAAGAATGGCCCGCTAAAAAAGGCCTGGGCTAAGGTTGGTTTTGTCGCTAAGTGCAAAAGCAGATCCAATTACATAATTATTACATAATTAATTGTAGGATGACTACCTAATCAATTAGAGGGGTCAATTAGAGGGGCGGACACAAGGGGGTCCGCCCAAATTGCGCACTTTGTTAGTGAGAGGACCGTTAAATTTTAAGACTTCGTTTGGAAAGGAGCAGCCTATTTGGCTTTGAGATCATGAGCGATTATCGAAATCAACTGCTGACTATCATTAAAGAAAAGTCTCTCAAATTCGGTGAATTTGAGCTAGCCTATGGAGGAAAAAGTAACTATTATATCGACGGGAAAATGACTACCACTACCCCCCAGGGAGCCTATCTTGTAGCCAGGATAATCCTTGACTCAATCTTACCCGATGAGATAGAGGCTATCGGCGGCCTTGAGGTAGGAGCAATTCCCATAGGGATGGCAGTAGCTACACTGTCTGGAGTTGAAAAAAAGAATATTTCTGCCTTTTTTGTTAGAAAAGAACCAAAGAGCAGAGGAACCAAAAAGTGGATTGAGGGTGCGCTAGGACCAAGGGATAGAATTATTGTGGTTGATGATGTCATTACCACCGGCACCTCGGTGTTAAAAGCGATTCAGAAGATCTTGGAAGAGTTTCCCGAATGCAAGATCGTCAAGGTTATGAGCTTGGTTGATCGCCTGATTGGTGGGGCAGAAAATATCAAAAAGGCAGGCTACAGGTATGAGCCGATTTTCACCATTAGAGACCTAGGCATAGGGGATATGTGAGTTATGAAGTGAGTTATGAGGTGGCAAAGTTGCGGGTTTGCAAGTTATCTATTCTAATCTAAACTCATAAATTTGACTTGTAAATTAAGTGATCTTTTCGCTAATAAAATGCCCAAGCTGGGGGCGGACACAAGGTCTTGAATCTACAATTGATAGCGGATAATTGATCTGCTTGCGCACTTTGTGTTGCGCACTTAAGAGAAAGAACCCGCTCAGGCCCTCTCAGGTTAAAACTCACAATTTCTCATGAATTGAGCCATCTTCAGGCGATCATCAATCATCAATCAATATGCGATCATCAATCAATCTTCTTTCCGATCCGACTCCAAATCATCTCCCCGTGTATGGTCCCTGGCCAATAGACCATGAACGCCTTGCCTAGAATCTTTGATCGTTTGATCGGACCAAAGGTGCGGCTATCCATGCTCCAGTCTCGGTTGTCACCCATAACAAAGAAAGAGTCAGCCGGGATGGTCAAGGGGCCGAAGTTATCCAGCTCGGGATAATCTGCTGGACTGCTTCCGGCATGAATCACATATTTTTCCTGAACTGGCTGCCCATTAATATAGCATTGTTTAGCCCGGATTTGAATCGTTTCCCCGGGAAGGCCGATGACCCTCTTGATGAAATACTGACTCTCATTTCTAGGATATTTAAATACGACCACATCGAGCCGCTGTGGTGAAGAAAATTTATAAATCAATTCATTTACCAGAATATGATCGCCATCCAAAATGGTAGGTAGCATGGAGGTGGCCACTACCCGGTAGGCGTGAACGATATTATTTTGGGTAATTTGAGAGACAAGCGGATTAACCACATACCAGCTAAAGAATACCAGGAGAATGTAAATATAGGTTCTGTTATATGGCTTGAGGCAGTAAGTGCTTCCTTTGCGTTGAGCTTCCGCCCAGCTTACCAGAAAGATATAGATAAAGTAAATAAAGCCCAAGGCAAGGGCCAGGAGATTCAGGGGAGGGGGAAGGAAAAGGATCAGAAAGGCTGCCAGCAGGCTTAAGCCGACTGACCCAAGATAGTACCAAACCCCTTGAATAAATTCGCCATTATACACCTGTCCCAATCCGATGACCAGCAAGGTTAAAAGGCCGGCTACCCAGGGCCGGCGTCTTTTTTGGATCAAATCGCCCGATTCTGAAAAGTTATCCCCCCAATCAGGGATTTCATTAGGAAGATTCCTTGCTTCCCTGTCTGGTTCTGCAATAGCCATTTTTCCTCCCGCCATACGCCATAGAAGGAGCGATGAGACATTTTAGCAGGTAAACACCTAACATCTGACATCTATTTATCGTATAATAAGGTCAAATTCTGCTCATTTTGAGAAGCATAAGCAATAATAATATCTCGTTTTGGGCTAGTTGCTTACCTGGCCAAGGTCTAATATGCATAATTTTACATATTAGACCTG
Source organism: bacterium (assembly GCA_023512255.1). GTDB lineage: Bacteria > SZUA-182 > SZUA-182 > DTGQ01 > DTGQ01 > DTGQ01. The sequence continues at coordinate 19,606 of JAILZY010000023.1, read as the reverse complement.
TATTAGGAATAATTTTGCATAATATGCAAAAAATTACCCATGCCCCATCCCTCACCCCACCCCCCACACCAAGGCAAAACCTAGCCTTTTAACCCTTTGCCCAGACCTTAACTTACGGTACATTTATTGCATCTTAAAATAGACTAAAAAACTTTATCCAAGGAAAGACTCTTTTGAAAACTTTTCCATTTTTTTTTCCTTTTTTTGATCCGGGAGAGAGAAAGACCATGACCAGACTAATCAGGCTCATAATCATCACCTCCATCTCCTTGGCAGGGCTCATCTCTTTCGGCAAAAGAGCTAAAGCCCAGTGGACCACCACCCCTGTTGCCGGCCCACCGCCGCTTCCTTCTATTATGCCTAATCCCCTTCCGCCGACATCGCCGCCGCTGCCCCCACTTTCTCAGGGATGGGCGCCTCTTCAAACTATCCCAAACGGAGCGTTCACCCCATCGCCCCCCTTCCCTTTGTGGCCACCCCAGGCAGCTAATCCAGCCCCTACTTTCAACTGGAGAATTGGCCCATCCCTTGGGCCGACGCCGGATCTTCTAGGAATTGCTCCATCCTCTGCCACTGGCAGCCCCTGGTCTTGGTATGTCAATTCCACTCTCTTGCCCTCATCAGCCGCCTCTTATCCTTCTGTCTCTTATCCCCCTACTACAAGCTATCCTTCAATCTTTGGCTATCAGCCAACTATGTCGGCTTATCCGCCGCCGCCTTCCTCTGCTTATCCTGGCGGCTCATCTCCTTATCCTGGAACCACCCAAGGGGGATTTAGCCCGACAGGGTTTTTCTCTTCTCTTGGTCCTGTTGCTCCTTGGCCCTCTCCATATCCTTCTTATCCAGCTTCTCCAGGTTCTTATCCGGGTCCAGGTTTTTATCCGGGCGGCTATTATAATCTGGATCTTGTGGCAAGCCAGCAGCAGGCAATCAACCCAAGTGGCGACCCTAACCAAAACGCCTATACCTCAACCTCTTCGGCTAGCAACCAGACGGAGCCCCCTGCTCAGGTAGATGGAGTTTGGATCGGTACCTGGACTGCAAGCTTCCATTCTTCTCAGCAAAGCCAAACCAGTAATGCCGCTTCGATCAATCTAGCTCAAACAGGCAGATCCGTCAGCGGAGTCTTTCTGTTTGTCGGCCACTCGACAATCAACGCCCTGAGCGCCACCGGCCTAATAGAGGGAAATCAGGTTCAGATGAGCGCGGTCAGCAGCCAGGATGGGTCTAAGCTGACTATTTTCTTTGAGGGAGAGGTCAGGGGTGATACCTGCCGCGGAGAGTATATGATCATCAATCAGAATAGTGGTGCAGCCACAGAGGCGGGAGAATTTGTGGTCAGCAGAATATGGTAGCCGCTAAGGGAGAAAAGCGCTGTCAAGAGGGCACAAAAAGAGCTTGGAGACAAGGTGGGAAAGGTGTTGACAACTGTAGATAGGTTATGCTAATTAATTAGGGCAAGCCATGAGGATTAATCAGAGGGGATAGAGGCAGATAATTTATAGAGGCAGATAATTTGAGGATAGCGGCAAATAATTTGAGGATAGGGCCTGATAATTTTGATAGATCTGGATAATTGTGCCAGATGCCTGATTTGCAGGATTAAACCTGAATCTAGAGCGAACACCTGAAAAGCTTTATATTCCAGAATGTTAACTCACACATTTTGTGAAAATTAACTAATTGATTTTAAAACGCGATCAAGTATTCGCTCTGGCATAAGGGTAAACTTATGCGCCTGTAGCTCAGTTGGATAGAGCAACGGACTTCTAATCCGTAGGTCGCCCGTTCGAGCCGGGCCAGGCGCGCTAAATAAAACAAGGGGATTTTCAGCATAATCAATCTGAATCCCCTTGTTTTTTTGTGGGCAAGATTTGTGTATGAGGGAAGGTTCTGAATAAAAAGCGATTTCTTTTTATAGGCAATTTATACAAGTATAAAAAAGATGTGCGCTAAGCCTAACCAAGCACCACGAGCCAAAGAGCGCATTTACTTGCCCAGGAGACTCATAATCACCTGCTCAGCCTTATTGAGTTCGTAGCCGTAGTAGACAATCTCGCCTTTCTTATCTATGACGATGTTGGTTGGAGTACCTCTCACCCTGTATCTGCGGGCCACTTCCCCCTGCTGGTCAAGCAGAACATCGAATAAGAGTCCCTTTTGCTTGGCAAAGCTCTGAACCTTTTCCGGCTTTTCACCAATGTCGATTGACAGAAACTTCACCTGCTCAGACAGGGATTTTTCAATCTTGTTAAGATGAGGAATTTCGGCTACACAATACGGACACCAGGTTGCCCAAAAGTTTATAAGAATAATCTTGTTTCCGACAAAATCACTCAGGCTAACCTTTTGATTGCGGATACTCTGTAGGGTAAAATCCGGGATCAACATAGTCTTAGAAGGGCTGCTCTTTGACTGCTCGGTTGAAGCCTTCTGCTCAGCAGAAGGCTTCTGCTCGGCTGAAGGCTTCTGCTCGGTCGGGGCCTTTTGCCGGGCCTCATCTGAGGCTGGCAATCCCGCCTTTTCTTGACTCACCTCAGTCTGTTCCGAGGGCTGTTTTTGCGCCTTACAACTTGATGCCATCAGGAAAATTCCCACTACTGGGATAATCATGACCTTTCGAAGTATTGCCATCTTCATTGATTTTTTCCCTTTCTTGAATGATTTTTTCTTTCTTGAATTAAGTATTTTCTAAATTAACCCATTCTTTTAATATTAACCCATCCTTTAAGCTTTGATTATAGCCAAAGCTCTACACACTTCAACACCGCCGCCCCCCGCAGCAATGTACTCCTATTATCCTCCCCAGAGGGTTATAGCCCAAAAGGGTTATAGCCAAAGCCTTCCTGCCTGAACAAGATAATACTCACCCAGGGCGAGCATAAGAAGCCCAAACACTGTCTGTGCCCGCTTCATCCATACCCCTGATTTGGGGAGAGCAGCCAGAAAGCCGGTAAAGGTTCCTGCCAAAATGAGTAAAAAGCCCATTCCCAGGGCATAGGTAAAGAGAAGACTGATGCCAAAGAAGAGATTTTGCTTCGTGGCGATGAAAGTCAGCAGCACTCCCAGAATAGCCACAGTACAAGGTGCAGTAATGAGGCCTGAGGCAAGGCCAAGGCCGAAAGCTCCGATTATGCCCCGGCGCCGCACCATGCCTCCTCCTGACCGACTCAGGAAGGATGGCACCGGAAGCGAAAAGAGCCCAAGCGTGGAAAGACTAAAAAATATTATTATATTGCCCACTATGAGATAAGCGATCGGGTTATTCTGGATCTGGCCGAAAAGCATACCGCTCAGAGCGGCAAAGGCCCCAAGAAAAGAATAGGTTATGGCCATGCCTAAAACATAGGATGAGGAAAGGATGAAACCACCTATCTTAGACTGCTCACCCTGGCTACCGATATAGCCGACAATGATTGGCAGAACCGGATAGACACAAGGGGTAAATGAAGTAGCCACCCCGGCAAGAAAAACCAGTGGATAGGCAATGAGAGAGATTGATTGAATAGCCTCTTGAGCTACCTGAAAAAGGTTATGAAGCATAGTTTAAGCTTATTAATACTGGTTCAGTTTAATTGAAAATTAAAATAAAAGTATAAGAGCCAGAACGTAATGAGCTATAATATCCTGGCTAGGATTATAACATCCTGGCTAGGATAATTATTTCATTTATCTATCGCTACGTCATTATGTCGAGTTATAAACCTTTAGTGTCGGCTACTTAATTGGTCTCTTCGCTAATAAAGTGCGCAAGCTGCGGCGGCAGAAGGTCCGCACGCTATAATTGATAGCTTAATTGATATCAGCTGCGCACTTGTGTTACACACTTAGCGAAAAAACTACTTAAATAGTCCGACCATAAAGATATATTGTACTCCCCTAGCGCGCAAGCATCTCGCCTGTGCTGGAAACGGAGGCGCTTATCCTACCATAAAGGTTATAAAGAAGGTTATAAGCTTATTATGGCCAAGATACTTATTTACAACGAGACATTGTTCCCTATACCAGCCATTTCATCTATCCCGCGATGGAGAGAATCCACGCGTTATCCTCTAAATTCCGACTTCAAGCAGGAAAGATGTTTCGGAAGTCTCGTTGTAGTACTTAACCAAGGTTAATATACTGGTTAATCTTTCGAAGAAATTTTTCTTCTGGCATTCTGCCCGAGAATTTCTCCCTTAGGACACCCTTTTGAAGAATGACCACGGTCGGAAGACTCATCACCCCGTACTGGACAGCCAAAGGTTGATTCTGGGTAATATCCACCTTGCCGAAAAAACAATCAATGCCGCTAGGCAGAGAGAGCTTTTCCATGAAACGCTCTAGCTCCTTGCAGGAGCCGCACCAGGGGCTCTCAAAAAGGATGATCGCCCACTCATGCCCGCTATAGGTTTGATCATCTTGATTGATGGTTACAAGGCTAGTAGTCATGGGATCTAATTTGCTCTCCAGTAACTTACCTTAGTATGCGGAATCTATCTCCTAAATTTATCCTCCAGATTTAATTTACCTTCCCATATAAGTAACCAACTAAGTAACCGACCATAATAAGTTTATAACATCCTGGCCAGGATAATTATTTCACTTGTCATGGCTACGTCATTATGTCGAGTCATAAACCTTTATGGTCAGTTAGTTAAACTTACAGTAACTTTTTAATATTATCATTTTATTATGCTAAGGTCAATGGCACTTTTTACCAGCAGCGATCGGTCCCCCCATGTGGCGCAGGCCGATATGAATTATCCCGCTAACAGCGAAAAAAGTGGCTGAAAAAGCATGGAGAGCACAGCTCCAAGCCACGAGCTCTTGCCCATATAGATACGGAGTGCATAGGATAAAACCGCTCACCGAGGCTAGGATGCCGCCTAATATAACGCTCAGAAAATGAACCTTTTGACCCTGAGTGAATCTCCCCTCTTGTCCGGCCCCATAGATTTCGCCTCGACTGGCGTAATCTTTCCTTCCTCTCAGCCGGCTCAAAACTGCCCGATAAGGCCGGTACTCTCTCCATAAGGCGCTCAAGATAATGATCAGGCCGATAGAGAAAACCAATCCCACCCAGCGGTGGATAAAGGACGCTCTATGAGTATTGCCAAAGAGCCTCCAGGCTAACTGCTGGAGAGGAGTAAACAAAAGGCCCCCGTTGGTAAGGAGCAAAAGCAAAATACTTACTGCCAAGATCAAATGTCCGATGCGCTCGATCCGGGAAAGGTGTCGGCCACTTGAGTATCTGTCTTGCCTCATAGGCTGCTCGCCTCTTCTTTGGATTCCTCCCTACAGCTTATCTTACGGCGGAAGAAATGGGCAATAACCCCAAGCAGTGCAAGCCCAATACCAGCACCAAACAGCGGCGGACACAACCTCCTCCACCAAAAAAGAGCATTTGATACCTTAGGATGGGCCGCAAGCCCGTATTTTTGAGGAGGAAATTTTAGGGCAAACATCACGTGCAGCCCCCCGACCTCCCTTTCACCATAGATGTATTTGTATCCTGATCCTGAGCTTTTGGCCTGCTGAAGCAGCTCATTTCGATCCCCGAAGCGGATAGCTGCCACGGGGCAGACTTGGGCACAGACCGGTATAAGGCCCATAGCGATCCGCTCATAGCAAAAATTGCACTTGCTGACTTTACGGCTGGCCTGGTCAAACTGGGGGACCTCAAAGGGGCAAAGATACACACAATATTTACAGCCGATGCATTTTTCCTGATTCAAAACCACCACCCCTTCTGGTGTTTTCTCAATAGCCACCGTGGGGCAAACTAACATGCAGGCGGCATCGGTGCAATGGTAGCACTGGCGCTTGAGAAATAGCCACTCTATTCCCTGCTCTGTTTTCAATTCATGGAAATGAATCTGGGTATAAGTGTGGAACGAAAGACCAGGAGGGTTTTCATAAGAGCCCCAATTGATGGTCGATTCAGCCGGAAGTTGATTCCACTGCTTGCAGGCAACCTGACAGGCTCGACAGGCAATACAGCGATCAGGATAGATCAAAAAGGCCTTTTCCATGCTCAAAGCTCTCCTCTTCTTATCTCTTATCGACCAACAGGATCCTAATCTTGTGGCCAAGAATCAAGAAAGAAGAGGGCGAAGAGCAGAAATAAGTGCTAGGAAAGACACAATTACTCACTCAATTGTAAGGGTAATTACCTAATCAATTGCAAAGGTGGCACTTAGGGCCGCCCCCAGCTTGCGCACTTTGTTAGCGAAAGACTAAGTAGGTTTCTCGCTAAGTGCTAGAGCAGCAGATCAATTCGCAATTTATAAATAAGGGCGGCTTCCTGTAGCCGCCCAAATTACAATCAAATTGCGCATATAAAATTCAGGTTATTTATACTCAGATCTTATCGCTCTTATTTATTTTTTATGATGACATACCTATTCTTCAAAAGAATAAAGAAGGCCTCGTAAACTCAAGGAATACGAATATCTTTCTTCAGGAGTTTCCCTCATTGGTGTCTGATATGAGAGCAAATCTTATTTATACTCAATATCAATGACTGCCTTCATTACCTTGTGGCCGACCAGAATCTCGGCGATCTGAACCGCGTTCAAAGCAGCTCCTTTGCGTAGGTTATCAGCCACTATCCACATATTTAATCCGCACTCGATGGATTCATCCTCTCTAATCCGGCCGACGAAAACCTCATCCTTGCCCGCAGCCTCCAAGGCCAGAGGATACAGGTTATTGGCCGGATCATCGATCACAACTACCCCTGGGGCTTTCCTGAGCAGCTCCCGGCACTCCGCCACTGTAACTTTCCGCTCGGTCTCAATATTCACCGATTCCGAATGCCCGATGAAGACCGGCACCCTCACCGTGGTGGCTGTTACCCGGATCGAAGGATCACCCATAATCTTCTTGGTTTCGTTAACCATCTTCATCTCTTCTTTAGTGTAGCCATTTTCCTGGAATACATCGATGTGAGGCAGACAGTTAAAAGCTATCTGATGAGGATAGACTTTTGGCTTGATATCTTCCTTTTTAAAGGAAAGCATCATCTGGGTCTGATTAAACAGCTCATCCATAGCCTTTTTGCCAGTGCCAGAGACCGACTGGTAGGTGCTAACCACAATCCGTTTGATTTTAGCCCGATCGTGAATCGGCTTTAAAGCCACCACCATCTGGATGGTGGAGCAGTTGGGATTGGCGATAATTCCCTTATGGGTAAAGATAGCCTCTGGATTCACTTCCGGCACTACCAGAGGAACATCAGGTTCCATTCGGAAGGCGCTGCTATTGTCGATAACCACTGCTCCAGCCCTGGCAGCCTTTGGAGAAAATTCCCGGCTAACCGAGGCTCCGGCTGAAAAAAGGGCAATATCAACCCCCCGGAAAGAATCATCCTTAAGTTCCCTAACTACAATCTCTTGATCATTAAAGGTAATCCGGCTTCCAGCAGAGCGTGATGAGGCTAGAGGAACAAGCTCTTTAACTGGAAAGCAGCGCTCCTCTAAAACAGAAATCATCTCCCGACCAACTGCTCCTGTAGCCCCAGCTACAGCCACGACATATTCTTTTCTCCCATTCATAGTCTCTCATGCATCCTTTCCGAAATCAAGATTTCGAGCCAGCAGCCCGAAAGACATAATCAACAATCATGTCCCCTACCTCAGTGGTGCTGACTCCGCTGTTAGCTGATAAATCCTTAAGTCTACCGCTAGCCAGAGCATCGGCGATGGCTTTCTCTAGCAGCGCTGAGGCTTGCTTTTCTCCCAGAAAATCCAGCATCATCTGTCCAGCACAAATTGTGGCCAGAGGATTGATGACATTCTTCCCAGCGTATTTAGGCGCCGATCCGTGGATAGGCTCAAACATGGATACTCCGGTCGGATTAATATTCCCCGAGGCGGCAATGCCCATCCCGCCTTGAATCGCCGCTCCAAGGTCAGTGATAATATCACCAAACATATTGCAAGTTACAATAACATCAAACCATTCAGGATTTTTCACCATCCACATACAAGTAGCATCGACATGGGCATGATCCTTTTGAATATCTGGATATTCAGCTCCCACTTCCTTGAAAACCCGCTGCCAGAGATCATGGGCATAGGTCAAAACATTCGATTTGTCGCACAAGGTCAGCTTCTTCTTCTGATTTCTAGCCCTGGTGTAGTCGAAAGCATACCGGATACAGCGCTCTACCCCTTTGCGAGTATTGATCATCTCCTGGGTAGCTATCTCATCTGGGGTTCCTTTTTTGAAGAATCCTCCAACGCCGATATATAAGCCTTCGGTATTTTCTCTAACCACCACAAAATCAATATCTTTTGGCCCTTTATCTCGGAGCGGGGTTTGCACTCCAGGGTAAAGTTTTATTGGCCTAAGATTAATATAGAGGTCGAGTTCAAACCGAAGTCGCAGCAAGACTTCCTTTTCCAGGACCCCAGTTTTGACTCCCGGATGACCAACCGCACCAAGGTATATGGCATCCATCTGCCGCAATTCAGAAATGGCCGAATCAGGGATAAGCTCTCCCGTACGCAGATAGCGCTCTCCACTGAAGTCATAATCCACCTTTTCATATGAAAAATCAGATACTTTGGAAACCGCATCTAAAACCTTCAAACCTTCCCTTATCACTTCCGGGCCAATTCCATCACCCGGAATAACAGCAATTTTTTTATGAGCCATACTATCTCTTTTGCCTCTCTCTCTGTGTGTACTAAGAAATTTTATTTTCACAACTCGTTTGGCTTGCTTTGATATAATTGAGCAGCCCGCCGGCAGCAATCAATCTTTGCATGAACGGGGGGTAGGCCGCGATCTTATACTCTTTTCCCTGGCTGTGATTGATAATTTTTCCAGCATCCACATCCACTTCAATCGTATCCCCTGGCTGGATCTCTTCAGCCGCCTGTCGGCACTCGACAATCGGCAGACCGATATTGATGGCGTTTCGGAAAAAGATCCTGGCAAAGGTTTTAGCGATCACACAAGATATTCCTGCCTCCTTGATGGCCCAGGGAGCATGCTCCCTAGATGATCCACAGCCAAAGTTTTCTCCAGCCACAATCAGATCGCCGGAAGAAATCTTGCGGACAAAATCCTCATCAATTCCCGCCATACAGTGTTGAGCTAGCTCTTTGGGGTCTGAGGTATTCAGATACTTTGCCGGAATAATCTCATCGGTGTTAATATTGTCACGATATTTCCATGCCTTACCCAAAATTCTCTTCATGATTCCTTACTTTCCTAGCTATATTCTTGTAGAGACTCTGTATTATAATTTCCTATTTATATCCCTTATCGAACGCCTTATTTTGATTAGAACGCCTTATTTTGATTTAGTCAGAGACAACTTCCCTTGGGTGGCTGATCTTGCCAGTGATAGCCGAAGCAGCAGCTACCGCCGGATTTGATAGATAAACTTCACTCTGAAGATGCCCCATCCGGCCAATGAAATTACGATTTGTCGTGGCCAAGGCCCGCTCTCCAGCAGCCAAAACCCCCATATAGCCTCCCAGACACGGGCCGCAGGTCGGTGTACTGACCGCTGCTCCGGCCTCAAGGAAGATATCGAGGAGGCCCTCTTTCATGGCCTGCCGGTAAATGCTCTGAGTAGCCGGAATAATTATCAGGCGGACATTGGGATTGACCTTATGCCCTTTGAGGATTTGCGCGGCCTGGCGAAGGTCCGAAATTCGACCATTGGTGCAGGAGCCGATGACCACCTGATCAATCGGAATGTCTCCAATTTGATCAACAGGCCGGCTGTTTTCGGGAAGAGGTGGCAGAGCTACCTGGGGCTGAATCTCCTCAGCCCAAAAATGCAAGGTTCGGCAGTAGTTAGCCTCAGGATCACTGGTAAAAATAGAAAAATCGCGGCGGGCTCTCTCCCGAACATACTGAAGCGTGATCTCATCCGGGGCGATGATCCCACTCTTGGCTCCAGCCTCAATAGCCATATTGCAGATACTGAAGCGGCTATCTATATCAAGGCCGCGGATGGTTGATCCGTCAAATTCCATAGCCATATAGAGGGCACCATCAACTGTAATCTGACCGATAGTATACAGGATAAGATCCTTGCCGCATACCCAGGGATTGAGCGGGCCGTCAAAGATAATTTTAATCGACTCTGGCACCCTGAGCCAGATCTTGCCAGTAATCATGACTGCTGCCAAATCTGTGCTGCCCACTCCGGTAGAGAAAGCTCCCAGGGCTCCATAGGTGCAGGTATGGGAGTCGGCCCCGATGATTAGATCCCCTGGCAGAACCAGCCCCTGCTCCGGCAAAAGAGCATGTTCAACCCCCATCTGACCGACTTCAAAGTAATTGGTGATCGCTTGCCTGCGGGCAAAATCCCGCATGATCTTACACTGCTCGGCAGACTTTATATCTTTATTAGGGGCGTAGTGATCAGGAACCAGAACTAGACGGTTTCGGTCAAAGACCTCCCTGGCTCCGAATGATTCAAACTCTCTGATGGCAATCGGGGCAGTAACATCATTTCCCAGAGCAATATCAACCCTGGCTTCGATAAATTCGCCTGGCACAACCTGATCCCGTCCAGCGTGAGCAGCCAGAATCTTTTCGGTGATGGTCATTGGCATAATACTTCATCCTTCTCTTTCTTTTTTTCTCGACCGTTTATGTAAAGAGCCTTGTTGATAGCATTCAAGTAGGCATTAGCACTAGCAATAATAATATCCGATGAGGAACTTCGACCAGTAATAATCTGGTCGTCAAACTGGACCTGAATATACACATTACCCAGAGCATCCTTGCCTACCGTGGCTGATTGAATGGAATAACTCAGCAATTTTCCCGACATGCCGGTAATCTGATCAATACATTTATAGGTAGCATCAACCGGACCGTCTCCATAGGAAGCCTCAAGGAAGACCTCACCATCTGCCCGGCGAAGCCCTACCGTAGAGGTGGGAATGGTTTTATCCCCGCTGCTGATCTGGATATATTCAAGGGTGTAGGTTTCAGGAATCTGCTGAAGCCCTTCCTCAACCAAAAGCCGCAGGTCCTCATCAAATATTTCCTTTTTCTTGTCAGCTAGGTCCTTAAACTTAATAAAAACCTTCTCAAGCTCCTCAGGAGCCAAGTTATATCCCAGCTCTTTCAGCCTCTCAGAGAAGGCATGCCTGCCAGAGTGCTTGCCCAGGACAAGCTTGCTTTCCTTGAGGCCGATTGACTCAGGGGTCATGATTTCGTAGGTGGATTTTTCCTTCAAAAATCCATCCTGATGGATGCCCGACTCATGAGCAAAGGCGTTTTCACCAACAATAGCTTTATTCTTCTGAACAATCATGCCGGTAAGGTGGCTGACGAGACGGCTGGTTTTCATGATCTCTTCGGTTTTGATCCCGGTGGTAACTCCAAACAGGGCCCGGCGGGTAGCCAAAGCCATAACCACCTCTTCAAGTGCGGCATTGCCGGCCCGCTCACCTAGCCCGTTTATGGTACACTCGACCTGCCTGGCCCCATTCTGGACCGCAGCCAGAGAATTGGCCACCGCCAAGCCAAGATCATTATGGCAATGAACACTTATGACCGCATCGGCGATATTGGGCACATGCTCAAAAAGGTAAGCGATCAGATTTCCAAACTCTGAAGGTATGGCATAACCCACCGTATCGGGAATATTGACCGTCGTGGCCCCGGCTTTAATGACTTCGCTAACCACCTGACACAGATAGTCTCGATTCGAGCGGAAGGCATCCTCGGCGGAAAACTCAACATCACTCACGTACTTTCGGGCGTAGCGCACGGCCTCTACCGCCTGCTGCAAAACCTCCTGCCGACTTTTCTTAAGCTTATATTGTAGATGGATATCCGAGGTGGCGATAAAGGTATGAATACGCGGCTTTTGGGCAGCCTGAATCGCTTCCCAAGCCCGGTCAATGTCCTTCTGGATAGCCCTAGCCAAAGCCGCTATTGTCGGGCCGCAGACCTTCTGAGCAATTTCCCTCACCGCCCTAAAATCACCATCCGAGGCTATAGGAAAGCCAGCTTCGATCACATCAACCTGAAGCCGGGCCAGTTGCTCGGCAATAATCAGCTTTTCCTCATGATTGAGACTGGCACCAGGAGATTGTTCTCCATCCCGTAGGGTAGTATCAAAGATTATAACCTGATTCATCCTTTTCTCCTTCTATGAAAGTTAGGCAGGCTGACAAAATGCTTGCTCTTTTCCCCGGAGGGCTCATAACCGTGCCGAAAGACTTTTTCAACGATTCCAGAAAGGACGTACCCAGAGATCATAATAAAAATCATCACCTGAGGTTGAGCCAAAATCACCAGCAGTAGCAGGGCGATCAAGACCAGCAGATTGAAAGGTTTTCGCTCCCGTAGTTTAAATTGCTTGAAACTGCGATATTTGATGTTGCTCACCATCAAAAAGGCCAAAAGATAAGCCAAAGCAGCAATCAAAATCGGTTTGTTGCCTTCCTCTCCAAAGAGAAACTGATGCAGCAGAACAAAAGAGGCTATGGTGATGGCCGCAGCCGGAATAGGAAGCCCCGTAAAATGCTTGCTTTCGGAAGAATACACCTGCACATTAAAGCGAGCCAGACGCAAAGCTCCGCAGATAACAAACAAAAAAACAGCCAGCCATCCTATCCGCTGATAGGGCCGAAGTGCCCAAATATAAATTAAAAGCGCCGGCGCCATACCAAAGGAGAGTAAATCAGCCAGAGAGTCAAACTCCACGCCAAACCGACTGCACGTTCCCGTAAGCCGAGCCACTCTCCCATCCAGCCCATCGAAAAGCCCAGCCACAAAAATAGCCACCGCCGCAGACTGAAATTGACCATTGATGGTAGAAATAATAGAATAAAATCCGCACAGCATGTTACCCAGCGTAAATAAATTGGGCAGGATATAAATACCTCTCTTCATGGGAAAGCCCCTCCTTGTCTCCACTCATGGACATTTCCCATGAGTGAGGAAGAAGTGATCAATTCATCCTTACAATCTTCTTAAAAGGTTAAATTTTATTATAGTGTCGTCAGCTCGAAAATGCAAGAAAATAGCTTGAGCAAGGACAGGCACAATAAAGAGAATTAAGCACATAAGAAGGACAAAAGGTAAGATCTCTTAAAGAAAGATCTTTATCATGGATTTCAATCATGATTTAAGATATACTGCTCACAAGTAAAAGGCTCTTAATTTCCTGACAACTTTAAGGCGGCTTAACAACAGAAGCGCTAGGCAAAAAGCCTTGAGGGACTTGAGGAATAAGACCATGATCGATTTTCAAAAAGATCGCAATATAGTTCTCATTGGAATGCCCGGGGTTGGCAAAAGTACCATTGGGGTGATTCTGGCAAAGGTCCTGTCACGGGATTTTCTCGACACCGATGTCTATATCCAATCAAAGGAAGGAAGGAGCCTCCAAGAGATTATTGACCAGGAGGGTTTGAAAAGGTTTTGCGAGCTTGAAGAGCGCTATGTCATCTCTATAGCTGGGAAAGGATTGGTTATTGCTACGGGGGGAAGCGTCATCTATAGCGATCTTGCCATGAGGCATCTTCGGTCTCAGGGCGTGGTCCTGCATCTTTTTTTGCCCGTTCATATTTTAGAAAAACGATTATCCAATCTCCTAACCCGTGGTGTGGTCAAAAAATCCTCCCAAACCTTCATTGAACTCTACCGAGAAAGAATGCCACTCTATGAGCAGTATGCAGACACTACGGTTGACTGCACAGGCTTAGGGCATGAAGAGGTCATCAAGGTGATCCTTACTAGACTTAAGTGAAATATAAGTTTGAGCAAGTAGGATCAAATAAGAAAAATTACTAACATATACTAAAATATGAGGAATAAGATGAGGAACAAGATGATATGAAAGCAATTGTTACTGTAATCGGTAAAGACAAGGTAGGAATTATCGCTCAGGTAAGCACTGTGCTAGCAGAAAATATGGTAAATATCCTGGATATCAGTCAAACTATACTTCAGGATTATTTTACCATGATTATGCTGGTTGATCTTTCGAACATGAGCATCTCTTTTTCTGAGCTACACCGGAGATTAGAAGAAAAAGGGGAAACTATAGGGGTGCAGATCAAGATACAGCGTGAAGAGGTATTTAAGGCTATGCACCAGATATAAAAAGTGAAAAAAAGAAGGCGTTTTATCAGATAACTAACCACTAATGATAATTCTTCAGGGAGCTGGAATCAGAGGCAAACAATGATAAGTCAAAGCGAGATAACAGAGACTATTCGAATGATCGAATCTGAAAAGCTAGATATCAGAACCATCACCCTGGGTATTTCGCTCAGGGACTGTGCTGATTCTGATGGAGCTGTGGCCAGAAGGAAGATCTACGATAAAATCACCTACTGTGCCAAAAACCTTGTTCGCGTCGGCGACGAGATCTCCATTGAATATGGAATCCCAATAATCAACAAAAGGATCGCTGTCACTCCGATTTCTATAGTTGCTGAGCCATCAGGGGATGAAAATTATGTAGCCTTTGCCCAGGTTATCGATCAGGCGGCCCAAGCAGTAGGGGTCAATTTTATCGGCGGCTTTACCGCTCTTGTCCATAAGGGCTTTACGAAGGGAGACATGAGGCTTATGGCCTCAATACCGGAGGCTCTGGCCACTACCGAAAGGGTCTGCTCATCTGTAAATCTGGCGACTACAAAATCTGGAATTAATATGGATGCAGTCAAACATATGGGAGAAATTATTAAAGAGACTGCATTTCTCACCAGGGAGAAGGACAGCCTTGGATGCGCAAAGCTTATGGTATTAACTAACGCTGTGGAAGATAACCCTTTTATGGCCGGAGCATTTCATGGGCCTGGAGAGGCTGAATGCTCAATAAACATCGGCATAAGCGGCCCTGGTGCAGTCAAGGCCGCTCTTGAAAAGGTAAAGGATGCTAATTTTGACACCGTAGCTGAATGTGTCAAAAAAGTCGCTTTTAAGATAACCAGGCTTGGACAATTGGTAGCCTACGAAGCATCAAAAAGGCTAAGGGTGCCATTTGGCATTGTCGATGTTTCACTTGCTCCAACACCGGCAATCGGTGACAGCGTTGCCCGAATACTTGAGGAGATGGGGCTTGAAAGCTTTGGGGCCCCAGGATCAACAGCCGCCTTAGCCCTCTTGAACGATGCGGTCAAAAAGGGAGGGATCATGGCCTCATCCCACGTAGGGGGATTGAGTGGAGCTTTTATTCCGGTCAGCGAGGATGAGGGGATAATAGCCGCGGTTGAAAAGGGTGCGCTCAATATAGAAAAACTCGAGGCCATGACCTGTGTATGCTCTGTTGGGCTTGATATGATTGCTATTGCCGGAGATACTAGCCCGGAAACTATATCGGCCATCATTGCTGATGAGGCCGCTATTGGGATTATAAATAATAAAACTACCGCGGTCAGGATTATCCCGGTCTGGGGGAAAAAAGTTGGAGAATGGGCTGAGTTTGGAGGCTTGTTAGGGAGGGCACCCATTATGGAAGTCAGTAAATTTTCGAGCCGTAACTTCATCCAAAGAGGAGGCAGAATCCCGGCGCCGATAACCAGTCTTAAAAATTAGTAAAAAAACCTCCCGAAAGTGAAAAATTAATTCTTTTTTTCTTTTTCACTTTCGGGAGTGATAATAGGAAGAGCACCCATTTTGGAGGCTTGTATAGATTTTACGTTCCCAAGGACCAGGAATTCAGATACTCCTGTTGCTCTTTGGTTAAGGTATCGATCCTGATTCCCATTTTTTTCAGTTTAAGCTCCGCAATATGGTGATCAATTTCTGCCGGGACATCGTAAACTTTCCGCTCCAGGGTTTTCCCCTGTTTGGCTAGATACTCGACACAAAGGGCCTGATTGGCAAAGCTCATATCCATAACACAGGAGGGATGCCCTTCCGCTGAGGCAAGATTAATCAAGCGGCCTTCACCAAGGACATTAATCCTTCGACCATCAGACAGGGTGTACTCCTCGACAAAATCCCGAATCAGCCGCTTTTGGGTAGCCATAGATTCGAGTCCCTTAAGGTCTAATTCCACATTGAAGTGGCCAGAATTGGCTACAATAGCCCCATCCTTCATCTTGGCAAAGTGTTCCTTGCGAATAACCTGAATATCTCCGGTCAGGGTTACAAAAAAATCCCCAATTTGAGCTGCCTCATCCATCGGCATAACCCAATAGCCATCCATGAGTGCTTCCAGCGCCTTGATCGGATCAACCTCAGTTATGATCACATTGGCTCCCATGCCCCTGGCCCGCATGGCTACACCGCGGCCACACCATCCATAGCCAGCCACTACAAAGGTTGAGCCTGACAACAGGCGATTAGTGGCCCGAATAATCCCATCAATAGTGCTCTGGCCAGTGCCGTAGCGATTATCAAACAGATGCTTGGTATTAGCATTATTGACCGCAATGATCGGATAGCGCAAAACTCCCTGAGTGGCCATACTCCGCAGGCGGATCACCCCGGTTGTCGTCTCCTCGGTTCCGCCAATCACCGATTCGATCAGCTCCCTCCTGGTGGTGTGGAGAGTCGAGACTAGATCAGCGCCATCATCCATGGTGAATTGCGGCTGTAGGTCTAAGACGGCATTGATATGGTTATAATAGGTCTGATTGTCCTCCCCTTTGATGGCAAAAACCGGAATCTGGGCTTCTTTGGCTAAATAGGCAGCCACATCATCTTGGGTGCTCAGAGGATTCGATGCACAAAGGGCAACCTCAGCCCCCCCTGCTTTTAGGGTTAGCATCAAATTTGCAGTTTCTGTGGTTACATGTAAACAGGCAGCCACTCTCATCCCAGCAAGTGGTCTTTCCTTCTCGAACCGCTCACGGATGCTGGATAAAACTGGCATATCCTGTTCCGCCCATTGACTTCTTAATTGCCCTTTTTCTGCTAAATTGAGATCTTTAACGTCAAAATCCATAGCCAAAACTTTACCCTCCTTCAGATTATTAAATGTCCCATACCTGCAATTTTGAAGATTTGTTCTGTTTCCTAATAAGCTGGGAATCAATCCGAGTATGCCCGATTCTCTATTTTTCCACACTCTCAGCACTCAACCACTTCAAAATCTGCCCCCAAGGATCTAGCCTTTTCAGGAATGGAATCATACCCCCTCTCAATATAGTTTACACCTTTGATGATCGATTCACCACGAGCCACCAGGGCGGCAATGATATAAGAGAATCCTGCTCGCAAATCAGGGATGGTCATCTCAATTCCTTTTAAATTCGTTCGGCCCTTAATTACACAGCTATGAGGATAGTTGCGGTGTAAAAACCGGCAGGGTTTTCCTCCCAGACATTGCTTGTAAACCTGAATTTCAGCGCCCATTCGCCGCAATTCATCAGTATAGCCAAACCGATCCTCATACACAGTCTCATGTAAAACCGACAATCCTTCCGCCTGAGTCATCAGGATAACAAACGGCTGCTGCCAGTCAGTCATGAAACCCGGATGGACATCGGTCTCAAGAAAGGTAGGGTTCAGATGACTACCCTGAGAAAAAAAGCGGATGCCATTGTCCAGAACCTCATATTCGGCTCCGATCTTGCGGATAATGTTGAGAAAGGCCATCATTCCAAGTTGGTCCGCGTTCTCCACAACTACATCGCCACCAGTGGCAATGGCGGCACAGGCCCAGGAGGCAACCTCGATTCGATCGGTTAGGGCATGATGCTTGAAACTGCGCAGCCGTCTGACCCCGTCGATCAGAATGGTCCTGTCTACATCCACGGCAATGATCGCCCCCATTTTCTGCAAAACTGCTATCAGGTCGATCACCTCTGGCTCTATGGCTGCATTCTTGATGACTGTTGTGCCCTCGGCCAGGCTGGCCGACAAGAGAATCGTCTCTGTAGCTCCAACACTGGGATAGGGGAGCGAAATAGTTGTGCCTCGCAGCTTGGATGCCTCGGCCCGATATTTTCCGTCAACGAGCTGAACCTCAGCCCCGAGAGCCCGTAAAGCATCAATGTGAAAGTTGATTGGACGGGGACCTATTTTGCAGCCACCCAGAAGAGGTATCTCCGCCATCCCAAACCGATGTAGGAGAGGCCCCAGCATAAGGATGGGAATTCGGTTAATGCCGGAAAATTGGGAATGGATGCTGCCAGAGATAACTTGCGGAGTTGAAATTCTGATGGTTGAAGGGCTCAGCCACTCACACTGAGTGCCGATCGAGCTACACATGTCCAGGGTTACGGTAACATCTCCGATATTTGAGACGTTAGAAATGACACACGGCTCATCGGTCAGCAGGGAGGCAACGATATTTTTGGGCAGGGTATTCTTGGCTCCGCCTACTTTTATGCTGCCTGAAAGTGGCCTGGCACCTCGAATTTTATAATACTTTGCCATCTCTTTTAACCCTTTTCTTACACCAAAGGTAGAAGCATAAAGAGCAACAATCTCTATGACCCACTATAAGCTCTCATAATACCGTTTCGATCATCAAAAATCAACTACGCGGCAAAAATTTTTCAGGCAATTTCTCTTGACAAGAAATCGAAATCTCTGTATTATAAAGATGTTTCGTCTTGATCCAAGAGGTGAGTCCGCTCACTTTAGCTAAGTCTGAACTGAGCAGCAAAGCCCGACAAAACATTATCGAAGGTGAGTATGCTCAGTTTGGTTGAGCCCAAAAACTCAAAGGACAAGTCCTAAAGAGGGTGATTCTTTTTCCTTAAGGAAATAGCCAGCCTTCTTGGGTATATAAAAAGCAGCAAACAAAAATGGCGGTGTAGCTCAGTTGGTCAGAGCATGCGGCTCATATCCGCAGTGTCCGGGGTTCAAATCCCTGCACCGCCACCTAGCTACTTGTCAGTTTTGATGAATTAATACAAAAATAGTTTAAACTCTCCTATACAGGAGCAGAGATTGAGCAAGTGGCCGCAAGAAGCCCTTCAGAAGATCTTAAAAAGACATTAATTAGCTGTGTTCTTCCATAAAGCCTGCACGAAAAGCAGGTTATGTTCCATTACCCCAATACTAATGGGGTGCCTACTCTTTCCTTGATGCCAAAATTTGGAGGATAGTATCGAGCCGCTGATTTAATTGGCCGATCTCTTGTCTTAGCTCTTGCCTAACCAGACCAATTTCCTGCCGTACTTGGCCAATATGAGTATCGAGCTTCTGATCGAGCTTATCAATACGCTGGTTGAGATAGCGAAAGTCGGTTTCCTGCTTATCTCGAAGCTCTGCTATATCTTTCTTGAGCTCTTCTGTTCGGTCATTCAATTGGTGTTTAAACTCTTCCGTCCTCTCCTCTATGGCTTCATAGATTACTTCGAGAGTAACCTTTTTGACTATGGTCTTAACCGTATCTTTTGAGAGCATCATCGCTTCCCTACTATTGTAAGCTGATCTTGGTTGATTGAACGCCGTTCACAAATACTCATCAAGAGCTTTTGTAATCAAATCATCCTTGATAGTAATTCTCTCTAGCATGCTCATATCCTAACATCCTAATCATTAAGCAGATAAGTAGGACAGCCGAGCAATCTCTTCAGTATGTTTTTCACTATTAGTATCAGTATATAAACAATTAGTTAGTATGTCAAAGGAAATAATTCACTCCCAGATGTTCCCCATGTTGAAAAAATAATGTTGAAAATATAAAGGGGAGGAGAGAAAATAAAGAGAGAAGAAAGTT
>JAILZY010000134.1 GCA_023512255.1 bacterium | reverse complement strand
CTATTGTCTTTTACCTCAATACCCTTCCCCTGCAGCTTATCTACTTCTCCTAATTTTAAATATGGGGAACATCTGAAGGATATCAATTGCCAGGGCAGTGGCGTGAAAATATATCAATATCCAAAATACTTAAAACATTTTGATATTATTGGCTAAGCAATTTCTCATGCAATGCCATGTTACCTCTATTGAATTGTGTTGATAAATATAGTACTATTGGAATAGGATAGAATTATATTTCTTATCCCATTAAAGATTATATATAATATTTATAAGATTCATTTTCGATTTTCGAGGATCCAATGTATAGAAAAAAGGGAGAGGGCCATTTCTCAAAGGATGAGGATTTCAAACCCTGCACCAGGGGTATCGGGATTACCCTGCGTTTGTTTACCCTTATTCTGACGCTGCTTGTCTTGATGGTTGTCAATCACCTGGTTGCTTACCGTCAGAATATCAAAGTTACTACTGCCTTTGAAAATATACTTATGGAGATTCCCCATGAGCGTGCTATATATGAAATCCAAACCGCTATAACCGACTATATCATGCCAGCTAATGATTTTCTCATTACTGGAAATCCTAACGAGCGCATGTTAGCTCAGAAACTAGAACAAAGGGTTCTTGAGGCCTTGCAGCATTGCTACGATATGGCTCGTCCCCAAGAGGTGCCTTTAATCAACCGAATTCGAGAAGACTTTAACCATATCAAGTTCCTCTCGAGCAGAATCATGGCTTCAGATGTCAGCCAGCGGAAAATAGCCGGAGATATGATGAAGGAAATGGATGAGTTGGCTATTTCAACCCGCAATCATATTCAGGAGCTGGTTAAAATGCACGATAAGCACATGTCCAGCTCACGGAATGAGGCTGAATACGCCTGGCGTTCAGCTAACTTATGGATGATCGCCATTTTTATCATGGCTACAATTATTGGCCTAACGGTAGCCACCTATATTTCTCTCTCTATTTTACGTCCTCTCAAGCTCTTAGATGATTCGGCTCAACGGATTGCAGCCGGCAATCTGAATGAATTGTTGCACATTGACCGTAAGGGAGAAATCAGTAGCTTGGCCAATTCCTTTAATCGGATGATCCTCTCTCTTCGACACCAGATCAAAACCAGCAAGACGATCCTCGATGCCATAGCTGATCCGGTCTTTACGGTGGATATGGGCATGAATATCACCTATTTCAGCCCTGCCTGCGAGGCCCTGACAGGCTATAGCAGCAGTGAGGTTATCGGCAAAAAGTGCCATGATGTTTTCAAAAGTGACATCTGTGAGGGACAATGTGCGATTAAAGCTTCGGCCAGAAATGGAACTCCAACTCTGAACGTCGAGGTCCAGATTAAGACCAAAGATCAAAGGAGTATTCCAATTATGGCCAGTGCTTCCTCACTGAAGGATGAGCGAGGGGAGATTATGGGTGGATGTGAGGTATTTAGGGATATCTCGGAGCAGAAGCGAATGACTAAGGAACTGAAAGAGGCCCAGGAGCAGCTCATACTCTCTGAGAAGATGGCGGCTTTAGGGCGACTGGCCTCCTCGGTAAGTCATGAGCTGCGCAATCCCCTGGCGGTAATCCAGAATTCGACCTACTATCTTAAAAATAAGCTCGACGGCCAGGACCCAAAAGTGCAGAAACATATCGAGATTATCGAACACGAAATTGAAAGCTCAAATAAAATTATCAGTGATCTTCTGGGCTTTTGTCGGGCTCGAAAGCCTGAATTCCATCTTGAAGATATTAATCAGATAATCAGCTCATCCTTGTCACGGATTAAATTGCCAACTAATATATCCGTTCGTCAGGAACTTGCCGAGGGGCTGCCTCTTATTTTGGTCGATAAGCATCAGATTCATCAGGTCCTAGTCAACCTGATCACCAATGCCGAACATGCCATGCAAAAGCGCACTGGAGAGATCCTGATTGCCACTCGGCAAAACCAGGGCCGAGTTGAGCTTGAAATCGTGGATCAAGGCCAGGGGATATCCCCTTCTGACCTTGAAAAACTGTTCGATCCTTTCTTTACCACCAAGGCTACAGGTATTGGCCTAGGGCTTACGATAACCAAATCAATCATTCAGAATCATCAGGCTACTATTGCGGTTAAAAGTGTACTTGGCCAAGGAAGTTCATTCACCATATCATTCCCTATCAGGGAGGAAGTAGAGCAAAGCTCGTAGTTAGCAATTTTTTAAGGCGCCAGGATACTACCGGGGCGGGCATAATCGCTTGTAAACAATTAGGAAAATTTAAAAAAACAAAAAATAGATTAAATAGATCAAAAAGCCTCAACGGCCGTTTATTCGGCAAGAGGCTCTTATGTAAGATATAGGATAGATTGATATGTCTGCCAATAAAGCCAATATTTTAGTCGTGGATGACGAGATAGGGGTATGCTACACTATTAAGGATATCCTAGAGGATGAAGGCTACAGGGTGAGCATTACTCTCAATGGGAGGGATGCCATTGAGGCTATCCGCGACAATTCTTTTAATGTAGCTATTATTGACATCAACTTGCCGGATATCAGCGGGCTGGAAATTCTCAAATCGATTCGTAGCCTCAACCTTGATCTATACTCGATCATGCTGACAGCAGCCGCCACGATTGAAAACTCCATCAAGGCCCTGAATCAGGGAGCCTATGCTTACATTGTCAAGCCATTTCAGATTGAGCAGTTCAAAGATACAGTCAAGCGAGCTACGGATGAACAACATCTTGTCCTTGAAAATAAAAAGCTGCTCAGGGAGCTTCAGATCTCAAATGTCGCTTTGAAAGAAGCCAAAATGAAGGTTGATGATCTGAATCGGGCTCTTGAGTCGAAAATCCGACAGCGGACACGTGAGTTGAATGAGCAGAAAGAGCGCACTGAGGCTATTATCGAGAGCCTGGCTGATGGTTTGTGCACGGTGGATGAGCACTGGTGTATTACCTCCTTCAACCGTCAGGCTGAAAAGATTACTGGCTACCGGGCCGATGAGGTTATCGGCAAGCATCACTCTGAGATCTTCAAGAGCCAAAATTCGGAATATACCAAACAGTTAATGGAGGCTTTGAAAAATAAAGAGACGGTCTCTCATATGGAGGTCTATATTCAAAACAGAAACCATCAGACGATCCCGATTCGAGTCAGTGCGGCTATTCTACGGGATAAGAAGGGGCGAATTACCGGAGCGGTGCAAAATTTCCGGGATATTACCGAGCAAAAACAACTGCAAGAGCAGCTAATCCAAGCCTCGAAGCTAGCCTCAATGGGAGAGTTGCTAGCCAATTTTACCCACGAAATCAAAAATCCCTTAAATGGTATGCTCCTGTTTGCTAGTCTTATACAAAGCGAACTCAAGGATAAAGATAGTGAGCTTGCTGATTATGCTGACAGGATATTGCAGGAGGGAACCAGGATCGGGAAAATTGCTAGCGATATTCTAACCTTTTCCCGGCAAAATCGGCAGGAATACCACCTTGAAGATGTTACCGAGATCCTTGAGACCACTCTGGCTCTGACCGAACATCAGCTTCAACTCGATGGCATACAGGTAATCAGGGAATTTGAGCCTGACCTGCCGAAAATCGCTGCCAACAGTGGTCGACTGCAACAGGTTTTTTTGAATCTGATCAATAATGCTCAATATGCCTTGAACAAGAAATCCCCGGGTCTGACCAACAACAATTCCAAAATTCTTCGGCTCAGCATCAATAAGGTGGAGCATGGGGGGAAGCCTTATATCCGCATCAAGGTCTATGACAATGGCATAGGCATCCCGCAAAAATATTTCAATAAATTGTTTGATCCGTTTTTTACCACTAAGCCCGTTGGTCAAGGTACCGGCCTGGGTTTGAGCGTCAGCTACGGGATCATTCAGGATCATCAGGGAACCATTGATGTTGAAAGTCGCGTCAGTGAATACACTATCTTCACCATTGATCTTCCCGCAGCCGATTCATCTTGTATGGACATCCCCAATGTCTGATTTTGGGTTATCAAGAATCCTTCTAATTGATGATGAGGTTTTCTTCTGTGAAACATTCAAGGATGCTCTGGCTGATGACGGATATGAATTGGTGGTTGTCCACACGGGTGGGGAGGCTTTGCGGGAGCTATCCCGCCAGGCTATCCAAGTAGCGATTATTGATCTCCAGCTCCCTGATATGAGTGGCCTCGATGTTTTAAAAACTATTAGGAATTCCCACCTTGAAGTATGTTCGATCATGCTGACTGGGCATGCATCTATGGAAACTGCAATCAAGGCGTTAAATCAGGGAGCTTATGCTTATATAACCAAGCCTTATCAGGTCGAGGAAGTGAGGGCAATTATTAGAAACGCTTTTGAGCAGCAGAGACTTTCGAGAGAAAACCGCCGACTGCTAGAGGTCTTACAAGAAAGCAATCGGCATCTTATGGCCGCCAAATATCAGCTAGAGCAATTCAATCGGGAGCTAGAGAGTAAAGTAGAAAAGAGAGCCAAGGAATTAGCCAGAGAGCGGCAGAAGAATGAGCGGCTCACCGAGCTCGATCAACTTAAGTCGGAATTTTTGGCCATGATTAGCCACGAATTGAAGACTCCCCTGACCTCGATCATCGGCTACAGCACCTACCTTCTAAACCTGAGCCCGCAGGAGCGAATGTCGGAAATCGTCGATGGATTGACCAGAATAAGCCGCAATGGCTATATTCTTCTCGATCTGATTAATAAGCTCCTTGAGTTTTCAAAAATTGAGGCGGGCAAAGTTGATCTTGCTCTTGAGCAGTTTGACCTGAAAGAGGTTGTCGAAGAGGTTTCCTTGATTACTGCACCTATGGCTAGGGAGAAAAAGCTTCAATTGGCTTTCACTTCCCCGAACTTGCCAGTTTTGGTCGAAGCAGATCGCGAGAAGATCAAACAAGTAATTTTGAATCTAGTGAGTAATGCAATAAAATTTACCGAAAAGCCCGATTCCCAGATCTTGATTCAGCTTGAGGACAAGGGTAATGATTTTGTTCAGGTTACCGTATCCGACCAGGGAATCGGCATCCCTAAGCAGGATCAGGAAGTTATTTTTGAAAGTTTCAGGCAGCTTGATCCGGCTGCTTCCCGAAAGACTGGGGGAACTGGTCTTGGACTCGCTATCGCCAAAAAATTCATTGACATCCACCAGGGGAAAATCTGGGTTGAGAGTGAGCTGCAGCAAGGCTCTCGATTTATCTTCCAGATACCGAGAAGACAACCTTGGGCTTAAAAGCTTATAGGATTTAGTGGTTCTTTCGCTAAGTAAATATACATTAACGATAACCTCTCGAGGCTAAAACCTTAAGATTGGCCTTTGGTTAGTGATTATATACTTAGCGAACAGACCATTTAGTTTTTTGTCCACAGGGGCGGGCCCCAACACCGACTGCCGACTGTTTGCTGCCGACTTCATAATTTTTGTCCACAGGGGCGGGCCTCAACGGGGGCTTACCAAGAAATCAAGAAATAGGGTAATAAAAGCAAAGGCAAAGGGTTAAAGTGAGTGGTTTTTTAGGGGGAAAGTAAGGCTATGGTGAGAGATAGGAAGGTTAGAGAGAGTAAGGTTATGGTTAAAGATAAGAATAGGGGCGTGGTGAAAGTAAAAACAGCAGGTGATGGCTGTGGGCAGAATTGAAATTGATCCTGAAAGATGTAAGGGATGCGAGCTTTGCATCTTCCACTGCCCACATAAGGTCATCACCATCGGAGACAGCCTGAACCGGCAAGGGTATTACTTTGCCGTAGCGCAGAACCTGGAGCGATGTAGCGGCTGTGCCCTGTGCGCTGAGGTGTGCCCGGATATGGCTATTGTGGTGTTTCGGGAGTGATAGGGGTTTGTTTCGAAAATTTTCGTTTTAGAAATCCAAATAAATTTTCCAGATAGACCAGATCCCAGATCTATATTATATTCTTATATTCATGTGTATACTCATGTGTCTTAATTGCCCAATTTACACTTTTCACCTAATACTACAACGAGACTTCCGGAACATCTTTCCTGCTTGAAGTAGTAATTTATGAGGATAACGCGTGGATTCTCTCCATCGCGGGACAGATAAAATGGCTGGTATAGGGAACAATGTCTCGTTGTAATACTAACATTCCAGGGAAAGGGGTAGCTCGATGAGAAATGATAAGGTCATCAGCAGTAGGGTTGAAGACAAGTTCAACAATAAGCTCAACTATCAGATCAAGGGGAAAATTTCTTTTTCTTTCTGGCTAGGCTGCCTAGTGCTTTGCGGATTATCTTTCTTGATCCAGGGGATGTCTGTAGCCAAAATCTGGGCTGAGGATTCGTGTCTGACCTCATACTATCAGAAGAGCCTTCATTTTTCTGGCGCTGGGATGCGCTACTGGTATGAGGGGAAAAACGGCTTCATGAGCTTGAGCAAGATTTCCTATGCTCAGGCAGGTTGCCCCCAATGCCATGCCAGAAGCTGTGATCAATGTCATGGGATAAAAGATAAGACAGGCAAAGTGGGATTTTCTACCAACGAGGCTCGAAAAAACGACACCTGTCTTGGCTGTCACGAAAAGGAGAAGCGGGTTATTGAGATGAGCCAGGGCGATGAAAAAAAAGATGTTCATGCCAAGATGTCATGTATAAGCTGCCATAAGGACCCAGACATTCATGGTGATGGCGTGGCCAAACAATCACTATACGATAATGGAGCTATTACCCCATCCTGTGAGAGCTGCCATGTGGGTACAAAAACCAAAGGTCCCCGATTTGATCCTGAAATCAGACCACACAAGAGACATAAAAAAAGTACCGAGCTCCACTGCAATGCCTGCCACGTCCGCTGGTCCCTGACCTGCTATAATTGCCACTTTTCGGAATTCATGAAAAC
This sequence comes from bacterium, assembly GCA_023512255.1. Classification (GTDB taxonomy): domain Bacteria; phylum SZUA-182; class SZUA-182; order DTGQ01; family DTGQ01; genus DTGQ01. The sequence goes on along the minus strand of JAILZY010000134.1, from coordinate 573 downwards.
GAAAAGCCGTGCAGGAAACTTTATACCCACTTCTGACCTTTTCATGCTAGTCAATTATCGGGGAAAAGTGACGGCGGGAGTAGCTATGGTTATCGTTCACGGCCAAAAAACTTATGTCAGCTATGCTCCCTTTTTTACGCATAATGTCATGAAAAAGGGACGGGCCTGTGAGGACTGTCACGGAAATGCTGGCATGTTGCTGCTCAAAGAGGGGAAAAAGATCCCGGCGGCTACCTTTGAAAATGGTCAAGTTAGATTCTGGTCAGGAGTAGTCCCAGTGGCTCAGGATACTTTAACCTGGCAGTTTTTCGATAAACAACAGGGGAAATGGGTACCTCTTGGCAAGGATAAGCCCGATATTGAACGATATTCAGGTTATGCCGAGCCTCTGAGCGAAAAGCAGATCAAGATACTGAAGGTTCACTTCGGAAGTGGAAAGGGTGATAAGGGCCAAGTCAAGGAATAAATGACGCTCTTATTTATTAGCTAACATTTGAGAGACATAACCTTAATAAGAGCTAAGCCCCTTCGAGGGTTTATGGTTGTTCTGATATAGGGTTTATGGTGTCTGAT
>JAILZY010000133.1 GCA_023512255.1 bacterium | reverse complement strand
CACCTGAAAAGCTTTATATTCCAGAATGTTAACTCACACATTTTGTGAAAGTTAACTGATTGATTTTAAAATGCAATTAAGCATTCGCTCTGGCATAAGGATAATTGGATCTGCTCTCGCACTTGGCGAAAAAACCACTTAGAAGTAAAAATTACTGGATAAAAGTAAAAATTAAAGATAAAGACACGGCTAAAAGGCCTAAAGAGAGCATAATAGGACCTAGAGATAGCATAAATAGCTTGACCCGGTCTCCCTTCTTATGATATTATTAACTCACAATAAATAATTTAAAAATATCTCCTACTAATAAAAATAGATCTCAGAGAAAGCGACGAGTATCTATAGCTCCGTACGATTTAGTGAACGTACTCCTCCTCAGGCGATTTCTCGAGAGCTCAAATAGCCGAGAGCGCAAGCTATTGTCTCTTCCGATTTCCTGACTAAACTGTCAAGGGAACTTTCATTCTCCAAGCGTCAAGGGAATTTTCCAGATGTTTCCTGTCTTTATGGGAGGCTTGCGGAGATTTCCTCACTCTTTTTGAATATTTCAATATTTTGGGGTATTTCAATATCTCCTTAAATTGGAGACTCCCATATGCTCCACCCCTTGATAGGGGATCTGGTCAAAAGAGCGGCGGAGAATCGCCGATATTATTACTATTCTGAAGCACCTCCCCCTTGATTAGGGAATGAAGGATAACTACTATGCCCCTAAAAGCCTTGATAGGGAAGGCCTTGATAGGGAAGGCTGGGTGAGGATGAATAAAAACATCCTCACTATCCTCGCTTCTGAATCATCAAGGGAGGGGAGCGAGGATGGGTGTGAACATCTGGGAATTTTTATTTTTAAATAATTTAAATAAATTATTTTTTATTTACGGCTGGTTATAGGGGACGGTGGTTAGCTGAGGTGAAGCAGGGGTAAGGCTTGCCCGCATCGCCCTGACCACTTTTCTTCACCCAAGAGAACACATGCTTATGAGCGAAACCAAACTCTTGAGAAGAATTTGCCCAGGGCCGCTGAAGGAGATTAGCGTAATTCTCTTTCTCTATCTTCTCGTTGTAACCTCATGTCGTCCTGTGCCGCCAGCAGCTCAGCAAGCTAAGCAGGAAAGTGCTCTGAGCAGGATCAAAAGAACCGGAGTCATAACCCTAGTTACTCAAAGCAATAACCACTGTTATTATAAGTACCGGGGTAGGCCTTCAGGCTTCGAATATGAGCTGGCTAAGGCCTTTGCTCAATTTCTGGGCGTGGAGCTGCGAGTGCAGATTGTCAGCAATTGGGAGGAAATGGTTAGATGCCTTGGCCGGACCCATTTTTTGGCCGCTAAACTGACTCCTTCTCCCTCTCGTCAGAAAGTAGTTGATTTTTCAGATGGTTATTTAACCGTTCAGCGCCATATCATTGTTCACAAAAATAACCATACTATTCGAACCATCAATGACCTAGACGGGAAAACCATTCATATCTGCAAGGGGAGCCTATCGGAAGAATGCCTTGACCGACTCTGGCAGGCTGGGATACGCTGCACCATCGAAGTCCACGATGAGGCTACGGTTGAAGAGCTTATCGGTAAGGTAGCTCAAAAGAAGATCGACATCACTATAGCTGACTCTACCATTGCTCTTCTTTGCCGGCGCTACTATCCAGATATCCGAATCGGATTCCCAATCGAAAAGGCCCAATCTCTAAGCTGGGCCGTGGCCAAGGGAGAGAGAGAGCTTGTGGAAGAAATCAACCGTTTTTTTGAAACCATTCGGGCAAATGGCCTTTTCTATGATATCTATGCTCGATATTACTCAGATCTTGAGGTTTTTGATTACCAGGATATAAAAAAATATCATCAGAGGCTCAAAACTCGGCTACCCAAACATAAAGCCACCATCAAGGAAATAGCCCAAAGATATGGGTTTGACTGGCGATTGATCGCCGCTATGGTCTATCAGGAATCACACTTTGATCCTGAGAGCCTAGATCCGAATAATGACCGAGGGCTTATGCAGCTCACCTCAGCTACGGCTAAGGAGATGGGCATTGAGGATCGCCTCGATCCACAGCAGAACATCAAGGCCGGAGTCAAATACCTTCGCTATCTCTATGACCTTTATCAACAGGCTCCAGAACCGGATCGTCTACTTATCAGCCTGGCTGCCTATAATGTTGGGCCCAAGCATATCCGAGATGCCCAGGTGCTTGCCCGGCGGCTTAACCTTGACCCCTGGCAATGGTCTTCCCTCAAAAAAACTCTTCCCTTGCTGGCCGAGCCCCGCTACTATAGACAAAGCAAATACGGCTACTGCCGCGGGACAAGGCCGGTGCGATATGTCCGAAAGATCATGATCTATTATGATATTCTCAGGCAGAAAGCCATTGAGACGGTACGGTATGATCAGCAGGATGAGCGCAAATCTTCCTCCTAGGGCACAGCAGGGTAAGGCTGCCTGAGGCTGTACTGCAAACGGTGGGGAGTGAATCTTGGGACTAATGGCTAAGACTAAGACCGTACTTTTTCATCTTGTAGCGTAAAACCCGCTCACTTATACCCAGGGATTCGGCCGCCTTGGTCTGAACCCCATCATGAAGGGCCAGTGCCTTGGTGATTAATTTTTTTTCGAGCGCAGAGACCGCATCGTCAAGCGAATGGGCGGTTGTGGGCAAAAGGTCTGCTTCGGACATATGGGACTGGTGGGCGTAAATATTAGGAGGAAGATCAGCCAGAGTGATATATTCATACCTGGTCAGGACTGTGGCCCGCTCGATAATGTTTTCCAGCTCTCTAACATTGCCCGGATAATGGTACTTGAGCAGCGCGTCAAGGACCTCTTTGGTTACTCCTTTGACCTTTTTTTTGCATTTTTCGCTATGCCTTTGCAAAAAAAACTCGATCAGCCTTGGGATATCCTCTCTACGCTCTCTTAAAGGGGGCAGAAAGATTGGCACTACATTGAGCCGGTAGTAGAGGTCCTCACGAAAATGTCCCTCCATCATCCCCTTTTCCAAATCCTTGTTCGTGGCGGCGATAACGCGCACATCTACCCTAAGACTGGCGTTGGCGCCAACTCTTTGTATCTCCCTCTCCTGAAGTACCCTCAGAAGTTTGACTTGGAGAGGATGGGAGAGATCACCGATCTCATCTAGGAATATAGATCCTGAGTCGGCTTCTTCAAAACGGCCAATCCGGCGCTGAATGGCACCAGTGAATGATCCCTTTTCATGGCCGAACAGCTCACTTTCCAGAAGATTTTCAGGCAAAGCCGCACAATTAACCTTAATAAAGGGCCGCTCTGCCCTGGAGCTATTAAAATGAATGGCATGGGCAATGAGCTCTTTGCCCGTTCCGCTCTCTCCACGGATCAGGACCGTAATGTCGGTCTTGGCCACCCGGCTGACTAGGTTCAGGATTTCCTCCATTTTGTCGCTTACGCTGATGATATTGTCAAAGGAGTAGCGCTGGGAGAGCATCTCCCGCAGTTCACGGTTTTCCTCAATTAGATGCAGATATTCCACTCCCTTTTGAATAATGATCAAAAGCTCATTCAGGTCAATTGGTTTGGTAAGATAATCATAAGCTCCGGCTTTCATGGCGGCTACTGCCCGGTCAATAGTGCCATAAGCGGTAAAAATTATTACCAGGATCGAAGGGTTGATTCGTTTAACCTCCTCCAAAAGCTCCTGGCCGGTCATCTCTGGCATTTGATAGTCGGTTAGGATCATATCTATTCGCTCTCCCCTGACCAGGCTCAGCGCCTCTTTGCCACTGCCACAGGCCAGAGCATGGTAGCCCTTTTTCACTAGAAAACCCATCAGCACATCTCGCTGATTCTTTTCATCGTCGACAATCAGAATATTAATCATAGCGGCTTCATCTCCACATGCGGCATCAACGGTTTAATAGGCAGCCAGATCCGAAACTCTGAACCCTTCCCCACCGAGGACTCAACTTCAATCTTTCCGCCGTGCTCCTCGATAATCTTTTGAGAAATGGGTAGCCCAAGCCCTACCCCTCCATCTTTACTCGTATAGTAAATTTCAAAGATTTTGCTTGTGTCTGCAATACCTACACCCGTGTCAGCCACGCAGATCAAGATCCGCTCCTGGACCTGACTGACCCTGATCGTGATTACTCCACCCTCGGGCATGGCCTGCTCGGCATTGCGGATGATATTAATCAGGGCCTGCTTAATCTGGTTTGGATCACAGCGACATCGCAACAAGGCCTCTCCCTGCTGATATTCGGCCTTGATTTTCACCTGATGGTTTTCCGCCTCAGGGGCCAAAATAAAGATAAGATCGTCGATCAGGCAGGAAATGTTCACTTCCTCTAACTCAAGTTTAGGCTCCCGGGCAAAGGTGAGAAAATTGCTGATGATCTTATCCACCCGCTTGACTTCGTTTCTTATAATCTCGGTAAAGTTGATAAATTCCTGCTGATTTTCCTCTTTTTCCGGCAGATACTCCTGCTGAAGCCGCTGAATGGCCATGCTAATAGCATTCAGTGGGTTTCTGATCTCATGAGCTACGCCAGCCGCCAGTTTCCCGATAGAGGTCAGACGCTCGGTGCGCTGCAAACTCTCGGCCAAGATCTTATGTCGTTTATACTGGACATACTGATGGTAAAAAATAGTTATTAGCCCACCGCTGCCCAAGGCAATGATCAGCAGACTAAACCAGAGTGAATTTTTCTGCGACTGCTGAATGGTTCTGGTAATTTTATCCAAAGAAAGGCCTATTCGGAATACCCCTATCACTTTCCCTTGAAAAATGAAAGGCTTGACAATTTCAAAAGCTTCCTTCCCCGACTGAAAACGACGAAACCCGCTTTGAATATTCGTGTATTGGCTGGGGAAGCTGTGAAGCGCTGGCAAACAGATGTGTCGTGGAGCAACGATGGCCCCCTGCTGGTCATGAAAGGCAATATAGCTGATCCCCTCCTGCTCGGCAATATCGCTGATCAATTTCCCAAGCCCTATCTCCTGACGAAATTGTTCCATGTACCTGGCATCTACATGGACAATAATGGCTCCCTCGTTGTTCGCTCTGGCCATAGCTACCCAAAAGAGATTTTCCATGATCGGGTGATCCTGATGAACACCTTCCAAAATAAATCGTTTCTCGCCCCTCAGGATGGGAGCAATCACCTTCAGGAAGATCGCCCGATGCCGATAATCAGGCACCCAGTTCAGAATCGAAGGAAAAGGTGGAGCCAAAGAATCAAGCACTAGTCGGCCACACTGATCAATCACCTGGACGCGGAATAAACCGTTCTGGGTCGCTATCTCATTGAGGAGCACGTTATTATACCCATAAATCCGAATTAACATATCAATCAGCCGGGCATTGTCCAAAAGACGATTAACCAGGATCTCCTGGGCCAGCTTATTGGAGATAATAGCATTCTTTCCACTGGCCTGAAGGCTTTCCGCTAAGGCTTCTCCCTGCTCACGCAAGGTCTTGTATATGATCTGCTTTCCTTTTTGTATTTGCCAAAGGCTGTGAAAGCTGACGACAATGATCAGCAGAAAAATGCTGACGATGGTATAGGTCCACGAAAGATTCGTCTCTCGCTCTTCTCCCATAGCTGATTTTCCCCAAAAAGCTCTCATAGAGCCCCAAAATTTAAGCTCCTCAAAAAACTTGCCTGATTTAAAAACTCTTAAGACTATTTTGCCTTTAGACTATTTGGCCTTTGGCCAGGCGGCCAACAAGTCCAAAAGACACATTAACCTGGTCGCTCTTATTTATTAGCTACCATTGAGAGACATAATCCTAATAAGAGCTAAGCCCCTTCGAGGGTTTATGGTTGTTCTGATTATGGTTGTTCTGATATAGGGTTTATGGTGTCTGATATATAAGAGCGACCTGGTTTTTGGGCTTATTTTTTGACTTCTTTTTAACTTCTTATTGACTTATATTATAATATCCTCACCCTTTTCTGCTCAAGATATGAATAAAAAACAGTCATCAGGCACGGAAAGCAAAAAAGAAAAAATAAGGCGGGATTTTGCCTCCCGCCTCCTGTATCAAAATCTCTTTTATGCCCTTCGAGGATAGGTCCCCACTAAATTTGCTCAGGGAATGGAAGGCTAAATCGCTTTCCTTTCCCTTTTATTTCATCGCTTCCACCACCTCCTTCGAGTAGCTAGCTCATTTAATCCACTCTCTCTTCTTTGCCCATTCGGCTGGCAAATATAACCCATTAGCTAACTTCGTTAAACCTGATCACCTCCCTTATTTTCTTTGTCTTTATAGAGTAGCAATCTCCATGCCATTTTTTAAATTGAGATTCATGCCACCTATTTCATTAAAAATAAAGGCGATATATCATTCTTCTCTTAATCAATCCAGTGATGAGCTAAATTTTTCGACAATTTCGTCGAAAATAAACTGTCTAGAAAAATCTCCTTAAGAGGACTATTAGCTTGATTTCATATGCGTTTTCTTTGATTACAAGCCATGAGCAATGGATGACAAAAGTGTCGAGGGCAGAGGAAAGATTGCTTGGCTAAAATTTTTGACAAATCACCGAGCTATCCGCTATCTTTTATAGTAGGTGGAATTGCGATTGTGTGGTTACAATACTACTTGTCTGCCAAATTAAGACGGCAGAATATAAGGGAGGGGATGATAAGAGTACAGTAATTTCAGAGAAAAATAGAGGTTCGAGGGAGAGTTGGGTATGAGTATTAAAAAAGAAGAGAAAATTTTTAAGGTTCAAGAAAGTTCGATAAAGTCAGAGATATTACGCAAATTTCTGGAAACATGCATTCATAAAATTGATAGCTTAGACAAAGATCTCTCTCTTGCCCTTGACCAGATGGAGAGAGAGGCTAGAGATAGAACCGTAACTTATTATTACGAGGTTATCGGAAAATATTTCTATTAGCTCCGTTTCTATTAGCCTAGGCGCGGCTGTTTAATTCCCTGCTGATTGCCTGCTGTTGATACCTTCCTTGCAGTGCCTCTTCCATTCATTCATTGCGGTGCATCCTCTTCCATTTCGCCTCTGCGCTGGTAAGTTTTTCTTCTGACTACTCGCTGCCTACTATGATCATCGTTTATATGATCACTGTTCCCCTGCACAAGATGCACAATAAGGATTTGAAGCCTTATAGCGTTATGATCTGCATTCTATCGTCATGATTCGGTATGACCTGCTATCGTCATGATCCATTATAATTTGCAAGGTTGGCTGTAAGTTCAAACTGTAATCTATCTTTTGGTAATGTAAAATATTTTGTGTAAAATTTTAAGTAGTAGAAAAATAAAACGCTTTTCCTTTACAATGGGTTTTTATTGGAATAATCACCAAAAGAAAAGAACAGCGCCCTGAAATTAGAATTAATTGTACCAGAAGTAGTAGAGATAATCAAAGGGATTTAGGAGCAGCCAGATGTTCCCCATGTTGAAAAAATAATGTTGAAAATATAAAGGGGAGGAGAGAAAATAAAGAGAGAAGAAAGT
>JAILZY010000022.1 GCA_023512255.1 bacterium | reverse complement strand
ACTATTGTCTTTTACCTCAATACCCTTACCCTGCGGCTTATCTCCTCCTCCTAATTTAAACATGGGGAACATCTGATTTCAAGGCGTTAAGAAATTTCTGCAAAAGTGTAGTTATATTAAAAGTTTTAGGAAAGGGGTGTTGAGGGGAAAACCCTTACTCGATAAGGGTTTTTCCCCTCAAAATAAGGTTTTTTCCCCCTCAATGACATTGCTCCAAGTTCCAGGCGACCATAAGGAGGAGTAGGAGTTATCTGTATGGATACGGAAAAAATAGAGGCCGGCATCAGGCTAGTTCTTCAGGGTATCGGCATAGCTGACTGGCCGGGGGTTCAGCAGACACCAACCCGGATAGCCGAAATGTATCGGGAAATTTTTGCTGGTCTGGATAAGGATCCGCGAAAAATCATGACTCCGATCAAGGGAGAGGAATATGACGAGATGGTATTGATCAAAGAGCTTCCCTTTTATTCGATCTGTGAGCATCATCTTCTTCCCTTTTTCGGAGAGGCTCACATTGCTTACCTGCCCAAAAAGGGAGAGATTGTCGGGATCAGCAAACTGGCCCTGATCCTTGATGTCCTGACCAAGAGGCCACAGCTCCAGGAGCGGCTGACCAAGGAATTGGTGGATATTATCATGGATGGCTTAAAACCTATTGGCGCTATGGTCGTTATCCAGGCTGAGCATTTGTGTATGTCCATGAGGGGGGTAAAAAAACCTCATGCCAAGATAGTTACCTCTGCTGTGCGTGGGGCTTTCCGGGACAATCCCAAAACAAGGGCTGAGATGTTGGAGCTTATTCAGAAGAGATAATAAATCATTAAAGTTTCAAAAATATTTAATTATCGGTGAAGAAGATATCAAGCCCTGAAGAAGATACAAACACTAAGGAGAGAGAAAAAATGGGTGGCATGATTATTGATGGGACAAAAATCGGCAATGAATTGAGGGAGAAACTGAAAGGTAGGATTGCAACTCTTAAGGCTAGGGGGAAGGTGCCCGGTCTGGCCGTAATTTTGGTTGGAGATAATCCCGCCTCAAAGGTTTATGTTCGGATGAAGGAAAAGGCTTGCGAAAGTCTTGGTATCTATTCTGAAAAGTATGCCCTATCGGCTCAAACCCCGCAGGATGAGGTCCTAGAGTTGATCAAGCGGTTGAATCAGGATGAAAAAATCCACGGTATTCTGGTTCAACTGCCGCTGCCCGATCACTTCAACGAAGAGCTAATCATTGAGTCAATAATTCCTACCAAGGATGTGGACGGCTTTCATCCGATCAATGTCGGAAATCTCATGCTGGGAAAAGCCCTTTTTCAGCCCTGCACTCCAGCCGGAGTAATGGAGCTTTTGCACTCCAGTCAGATTGACCCTAAGGGGAAAAATGCGGTAGTGGTTGGCCGGAGCAATATTGTTGGCAAACCGGTGGCGGTCATGCTCCTTCAGGAGCATGCCACGGTAACCATCTGCCATTCGAGAACCAGGTCCCTGGCTGATGAGACCAGAAGAGCTGATATTCTTATTGCGGCCATTGGCAAGCCCAAGATGATTACTGCTGATATGGTCAAGGAGGGAGCGGTGGTCATAGATGTTGGCGTAAACCGACTTCCTGACGGTAGCCTGGTTGGGGATGTTGACTTTGAAGGGATGAAAGACAAGGTAGCGGCCATTACCCCTGTGCCCGGTGGAGTAGGTCCGATGACCATTACCATGCTTATGGCCAATACTGTCAAATCGGCGGAATTATTTTCATGATGAGTATGGCCAGTTTCTTAAGATGGCAGGTGTTTTCTTAAGGAGGAATAAATCGCCATGGCCGGTAAATTATACTTCAATAAAGAGCATCTGTGGGTCAGGGTTGAGGGAAACAGAGGCACGATCGGGATCTCTGACCATGCTCAGGAAGAGTTAGGAGATGTTTTGCTGGTTGAGACCTCCAGCGTTCACCAGAAGGTAAAGCAATCGAATTCCTTTGGTCAGATCGAATCTGCCAAGGCGGTCTCGGACCTGATTTCTCCGGTCAGTGGGACCATTATTGAGGTAAATACCGCGCTCTCAGATGAGCCGGAGCTCATTAATGAGGACCCTTATGGAAGGGGCTGGATTATCAAGGTGATCCTGGATAATCCCAAGGAGCTGGATGAGCTGCTCGAAGAGGATGCTTATCGCCGCTACATTCAGGAAGAGTATAGCTGAGTATGATTATCACCCGGCCAAAACCCTTTGCTGAGATTCAAAGCGCCCTTCAGGGAAAGGAGAAGATATTTCTGATCGGCTGCGGTCTGTGCGCCACGCTCTGCCAGAGTGGAGGACAAGAGCAGGTGATCAGGATGAGGGATCGACTGGTGCAAGAGGAGGGCAAAGAGATTACTGGATTGGCCGTACTTGAGGCGGTCTGTCATGTGCTGAGGAGTAAAAAAGAGCTGCGGGCTCATCGGGCTGAGCTGTCTGCGAGCGAGGCCATTTTGGTTATGGCCTGCGGTGGAGGTGTTCAGGCCGTTGGAAAACTGTTAACTACGGCCCCGGTCGTCGCTGCTCTTGACAGCTTGTTTCTGGGTAACATTGAGCGGTTTGGTCAATTTGAGGAGCGCTGCTCGCTGTGTGGAGGTGACTGTATCCTGAATAAAACCGGCGGCATCTGTCCCTTAACCGCTTGCTCCAAGGGGCTGCTGAATGGCCCTTGCGGTGGGATGAAGGATGGCAGATGCGAGCTTGACCGGCAGCGGGATTGTGCCTGGGTTTTGATATATGAGCGTCTGAAAGCTACTGGCGGGGCGGAGGCTGCGGCCTTGACCATTCGCGGCCCGCGGGATCATTCCCAAGGTCTCAGACCCCGCAGGCTGGTGGTTGACAGGCCGGGGGTTGAGAAATAGTGCTGGGGCGGGACAGATCTTTCTCATAACAAACACCTAATAAGATTGTGCTTTTAGATCTAGCTTCGGACAGATGATGGTAGGATTTGAGTAGAGGATGGTAGGATTGGGTTTTCAGCAGGCTTTGGAGCAGAATCAGTTTGTGATCACTGTCGAGCTTGCTCCTCCGAAGGGCACCGATGTTTCTAGGATGCTGGCTTGCGCCGAAAGGCTCAAGGGGAGGGTGCATGGGATTAATGTAACCGACAATCAAAGTGCGGTCATGAGGCTAGGGTCTTTAGCTGCCTGCCATCTGCTTAAGGAGCGGGGATTTGATCCTATTTATCAGATAACCTGTCGGGATCGAAACCGTCTTGCTCTGGAGTCTGATCTTTTGAGTGCCGCGGTTTTGGGTATTCGCAATGTTTTGGTTTTGACTGGTGATCATCCTACCGCGGGTGATCATCCCGAGGCCAAGGCAGTTTATGATCTTGATTCTACTCAGCTTTTGCAGGTTATTACTCGGCTCAATCAGGGGCGAGATCTCTCCAGCCGCTCAAGCGGAGGAAAGCCGCTGGTCAATGGCGCCACCCTGGCAGGTGGCACGAATCTTTTTGCCGGTGCGGTGGTCAATCCAGAGGCCAATCCGCTGGAGCCTCAAATTTGGCGGTTTTTCCAAAAGGTGGCTGCCGGAGCCAGGTTTTTTCAGACCCAGGCGGTGTATGATCTTGAGAGGTTCGACCAGTTCATGGGGTATGCCAGGGAGCTTGGAGCGAAAATTCTGGCTGGGGTTTTGCTGGTGCGATCCGCGGCCGCGGCTCGCTACGTCAATGAGCATGTGCCAGGGGTTGTGGTGCCAGAGCGGGTAGTAAAAGAGCTTGAACCCTCGGCCAATCCCCTTGAGGCAGGCATTAGGATGGCTGGTCAGCAGATTCGCCACCTTCGGGAAAGATGCGACGGGGTGCATATCATGGCTATTGGGCTTGAGGAGCACATACCGGCTGTCCTGGATGAGGCAGGGATTTAAGTGGCCATCCCCAAAAACTCTATAACCGGCAAGATCAATTTGTATATAACGTGGCAAGATCAATTTGGCCGGATAGGGGGAAGAAGAGGCTCTTAAGCCATTAGGAAAAGAAGAGATTACAGCGCAAGAGATGAGAAGTTACCTTATATAGTATTCGCAAGTAGTATTCGCAAGGATAGTATTCGTCGAAGGAGGTTTCAGACCTTGAACGATCAGGATCAAGCCATTGTTATCGGCGGCGGGATTGCCGGGGTCAGCTCTGCCCTTTCCCTGGCTGATAGCGGCTGCCAGGTGTATGTCATTGAAAAAAAACCAAGTATTGGTGGACATGCTCTTCGCTTCGGCTGTAAGGCCACTGATCAGTGCAACAGTTGTGGTGTCTGCCTGGCTCGGGACAAGATCATAAAAGCTGCCTCTTGCCCCAATATTCATCTGCTGACTCAGGCCGAAGTGGTCGATGTGCAAGAGAGCGGATCTGGCTTTGTGGTTACGGTTAGGCGAAAGCCGCAATTTATCGATGTTGAAAAATGCACTGCCTGCTCCCTATGCTATCAAAGATGCCCAAAGCCGGATAGGGCCATAAGTCGAGCTTATCTTTCCCCTATTCCGAGTGGATATGTCATTAACCAGAGCGAGTGTCTCCTCTTTCAGGAGGAGAGAGGAGATTGCGATCTTTGCCGCACGATCTGTCCGGCTGGGGCTATCTCCTTCGATCAGCAGGAGGAGTTGATAACCCTGCGGGCTTCGGTAGTGATTGTGGCCAGTGGTTTTTCGGCCTATGATGCCAGGCGAAAGGGGCATTTTGGCTATGGCCGGCTTCGGCAGGTTATTTCAGGGCTGGACCTTGAGCAGCGGCTGCTTGCAGGCGAGGCTAAGAGCCTAGTTCCGCGGGCCGCAGGGGATGTCCCACGCATTGCCTTCGTTCAGTGTGTCGGATCGCGCGATCCGCACATCGGACAGGATTACTGCTCTCGGGTATGCTGCAAATATGCTGTTCGAGCGGCCGCTAAGCTGAAATTCCAGATACCTGAGGCTGAAATAACCATTTTCTTTATCGACCTTCAGCGGACAGAGAGAGAGTTTCTCGGCCTGCTTGAGCGGATGAGCGGGAAAATCCGCCTGGTGAAAGGGCTTCCAGTGGAAATTGGGCCAGCAGCGGAGGGAGGAGACAGGGTATCGATGCGGTATGAGAATATCGATCAGGGGCGCATGGAGAGGGCTGATTTTGATCTTGTAGTTTTATCGGTAGGAGTTGCCCCTAGTGAGGAAAATCAGTCTCTGGCTCAAACCCTTGGCTTAAAGCTTGGCTTGGATGGATTCTTTGCTCCGCTTGATCTTACAGATTCTACCATCACCGCTCGGCCGGGGATTTTCTTGGCCGGTACCTGCCAAGGGCCAAAGAGCTTGGTTGAATCGATCTTGCATGGTCAGGAGGCGGCGATGCGGGCCCTGGCCTTGATGAGGAGGCGGGAGGAGGTAAGACATGGATAGTTCGCCCAAGATCGGGGTATTTTTGTGCACCTGCGGCCATATGATGAATGATTATTTTGATACCAGGGCTTTATTGGCCTCTGCGGCTAAGGAGCCTGGTGTTAGCTCGGTTGATGAGTGCGGCTTTCTTTGTACCAAGAGTGGCCTTGAGTGGCTTAAGATCAAAATCGCCCGCTCAGGCTGTGAGCGTGTGGTTATTGCTGGCTGCTCGCCGCATCAGCACGAGCTAAAATTCAGGCAGGCAATTGAGGAAGCAGGACTCAATCGCTCCCTGATGACCATAGCCAATCTCCGCGAGGGGTGTGTCTGGGTGTGTCGGGACAAAAAAGAGTGTCTGCCCAAGGCCGAGCGGATGCTCAAGGCAGCTATCCACCGGGTGGCCTTGGCCAAACCAGTCGATATGGTGCAGGCCAGGATGAGCTCTTCGGCCCTGATTATCGGCGCAGGAGAAAGCGGCGTTCGGATAGCCCTGGAGCTTCACCGGCTTGGGATTCAGCCGCTTCTGATTGACAGCCAACCTCGGCCGGAAGGAGAGAGAGAGGCTTTTTTGCCAACTCCCTGCACTATTCTAGGTAATGGCGGCAGCAGTAGTGGCCAGGACACAGGTGGCCAGAGGCATGATTTTTCTGCTCTTGTGAAAGAGCTTAGCCATAAAAAGATCGAGCTTTTAACCTCCACTGAGGTCAGGGAAGTGGCTGGCGGCGTCGGGGCTTTTCGGGTTGTGCTAGACACTCAGGGCAGGGAGCGGCTCGTTGAGGTTGGAAGCATTGTGGTGGCTTCTGGCTCTCGGCTTGAGGATGGGGCGAATTTGGCTAAATTAGGCTCTTATAGCCGGATAGTCAGCCTTGGGCGGCTTCAGAAGATGATCGAGGCCGAGCCAGAGAGACTTGAGCGGATGATGATTACTGCCGAGCGCCGGGCCAAGCACGTTTGCTTTATCCTAGGTGGTGATGGGCCGCAGGGAGAAAAATCATTGGTCGCCCCTTTTGTCAAACGGGCGAGCATTATGGCTTTAAATCAAGCCATCCTCTTGAGGCGGCGCTTTAAGGCTGAGGTGGCGATTGTGGCCTCAGATATCATTGTCTGCGGCACTGGTCTTGAGGATCTTTATCGGTTGGCTCGGCAATCCGGGGTTTTGTTTTTCCGCACACCGGAAAGTAGGCCTCCTCAGGTGAGCCTTGAGAAGGGAGTTATCAAGGTTAGAGTATATGATTCAGCTCTAGCCGACTGTATTAGGGAAAGCGCAAGTGGGGAAGATGATGGTGGCTATCCCATCCTGATTCAGGCTGATCTTTTAGCTCTTGAGGATGAGGTTCTCCCAAGCCTTGGGACCGAAACCCTACAGAGCATTCTCAGGGTTGATCTGGCTGGCATTAGCTCTTTTTACCAGGGGAATATTCACCTTAAGCCTAATCTCTCAAACCGGAGAGGAGTATTTGTGGTTGGCTCCTGTCACGGGGTGGAGGATGGGGGCGAGATGCTTAATGATATTAGGTCAGTGGCTATGGCTGTCTTCTCCCTCCTATCCCGACCAAACCTTGCCGTGGAGCAAAAGGTAGTCATCAACACTGATAAGTGCGCTTTGTGTTTGACCTGCATTCGTACCTGTCCGCACCGGGCGATTGAATTCGGAGAGGTTAAAGCTGGGCAGAAATGGGGAGCCAGGGTTATCCCACAGGCCTGTCAGGGGTGCGGAATCTGTGCCGGGGAGTGTCCGGCCAAGGCGATTGAGATGGTGCAGTATTCAGATGATCAGATTTTCTCTGAACTAACCTTGTAAGGGGTAGAATCACATGGACTTTACACCAGCCATTGTGGCTTTTTGTTGTGAAAATTCTGCCTATCGGGCAGCAGATACCGCAGGGGCGAGGCAGGAAGGGTATCCCTCCAATATCAGCATCTGCCGGCTTCCCTGTTCGGGAAAACTCGAAGTCATCCATATCTTGAAGGCTTTTGAAGAGGGGGCTGATGGAGTTTTTGTCTTTGCCTGCCATCCGGATAGCTGCCGGTTTCTGCTAGGGAATGTGCGGGCAGGGAAGAGGATCGAGCATACGGCCGCTTTGCTGGAGAAGATCGGCATTGAAAAAGAGCGGCTGCGATTTTTTTATCTGTCCGAGCTGGAATGGACTCAATTTTTGGATCTGGTTCGACAGGGCAATGAAAGCATCAAGAGCCTGGGGCCAAGTCCGATAAAGGTGAAACCATGATTGTTGCAGAACAGAAAGATATAGCTGAAATTATCCCCATGACTGAAGGGTATCAGAATATTTTGGTCATTGGCTGTGATACCTGCGTTACGGTTTGTTTGGCTGGCGGAGCCAAGGAGGTGGCTATTTTAGCTTGCAGTCTGCGGCTTGCAGCCAGGGCCAGGGGCAAAAAAGTGCAGGTAGATGAGATCAGCATTGAGCGCCAGTGTGAGAAAGAGTTTGTGGACTCGCTCCAAAGCACAGTCAGAGGGCATGATCTTCTGATTTCGATGGGATGCGGAATCGGTGTTCAGACCATAGCCGAGCAGTTTCCCAACCTTGCGGTTGTGCCGGCCCTGAATACCAAGCTGCTGGGGCTGCCGGAGCGACAGGGGGTGTGGGTTGAGCGCTGTCAAGCCTGTGGCCAGTGCATTCTGGATAAGACCGGTGGCATCTGTCCTATTTCTCGCTGCTCAAAAAGCCTGCTGAACGGCCCCTGCGGGGGATCGCAAAATGGCAAGTGTGAAATCAATAAAGAGATTGACTGTGGCTGGCATTTGATTTATGAGCGCTTAAAGAGCCTTGGCCGACTCGGATGCCTCGAAGAGATTATGCCTGCCAAAGACTGGTCAAGGAGTCGGAATGGAGGGCCGCGAAAGGTGATCAGGGAGGATATGTGTCTATGAAGGCAGGGAGCCGACTGGAAAAGCTTTTGATCCAAGGGGAATTTGTGGCTACTGCAGAGCTTGGGCCACCAAAGAGTGCAGATATTCAATTGATCAAGCATAAGGCGGGAATTTTGCGCGGCTTTGCGGATGCGGTCAATATCACCGACAACCAGACGGCCATTGTCCGGGTATCTAGTATTGCTGCTGGGAAAATCGCCCTGGATGAGGGCCTTGAGCCGATTATTCAGATGACCTGCCGGGATCGCAACCGGCTGGCCATGCAGTCTGATATTCTGGGGGCCTATGTGCTTGGCTTGCGAAACCTCCTGTGTCTGAGTGGGGATCATCAGAGCTTTGGCAACCATCCCCAGGCCAAGAATGTCTATGACCTGGACTCTATTCAACTGGTGCAGATGGCTAAAAGGATGCGGGATGAGAAGGTGTTTCAGTGCGGTGAGGAAATTCGTAACACGAAAAAATCCGACCTCCTGGAGCCTCGGATGTTTTTGGGCGTAGCTGCCAATCCCTTCGCTGATCCGTTTGAATTTCGTGTGGTTCGGCTAGCTAAAAAGATTAAAGCTGGGGCTGACTTTGTTCAGACTCAGTGCATCTTTGATCTGCCTAAATTCAAGCGCTGGATGGAGATGGTGGTTGATCAGGGGCTGCATGAGAAGGTCTTTATCCTGGCTGGGATCATGCCGATCAAATCCCCTAAGGTGCTTCAGTACATGAAAAATAATGTGGCTGGAATGAGCATCCCGGATGAGCTTATCCGCAGGATGGAAGGGGCAAAGGACGCCAAGGCCGAAGGGGTAAAGATTTGTGTTGAGCTGATTCAGGCTGTGCGGGAAATTCCCGGCATTCGCGGGGTGCACATTATGGCTGTTGAGTGGGAAGAGATCGTGCCGACGGTTGTCAGGGAGGCTGGGCTTTGGCCGCGGCCAGAGGTAGCCGCAGAGTGAGGGGGGTAAGGCTTTTAGGGTTTTGTGGTGAGGCTGGTGAGCAGTCTGAGTTAGATTTTCTTGTTGTTGAGAAATCGGGCAAAAGCCGCCGAAAGGAGATGTTTCGACTCCACGGACGCTATCCAGCTAATGCGCATTCTCAAGCAGATATTCTGGTGGTCAGTGAGGCTGGTTTTGCTGAATGGGCTTCAAGTTAAAGGGACGGTTATCAATAAAGCAAAGACTAAAAGGGCGAGAGCGGGTTATGAGAAGTCTTAAACTTGCCGAAAGGTTTTTGCAAAAAGCTGACCAGGACATGCTTGTTAGTAGGAAGTGGTGGGATGTAGGCTTTCATGCTCAGCAGGCAAAAGCTCTTTTGGCCTGGGATTAGAAGACAGCCTGCGCTTTGTTACCGCATACCCAGCGCGGATAGGTAAGGGAGAAGGCGGTATACAGATATTGGCTCTGATTTGGCCGAGCTCAAGGGTGCTATAGTATAGTAATTTTTCATGGAGGTGGGGAAGCCATTGAGATTGAGAATACAATACCATAGGAGGAAAATCAATCATGATTACCAAAGATCAGCTTAAGAAAGAGATTGAGGGGCTTCCAGAAGACTTGTTGGATCAGATTTACCAGTTTATCAAAACAATAAAAAGGGATGATCAGGGAAAAGCCAAAATTCGTTCCTTTAAATTAAAAGGGCAATTCGATAATATAAATATTCATGAAAAAGCATACAAATAATATACTTGTTGATACAAATATTTTAGTTTATGCAATTGATGAGGATTCAAAGTTTTATTATCGCTCTCGAGAGTTATTATTAAATTCTAATCATAACTTATTTACAACTTCTAAAAACTTATCAGAATTTTTAACTGTAGTTACAAGATCTAGTGTTACTTTCTTACCCATTGAGGAGGCGCTAGCAGCCGTAGGAGATTTTATTAACGTTCTAACAGTCTTATATCCTACAGAGGGTTCGTTTGCTATTTTCAGAGAATTGCTGCGAAAATATAAATCTACAGGATTAAAAATTCATGATTTTGAAATAATCAGTATTGGATTATGGAATAAAATTGATCAAATAGCAACAATTAATTATAGAGATTTTGATAATATTCAGGAAATAAAATTAATTATACTCTAAAAAAATAACTAACAAATTGCTAGCCTGGTTGATATTCAAAAAGGTGAAGGCTTTTAGGTGTCTAATAGGCATAATTATAATCCTTGGCCATTTTCATAAAGGAGGGTAGGTAATACCGGTGTCAGAAGAAAAAGAAAGTGCCACCATCGAGGGAAAAGCTCCAGTCAATATCTTAGAATTGGATCCGAAATTCAAGTATGAGGTCTCTGAGCAACCCGGGGGAGAGAATCTCAAGTTATGCTTCTCCTGCGGCATCTGCACGGCTGGCTGTCCGGCGACTGAGGTTGACAATGAGTACAACCCCCGCAAGTTGATCAGGATGATCTTATTGGGTATGAAGGAGGAGGTTTTATCTTCCAATCTGATCTGGCTGTGTTCGCTCTGCTATACCTGTTATGCGCGATGTCCGCAGAATGTAAAGTTTACTGACATTATGGGTGTTTTGCGTGACATGGCGGTGCGGGAAAAGTATGTTCACCCCTCCTTTGTCAAGCATATTGATGAAATTGACCGCCTGTCGCAAAAGATGCGGCATCAGATGGTGCGGGCTATTTTTTCTCAGAAGAAAGAAGACCGCCCAATCAACCGGATGAATTTATTAAAGATGGCTATTGAGAAACTACAAGAGGAGTAACAGGATCATGGGGCTTAAGGTTGATCAAAAAAAGATCGGAGCGGTCATGGTGGTTGGGGGAGGTGTGGCTGGGGTCCAGTCAGCTCTTGATCTAGCGGATTCTGGATATAAGGTTTACCTCGTCGAGCGGGGATTGAGCATTGGCGGGGTCATGGCTCAGCTAGACAAGACCTTTCCAACCAATGACTGCTCGATGTGTATCCTGGCCCCCAAGCTGGTGGATACCGGAAGGCATCAGAATATCAGTATCATCACCAATGCTGAGGTCCAGCAGCTTGAAGGGGAGGCGGGGAATTTCCGGGTCAGGGTGCTGAAGCACTCCCGCTATGTTGATGAGAGCAAATGCACTGGCTGCGGCGACTGTGAAAAGCAGTGCCCGGTTGAGGTGCCTAATGAATTTGAGCAGGGGTTGACTTGTCGAAAGGCGATCTACAAGCCTTTTGCTCAAGCTATTCCGAACCGCTATTCTATTGACAAGCGTGGCAAATCTCCCTGCAAGCTCACCTGCCCGCTGGGGCAGAATGCTCAAGGCTACATTGCGTTAATTAAAGATAAAAAATTTGCTCAGGCCTATCAGCTCATCATCAGGGACAATCCCCTGCCCGCCATCTGTGGCCGAGTGTGCGCCCACCCTTGTGAGGAGGCCTGCAAGCGCGGCCAGATCGATCAGCCCCTGTCCATTGCCGCCTTAAAGCGCTTTGTGGCTGATTATGCTGCCGCCCATAATCTGCCGCCGCTCTCATCACCACCCTCGGCTTCTGCCGAGTCCTCTTCATCGAGGCGACTTGAGAAAGTAGCCATTATCGGCGCAGGACCTGCTGGCCTGGTTGCGGCCCATGATCTTGCCCTGAAAGGGTATCCGGTTACCATCTTTGAGGCCCTTCCGGTAGCTGGCGGCATGTTGGCTGTAGGGATTCCAGAATACCGTCTGCCTCGTGATATTTTGCAGTCCCAGATTGAGGCGATCAAATCTCTTGGCGTGGACATCAGGCTAAATTCCCCTCTTGGGCCTAATCTTACCCTCGATGATCTGAAGGCCCAAGGATATCAGGCCATTCTCCTGGCTACTGGAGCCCACAAGAGCCTGAAGCTGGGTGTGGCTGGCGAGGATGAGTTTGCCGGCGTTATTCACTGCACCGACTTTTTGCGCCGGGTAAACCTGGGGCAGAAAGTTGAAATTGGCGGCCAGCGGGTTGCGGTCATTGGTGGGGGAAATACGGCCATTGATGCCGCTAGAGTCGCCTGGCGGCTTGGTGCCTCCGAGGTCACCATTGTCTATCGGAGAACAAGGAGTGAGATGCCAGCCCTGCCGGATGAGATCGAGGCGGCTGAGTTGGAAGGAATCAAGCTGGTTTATCTGACTGCGCCGGTTGAGATTATTGGTCAAGATGGTCGAGTTTGCGGCTTAAAATGCATTCGTATGGAACTTGGCGAGCCAGACAGCCAGGGCCGAAGGAGGCCGGTGCCGATTGCTGGGTCTGAGTTTGTCATGCCTGTGGATATGGTCATCCCGGCTTTGAGCCAGTCTCCGGACCTGTCTTTTCTGCCTGAGGGATCAGGGTTGAAAGTGGCCAAGTATGGTGGCCTTGAGGTTGACCCGCTCACCAAAGCCACCAATATAGAGGGCATCTTTGCTGCTGGTGAGGTTGTAACTGGGCCTGGGATTGCGGTTGAGGCTATGGCCGAAGGTCGCCAGGCAGCTATCTCAATTGACCGCTTCCTCAGGGGAGAGGACCTTCGGGCAGGAAGAGAGAAGGAGGTTTTCGAGCAGGCAGAGCCTGACCTTGATCGGTGGGATGTCGAGCCGAGGCTGAGGGTCCATATGCCAAGTCTCGGTCTTGAGGAGCGCCGGGGGAATTTTAGAGAGGTTGAGCTTGGGCTGAGCGAGGAGATGGCTGTTGAGGAGGCTAAGCGATGTCTGAATTGCGGCATCTGCTCAGAGTGTATGGAATGTGTAGCTACCTGCAAGGCTGGGGCGGTCAATCATGAGTTGAGGGATGAGCTCATAGAGCTTGAGGTCGGCGCGGTTATCCTGGCTCCGGGCTATGAGGAATTTGACGCCAGGCTGAAGAACAACTTTGGCTATGGTCGCTATCCGAATGTAGTAACCAGCATCGAGTTTGAGCGCATCCTGAGTGCCTCTGGTCCCTATAAGGGGCATATTGTCCGGCCTTCTGACCACTGTGAGCCAAAGCGCATCGCCTTCATTCAGTGTGTTGGCTCGCGGGATACCTCTTGCCATAATGATTATTGCTCTTCGGTCTGCTGTATGTACTCCATCAAGGAGGCAGTTATTGCCAAAGAGCATGTGCGCAGCATCGAGCCCACTATCTTCTATAATGATATGAGGGCCTATGGAAAGGATTTTGACAAGTATGTCAATCGGGCAGAAAAAGAGTACGGGGTGAGATTCATTAAATCGCTGGTGTCAAAGGTTGAGCAGGTGCCGGAAACCCAGGACCTGATCCTGAAGTATATCCGGGAGGACGGCCTGCTGGTAGCCGAGCAGTTTGACCTGGTCATTTTGGCCGTAGGGTTTGAGCCTCCAAGCAGTGTCCAGGAGATGGCTAGGCGGCTGAACATTGATCTTAACCGCTACGGATTTTGCCGGACCGAGAGTCTTTCTCCTTTGCGGACCTCACGGCCTGGGGTTTTCACCTGCGGAGCCTTTGTTAGCCCGAAGGATATCCCCGAGACGGTCATGCAGGCCAGCGGAGCAGCAGGCGAGGCTTCGGCTCTTCTGGCTTCGGTCCGAAATACCCTGGTTGTGGAAAAGACTTATCCGCCGGAGCGGGATGTTAGCGGTGAGCCTCCTCGGATTGGGGTCTTTGTCTGCCACTGCGGAATCAATATCGGCGGGTTTGTTGATGTCCCGAAGGTTAGAGAGTATGCGGCTACCCTTCCCTTTGTCGTCTATGTGGCTGATAATCTCTATACCTGCTCGGAAGATACCCAGCAGAAGATGGTTGAGATTATCAAGGAATACCGGCTGAACCGGGTGATTGTGGCCTCCTGCTCGCCTAGAACCCATGAGCCGCTCTTTCAGGCCACCATCAGAGAGGCAGGGCTAAATCCATATCTCTTTGAGATGGCCAATATCCGGGATCAGTGCTCTTGGGTGCATATGTTTGAGCGGGAGAAGGCTACGGAGAAGGCTAAGGACCTGGTTCGAATGGCGGTTTATAAGGCGGCTTTGATCGAGCCGCTGAAGCGGATGTCTTTGCCGGTTAACTCGGCGGCCCTGGTGGTCGGCGGTGGAGTGGCTGGCATGAGTGCGGCCTTGTCGTTGGCTGATCAGGGTTTTGATGTTCATCTGGTGGAAAAAGAATCACGGCTCGGCGGGGTGGCTAACAAAATTTTCTCTACTCTCCAAGAGCGTGATTTTCAAAAGCATCTTGAGAGCCTGATCGATCAGGTCAGGCGACATCCTCTGATTCGGGTCAATTTAAACTCTGAATTGACTGAGGTAAGCGGCTTTATGGGTAACTTTACCTCAACCATTCAGTCATCGGGGGGAAGGAAGCTCTCCTGCCAACATGGGGCGATTGTTGTGGCTACTGGTGCGGTGGAGTATTCACCCTCTGAGTATTTATATGGACAGAGCCAGAAGGTGGTATTGGCCAGCGATCTTGAGGCTATGATCGCCCGGCGAGATCTGAGGGTTTTAAACAGCCGCAATGTGGTCATGATTCAGTGTGTCGGCTCAAGGGAAGAGGGCAGGATGTATTGCAGTCGCGTCTGTTGCAGTCAGAGCATTAAGAATGCCTTGCGCCTTTTGGAGATCAACCCGAAGGTCAATATTTATATCCTGTATCGGGATATCCGCACCTATGGCCTAAGAGAGGAGTATTACCGAAAAGCGCGGGATAAGGGCGTAATCTTCCTCCGCTACGATTTGGATAAAAAGCCTGTAGTGTCATCCAACGGAGCAGGGGAGATAAAGATTCAGATAAAGGAGCCAATCCTTGGGCGGCAGCTAATTTTGTCAGCCGATATTTTGGCTCTGGCACCGGCCATTTTAGCTCCTGCTAGTAATCGGGACCTGGCCCAGATGCTAAAAGTTCCGGTGAATGAGGATGGGTTCTTCCTTGAGGCGCACATGAAGCTTCGGCCGGTTGATTTTGCCACTGATGGCGTTTTCGTCTGCGGTCTGGCCCATGCGCCAAAATCGGTAGATGAGAGCATTGCTCAGGCTAAAGCTGCTGCGGCCAGGGCTTCGGTGGTTTTGAGCAAAAAAGTCATTGAGACCCAAGGGCAGACAGCCAAGGTCGATAAGAAGCGCTGCACGGCCTGTGGGCTGTGTGAGCTGGTGTGTGCTTATAAGGCGATCGAAGTGGATCGGCAGGAGGGATGTGCCAAGGTTAATGAGGCCCTGTGTAAAGGGTGCGGCGCCTGTGCAGCCACCTGTCGTTGCGGGGCACTTGATGTTAAGGGATTTACTAACCAACAGATATTTGAGATGATGGAGGCCTTATGACAGAGGAAAGGTGCAGCCAGGGGGAAAAGAGCGGTCAAGATGGATCCTGGCAGCCGAAGGTGGTAGCGTTTCTCTGCAACTGGTGTAGCTATGCTGGAGCAGACCTTGCTGGCATCAGCCGGATTCAGTATCCGCCAAACATTCGCATCATTCGGGTGCCCTGCTCGGGGAGAATTAATCCGGTGTTTATCCTGAAGGCTCTCCAGACAGGAGCTGATGCGGTGCTGGTCTCAGGGTGCCATCCGGGGGACTGCCACTATGTCAGCGGCAACTACTATGCTCGGCGAAAATTTGAAATTTTCAGCCGCCTGCTGGATTATCTCGGTCTTGAGAAGGGAAGGGTATTTTTCTCCTGGGTCTCGGCGGCTGAGGGTGAAAATTTTGGCCGTCTGGTCAAGCATATTGTGGATGAAGTAAAGAAACTCGGGCCAGCTAACAAGCTAGTCAAAACAATATCATGACAAGAGGCTCAATCCTCGATTTCATGGTGTGATGACCGGTTGAGCCGATCATGATCAACAGAGTGGAGTAAAAAACGTATGTGGTCAGAGGAAATAACCCGGAATATCCAAACTGTGGCAGAATCGCTGCTGAGGGAGGGGAAGGTCGATCTTGTCCTTGGCTATCAGGCTGGGACCTCCCCTGTGCGGACAGCTCCTGCTTTTATCCGCACACCCCAGGAGGCTTCTTTGCTGGTTTGGAATCCTTTTTGTGAGAATAATTTGAGTGTCTATCTGCCGCGGCGAAAAGAGAGAGTGGCTATTATAGCTAAGGGCTGTGATGCCAGAGCGGCCGTTGTGGCTGTGCAGGAAAACCAGATCAGCAGGGATCGGCTGGTGATTGTTGGACTTGCCTGCTCTGGCATCATTGATCGAAGGAGGCTGGCCTTGGCGGTGGAAGTCGATCAGATCAGGGGCTTTTCCTTGGCTGGAGATTCTCTGGGGCTGGAGACAGAGTCAGGAGGCCAGGTGCAGCTTGAGCTTAGCGGGCTCCTGGCAGACTCCTGTCAAACCTGTACTCATCGGAGCGCCCCAATAGCGGATATTTTCATCGGCCAGAGGATGCCGGAGCGGGAGGTTGAGGATGAATTTGCCCAGGTTCGCTCCTTTGAGGCACTGAGCAGTCAGGAGCGATGGCGGCATTTTATGGACATGGCTGAAAAATGCATCCGCTGTTATGCCTGTCGAAGCGCCTGCCCATTGTGCTATTGCCAGGAGTGCATTGTGGATCAGACCCAGCCTCAGTGGTTTGGCAAAACTACAGCCACGGAGGATGTCTTGGCTTATCACATCATGCGGGCCTTTCATCTGGCTGGCCGTTGTGTGGACTGCGGCGCCTGTAGTCGAGCCTGCCCAATGGGTCTTGATTTGCGGCTGCTCAACAAAAAGCTTCAGAAAGAGGTCAAGGAGCTTTATCAGTATGTGCCGGGACTCTCTCTGGAGGAGATGCCGGCCCTGGGTACTTATCGCACAGATGATCCGCAAACCTGTATCACTGAAAAGTGATCTGGCCGGAAAAAGAGGCGGGTTTATGAAGGAGTTTATGAGGATAAGAGATGGCTTGTGCGATGGAGATCATCAGGGCTTGTGCAATGGAGATCACCAGCTAGCTGCGGCTGCCCCGAAGCGGGCTGCTGCCGGCGGGTGAGAAGGCTCTCTTGGCAAGCTGTGTGGGCCGCTAACTTCTTAACCTCAAGAAACTTTTACAAGATTTAAGAAAAAGAGATAGGAATCAGAAGAGATGGATACTGGAATTATCACCAAGACAAATCTTAAGGCTGTGATCGAGGACCTGATGCAGAGGGGTGAGGTAGTTGCTCCGGTCAGGAAGGATGATTATGTTCTCTTTGCTTCCCTACCCTCTGCTGAGGCTGCCTGCCTTGATTATGCCAACAGCAAGCTCAGCCCCAAGGGATGTTTTTTCCCACAGGCTGAAGTGCTTTTCTACTACCAAAAGGAAGGGCACAAAATCTTCGAGCCACCTAACGAGGTAAAACCTGGCTACCTATTGGGCATCCGACCCTGTGATGCCAGGGCAATAGCCCTGTTGGACCCTATCTTTGATGAGCCGCGCTATCAGGATGTTTACTACCTGGAGAGGCGAAAAAGTAAGGTGATGATTGGCTTGGCCTGCACCAGACCGCAAAGCACCTGCTTTTGTAGCTCGACCGGCGGCAGCCCTTCGGATACGACCGGCCTGGATATGCTTTGGCAAGACCTTGGAGACCGCTATCTGGTGAGGCCGATAACTGATCGGGGGCGGGAGCTTTTGGCTAAGCTGCCGCATGTTGAGGAGGCCGCAGCAGAGGATCTAGCCAAAGCCAGCGAGCAAGAGCAAGCTGTCCTGGCCAAGCTTCCCCCTATTTTTTCGGCCGAGGAAGCCTTCAGCAGGCTGTCCGCAGCCTTTGATGATCCTCTCTGGCAGAGAATTTACGAGAGGTGCCTTGGCTGTGCTACCTGTGCCTTTGTTTGTCCTACCTGCCACTGTTTCGATATCCAGGATGAGAACCGCTGCGGCCAAGGGAGGCGGGTCAGGCTGTGGGATTCCTGTCAATTCTCCCTGTTTACCCTCCATACCTCCGGCCACAATCCAAGACCCTGCGGCAAAGAGCGCCTTCGACAGCGGGTTATGCACAAATTCAATTACTTTAAGGTCAATAACGGACAGATCGCCTGTGTCGGCTGTGGCAGATGTATCAGGGAGTGTCCGGTCAATATGGATATCAGACAGATTGTATCAGCTTACTGCTTGAGATAGATGAGATAGAGGTGAAAGAGCATGAACAATCCCTATCTGCCAAAGAGAGTCAGGATAGAGAAGATTATTGATGAGACGGTAGGAAGAGACATCAAAAGCTTTGTCTTTTCCTTCTTGGACCCGCAAGATCGCCAGTCCTTTGATTATCATCCGGGTCAGTTTGCCGAAATCTCCATTGCCGGAGCAGGGGAGATCCCGATCGGCATTGCCTCCTCTCCCACCGAGGGTGATACAGTAATGTTCACGGTCAAAAAGATGGGAGTGGTAACTAAGGACCTGCACAATTCCTCGCCCGGCCGGATTGTGGGCTTGCGGGGGCCGTACGGGAACGGCTTTCCGATGGAGGAACTCAAAGGGAAGCATATTGTCATTGTGGGAGGCGGCTTTGCCTTCACTACCTTGAGAGCGCTGGCTGTGTATCTTATGGGTGAGGAGCGAAGGAAAGATTACGGCGATATCACTATTATCTATGGGGCTAGAACACCGGGGGATCTTATCTACCGCCAGGAGCTTGAAGCCTGGAGTCAGCGGAAAGACTTAAATGTCCATATCACGGTGGATAAGGCCGAGCCTGGCTGGCAGGGGAAAGAGGGGTTTGTGCCGGCTGTGGTCAAGCAGGTCGCCCCAAGCGCCAAGGAGGCTATAGCCATAGTCTGCGGCCCGCCGATTATGATCAAGTTTACTATTCCTATTTTATTTGAGCTTGGCTTTGCTGCGGATAAGATTTTGAATTCCCTTGAGATGAGAATGAAGTGCGGCCTTGGCAAGTGTGGTCGGTGCAATATCGGCCACAAATACGTATGCAAAGATGGCCCAGTTTTTACTTATGCAGAGTTGCAAAATATGCCACCAGAGTATTGAGATTTTATGTAAATTTATGTATAAATTTTGATAAGGAAAAAAGGCAAGAGGATAATTTAAATCATGGGTTATACGATTGCAGTAGCTGGAAAGGGCGGAACAGGGAAAACCACCCTATGCGGCCTAATGATCCGCTACCTGGTGAAGAGCGGGCTATCTCCGGTCTTGGCGATTGATGCTGATGCTAACGCTAATCTTCACGAGGTCTTGGGAATGGAGAAGGGAATATCTGTTGGTCAGCTTCGGGAAAAAGCCATTGATGAGGTCAAGGACCTGCCGATCGGAGTAACCAAGGAGCAGTACATTGAGCAGAGGATTCATGAGACTTTGGTTGAGGGCCACGGCTATGATCTCATGTCTATGGGCAGGCCTGAAGGCCCTGGCTGCTATTGCTATGCCAATCACCTGATTCGCAAGTACAGCGAGAAGATCAGCCAAAGCTATCGCTATGTAGTCATGGACAATGAGGCTGGCCTTGAGCACTTGAGCCGAAGGACAACTCAAGATGTCGATGCCCTGGTTATTGCCACGGATGAGACCGTGCGCGGTCTTAGGACTGTGCAGCGGATTTTAGACATTATTGAGGAGCTCGGGCTTTCGATTCGGAAAAAATTTCTGGTGGTCAACCGGGCCATCGGCGAGTTGCCCGAGGCCTTTGGGCATCAGATTGCTGGGATGAAGGTGCAGTTTCTAGGCACTATCCCTGCTGACGAGCTGATCGTTCAGTTTGATCTTGAGGGAAAGCCCCTAGTCAGCCTGCCGGAGAGCTCGGTGGCGGTTCGGCGGGTTTCGGAAATCATGCTTGAGCTGGTGGGCAATGAAAAGGCTCTTTCAGTGGCTGCATAATCAGTGATTGCATATGATATCAGTATGATCCAGTATCTGCAGAGAGGATTACCGTACCTTAAAAAGCCTGCTATTTATGAGCGTCCGAAAAGAGGAATTAACGGTATGTAAGGAGTATAAAGGAGCAGCGCGATATTAAAGAGTGAAATATTTAAATAAATAGAATATGATGGACACAAACGGGATTCCGTACAAAATATAGAAACCCCAAAATAGAAAGGAGGAAGTAGAATTATGCTGGCTATAGGAGAGCGAATTAATGTCAGAACCAAGCTTTTTGCCGAGGCTTTTAAGGAGAGAAACTTTGAGCCGATCAAGGACATGGCCATCAGGCAGGTCAAGGGAGGTGCCAATATGCTTGACATCAATATCGGTCCGGCCCGAAAAGATGGCCCGGAGCTGATGGCCTGGCTGGTGGAGAATATCCAAAAAGTTGTGGATGTGCCGCTCTGTCTTGATACGACTAATGTTGAGGCGATTGAGGCTGGGCTTTCGGTCCACAAGGGGAAGGCGATGATAAACTCGACCTCGGCTGATCCTGAGCGGCTCAGCCTGCTGATGCCGCTGGCGGCCAAATATAATGCCATGATTATCGGCCTGACCCTGGCCAGTGGCGGCCTGCCCCGCGATGCCAACGAGCGGTGCGCTCTGGCGGCTGAGATTATGGCTGCTGGCGCCGAGCACGGGGTACCGATGGAGGATATTTACCTTGATCCGATCATGGTCCCAATCAACGGCCAGCAGGAGCAGGTAAAGGAAATCCTTGAGGCGATCAGGATGTTTCGGGAGATGAACGATCCTCCAATGAACAGCGTGATCGGATTGAGCAATATCTCTAATGGCGCTCCTGAGAACATGCGTAGCCTGATCAATCATACCTTCCTGACTATGGCCATTACGATGGGCTTGACCGCAGCCATTGTCGATACCCTGGATCCGGCTATAATTCAGGCGATCAAGACAACCTCGGTGATTTTGAATCAAAGTCTCTATTGTCATTCATATCTGGAAACCTGTTAAGCATATATGAATGAAGATGGTCGTACTCTGATTATGTTATTATAATTATTATATAATTAATAATTATAATTATTAATTTAATATAATAAATATAATTATATAATAATGTCAGCAGGCGGCGATCTTCATTAAGGAGAAGAAGAGTATGGCCTATACCGTGCCAAAAGAAGCATATAATGGGAAAATAAATCAAGTTGAGGTTGGCCGAAATCAGCACAAGCTGATTATGGGAGGCGAGGAGACTCTTCCCTTTCTTTCGTTTGAGGGCAAGGCAGTCTCGACCGTGCCTCTGGCTCTTGAAATTCAAGACATTAACCCGACAGGGGATTGGGCTTCCTCACTGACTGAGATCTACGGCTCGGTCATGGATAATCCGGCTGAGTGGGCCAGGATGTGCCAGGATGAGTTCAAGGCGGACATGATCTGCCTTCGCCTGGCCGGAACACACCCTGACAATGGCGATCGCTCCCCGCAAGAGGCGGGCAAGATAGTTGAGGCGGTTCTCTCGGCCATCAAGGTTCCGCTAATTATTCTGGGCAGCAACCATGTGGAAAAAGATGCGGCTGTGATCAAACATGTAGCCGAGGTAGCCGCCAATACCGGCTCGATCATAGGCAAAGCTCAGGAGAAGAATTATAAAACCTTTGCTGCTGTGGCCACGGCTTATGGCCATAAACTAGTAGCCCTGTCTGACCTTGATATTAACCTTTCTAAGCAATTGAATATCCTCCTGACCCAGAGCGGCTTTGATAGTAAAAACATCATCATTGATGCCATGTCAAGTACCCTAGGCTATGGACTTGAATATACCTACTCGGTCATGGAGAGGATTCGCCTATCCGCTTTGCAGCAAAATGACGCTATGATGCAGATGCCTATGATTTGTGATATCGGTGAGGTAACCTGGAAGGTGAAAGAGGCCAAGGCCACCGAACAGGATCAGCCGGCCTGGGGAGCAGTCAGGCCGAGGGGGATTCTATGGGAAGTGCTCACTGCCTTGAGTTTCCTGATGGCTGGAGGGAATCTGGTCGTTTTCAGGCATCCTGAGGCCCTGTCGAGGGTGCGAAGCATTCTGGCCGAGTTGATGGCTACTGCCTAAGGGGAAGCCCTATTTTGATGAAAAGACAGAAAGGAGATTAGCTACTATGGGTCTGACTGGTATTCAGATTTTTAAATACCTCCCTAAAACCAATTGCGGAGATTGCAAATTCCCCACCTGTTTAGCTTTCGCCATGAGACTGGCCGCAGCACAGGTTCGCCTCGATGCCTGCCCCCATGTCTCGGAAGAGGCTAAGAAGGTCTTGACTGAAGTTTCCGCTCCTCCCATTAGGCTGGTTAAATTGGGAATGGGTGATCGGACGATTGAATTAGGTGATGAGACTGTTTTGTTCCGGCATGAGAAAAAATTTAATCACCCTTCTGCCCTGGCTCTTTTGATTGCCGACAATCTCACTGATCAGGAAATAGAGCAAAAGATTCAGCAGGTCAACAATTCGGTCATGGAGCGGGTCGGACAAAAGCTGCGGGTTGAGTTGATCTGCCTTCAGGAAAGGTCTGCTGATCCTGCTCGGTTTGCCCAAGTGGCCAAAAAGATCGTCGCCTCATCCGAAGCGGGCCTGATTCTCTCATCCTTCAAACCGGAGATGATCAAGGCTGCCCTGGCTGAGACTGCCGCTCGAAATCCCCTGATTTATGCGGCTACGGAGGAAAATTACAGCCAGATGACTGCCCTGGCCAAAGAATACAAGCTGCCTCTGGCCGTGTTCAGTGATAAGGGGCTTGAGGCCTTATCCAGTCTGGCGGAAAAGGTAGCCGCAGAAGGGGTTGAGGACCTAGTGCTTGATTCTGGGGCTAGAAGCTCGGGCCGGATGCTGTCTGATCTCACCCAGATTCGCCGGGCGGCAATCAAGAAAAAATTCAAACCCCTTGGCTATCCAACTATCATTTTCCCCGGCGAGGGTGGGGGCGATGCCCTGATGGAGGCGGCTCGGGCCGGTATCGGCATCATGAAGTATGCCTCCCTGATTGTCTTAAACAGCATCGAGAAAGAAGTGCTCCTTCCCCTCTATACCCTGCGGCAGAATATCTTCACCGATCCGCAGCAGCCGATGCAGGTGGCCGAAAACCTCTACAAGGTGGGTGAGCCAAATCAAGATTCGCCTCTGCTGATCACCACCAATTTCTCCCTGACTTACTTCATTGTCTTGGGTGAGATCGAAAACAGCAAGGTACCTTCCTGGCTCCTGGTGGCTGATTCTGAAGGTCTGTCGGTGTTGACTGCCTGGGCGGCGGATAAATTCAATGCTCCTAAGATCGCCAAGCTAGTGAAAAAGCAGAATGTCGAGGAGATTGTGAAGCATCGTAAGCTGATTATTCCCGGCTATGTGTCGATTCTCTCCGGCGAGATCGAAGAGGAGCTGCCCGGCTGGAAGGTGCTGGTCGGCCCGCGAGAGGCGGCTAATATCCCTAAATATCTTAGGGACATGACCTCATCGGCAGCATTATGACCATAGGGATCATACACATTATAGTAGGCATAGCGTATGAAGCGGTATAGCGTATGAAGCGCAAAAAAATAGCCAACCCCGAGAGAGTGTGAGGCTAGCTTTTTGATCATCAAGGGTAGGTTGATCATCAAGGGTAGGTAAAGTGTAGAAATATAATTCCCCGGCGTGATTGTTTCCATGAAGGATATGCCCTTTTGGCAGAAAGTACAAGACTACTCCAGACCTTTTTCAGCGGTATAAGGAGAGGAAGGATAATGGATCAAAGAGAATTTTCATCATGTAAAGCCTGTAATGAGATTTTTGCCTTAGTCGAGCAGGACAAGAACCTTACTGCCTTTCACCGGGCGGAGGATTTGAAGCCATGCCCCTTTGGAAGCCAGGGATTGTGTTGCAAAAATTGTGCTATGGGACCTTGCCGGCTGAGCACCAAAGAGGGTGGAACCAAACGAGGGGTTTGCGGAGCGACAGCAGCCACGATCGCGGCCCGCAATTTCGCCCGAATGATCGCCGCAGGTGCTGCCTCGCACTCTGATCATGGCCGTGATATCATTAAAACCTTCTCCATGGTAGCCTCAGGAGAGGCTGAGGGCTCAGGATATGAAATTAAGGATGTCAACAAGCTGATCGCGGTTGCTCAGGATTTCGGCCTGAGTACTGAAGGAAAGAGCTCTCAGGATATTGCTAAGGAGCTTGCTCCCCTGCTTGTGGCGGAATTTGGCCAGCAGGAAGGAGAGCTGCGTTTTATCCGTCGGGCACCGGAGAAGCGGCAGGCTCTATGGCGGGAGCTTGGAGTGGTGCCTCGCGGTGTGGATCGCGAGGTGGTAGAGATTATGCACCGCACTCATATGGGGGTTGATCAGGATGCGGAAAATATTCTGATGCATGGTACAAGAGCCGCCTTGGCCGATGGATGGGGAGGCTCGATGCTGGCCACTGAAGTGCAAGATATCCTGTTTGGCACCCCAATCCCGCTGCGGGGGAAGGTGAATCTTGGGGTCTTGCGGAAGGATCAGGTCAATATTATTGTTCACGGTCACGATCCGCTGCTTTCGGAAATGTTGGTTGTGGCTGCCCAGGATCCAGAGATGATCAGTCAGGCTAGGGCTAAGGGAGCATCGGGGATCAATCTGGCTGGAATATGCTGCACAGCTAACGAAATCCTGCTACGGCACGGGATTCCCGTAGCTGGCAACTTCCTGCAGCAGGAGATGGCGATTTTAACCGGTGTGGTTGAGATCATGGTTGTAGATGTGCAGTGTGTGATGCAGTCTTTGGCCGATCTTGTCCAGTGCTACCATACCGAGCTCATTACCACCTCGGAGAAGGCGAAGATACCGGGCGTGGTTCATATCCAATTTGATGAGCACCATGCCTTGGACATAGCCAAAAAGATCATTAGCCGGGGCATTGAAAATTTTGGCAAGCGAAATCCCAATAAGATCATACTGCCCAAAGAGGAGATGGATCTTGTGGCTGGATTTAGCCATGAAACTATCAATTATATGCTGGGGGGGACATTCCGAGCATCTTATCGACCACTGAATGACAATATCATAAATGGCCGCATTCTGGGCGTAGCTGGGGTAGTTGGCTGTAGCAATCCGCGCGTCAAGCATGATCATGTAACCACCACCCTGGTAAAGGAGCTGATAAAGAATAATGTTTTGGTGGTCCAGACTGGCTGTGCAGCCATTGCCTGCGCTAAGGAAGGGCTTTTGACTCCCGAGGCAGCCAGCTTAGCCGGAGATGGCCTGGCCGAGGTGTGCGAGGCTGTGGGTATGCCCCCTGTGCTCCATTGCGGCTCGTGTGTGGATAACAGCCGCTTGCTGATTGCAGCCACGGCCATGGTCAAAGAGGGTGGGCTTGGCGACGATATCAGCGACCTCCCGCTTGCCGGCTGTGCGCCTGAGTGGATGAGCGAGAAGGCGATTGCTATTGGACAGTACTTTGTAGGCTCTGGAGTGTTCACCGTATTTGGGGCTACCTTCCCCATTATGGGCTGCGAGGAGGTGAAGGAGCTCTTGTTCAATAAATTTGAGAAAATCACCAAAGGGAAATGGGCTTTTGAGCCAGATCCGATCAAGATGGCCCACTTGATGATTGATCACATCAAGGCCAAGCGGGCAGCTCTTGGGATCGAGAAAAAGCAAGAGCGCATCTTGTATGATATGGCCATGCGAAGAGCTCTGGAGGTTTAAAGGGAGTAAGGAAGATGGTTTGTCTCATCAGCAGGCACCATGCCTACCACAGGCAGACCTGTTGGTGAGGTTTACCCTTTTGGTGAGGTCTGCAAGGAACTGAAAAACACGATTGATGAGAAATGAATAAAAAAGGGGTATACGATGTCAAAGATAATCGCTTCTGCTGCCATTCGTGGAGCATATAAAATTGTTGGAAGGGCTGAGACTGCTCTGGCTGACGCCTTGGCCAAGTACGGCCCGCAGCAGCCGATTGAATTTCCCAATACTGGCTATTACCTGCCAGTCATCTATGGCATATCAGGGATGAAAGCTCAGAAGCTGGGTGATCTTCCACCGATTCTGCATCGGGCCAAATCTCTCCTGCCTCCACATCCTACGGACAGGGTCTGGCTCCCCTATCTAGGACATGCCTTGGATGCTGGAATGGCCACGCTCTTTGCCGATGAGATCATAGAGATTATCAAGTATCTGGAAGATCCTGTGCCTTACACGATCAGTGAGAATTGCCCTGATGATGGCAATTTCTGGCTGGGAGCAGCCGATGATGTGATTATGCGAAAGCGGGGTATTGAATTTGTAGATGGAACCGCACCCGGGTTTGCCGCCTGCGTGGGAGCTTGCCCGACTAATGAAATTGCGGTCAAGATTGCCCGTGAGCTCCAGGAGAAAAATCTTTATGTGTTTATGTCTGCCGATACTCATGGCCGGAGCATGGCCGAGCAGCTTAAGGAAGAGGGCGTGCAGATGGGCTGGGAGACACGGCTGGTGCCCTTTGGCAAGGATATAACGGCTACGGTTTTTTCCCTTGGATTTGCCACCAGAGCAGCCATGTCGTTTGGCGGGGTAAAGCCCGGGGACTACAGCAGGATTTTAAAATACAACAAAAATCGAATCTTTGCCTTTGTCCTGGCCCTGGGTGAAGTCGATGATGAAAAATACGCTCAAGCGGCTGGAGCCATCAACTACGGCTTTCCGGTCATTGCCGATACCGATATTCCGCAGATCCTACCCACGGGAATCTGCACCTATGAGCATGTGGTCTCCAGAATCCCCCACGATAAGATTGTAAGTAAGGCGGTTGAGGTACGAGGGCTAAAAGTAGCTGTGCATAAGGTTCCGGTTCCAGTGGCCTATGGTCCAGCCTTCGAGGGCGAGAGGGTGCGCAAGGAGGATACCTATGTTGAGATGGGCGGCACCAAGACCCCGGCCTTTGAGTTTGTAACCATGAGGGAAATGCATGAAATCGAGGATGGCCAGATCACGGTCGTCGGGCCTGAAATTGATGATGTAGAGCCCGAATCCCGCTTGCCGCTTGGGATTGTCTGTGAAGTAGCCGGACGGCAATTCCAATCAGATTTTGAGTCTATTCTGGAGCGTCAGATTCACCGCTACCTGAACGAAGCTCAAGGGGTGTTCCATATGGGACAGCGGGATATTAACTGGGTTCGAATCAGCAAGGAAGCCAAGCAAAAGGGATTCAAGCTGCATCATCTTGGTGATATTATCCATGCCAAGCTGCATGCCGATTATGCGGCTATTCTGGATAAGGTCAAGGTTACCATCTATACCAAAGAGGAGGATGTACTAGCCTGGCGCGAGATCGCCCGCAAGGCTTACCATTTCCGCGATGAGCGAATCGGCTCTCTGACCGATGAGGGGGTCGACACTTACTACTCCTGCACCCTGTGCCAGTCCTTTGCGCCTAACCATGTCTGTGTGATTACTCCTGAGCGCAGCGGCTTGTGCGGAGCCTATAACTGGCTGGATGGCAAGGCAGCCCACCAGATCGACCCAACCGGGCCTAACCAGCCAATCAGCAAGGGAGAGGTGCTGGATGCAGCCAAGGGGCAGTGGAGCGGAGTGAATGAGTTTATTTTCAAAACCTCTCGACAAACTATCGAGCGGTTCAATGCCTACAGCATCATGGAAGACCCTATGACCTCCTGCGGCTGCTTTGAGTGCATCTCAGGGGTTTTGCCAATGGCTAACGCTATCATGACCGTTAACCGTGAATTTACAGGTATGACTCCATCGGGGATGAAGTTTTCAACCCTAGCTGGAACCGTTGGTGGCGGCTTGCAGACACCAGGCTTTACCGGACATAGCAAGCACTATATCGGCAGTGCCAAGTTTATTTCTGCCGAAGGAGGTCTGCTTCGGGTCGCTTGGATGCCCAAGGCTTTGAAAGAGGAGCTTCGGCCTATGCTTGAGCGACGGGGAAAGGAACTTGGGGTGGAGAATCTCTACGATCTGATCGCTGACGAAGAGATAGCCACTACGGAAGAGGAAGTAATCGAGTTTATGACCAGGGTAAATCACCCAGCGTTGAGTCTGCCGCCGTTGTTTTAATTTTAGTAAAGATTGAGGGGAAAACCCTTATCGAATAAGGGTTTTCCCCTCATACCCTTTTCCTAAAACTTTAATATTATAATAATATTAAAGTTTTAGGAGGATGGTTTGGAAGGAACCCTTTTTCAAAAGGGTTCCTTCCAATTTCAAAAGGTTCCTTCCAATCACTCCACTTTAATTCCAAAATCCTTTTTTAGCACATCGAGCAATTCCCACATATCATGAATAAGGTAGTCAGGCTCTGTTTTTCCCTTTACTTCAAGATACTTGCCGCTTCGCCGATTCAACACAGCGATCATGCCCAAGGACTTGGGAGGATCGATATCGGTAATCGGATTATCACCGACATACATGCATTCCTCAGCTTTTAATCCCAAACTCGTGTAGGCATTTCGGTAAAGTTTTACATTAGGTTTGCCGATCCCAATCTGATCGGTGATAAAGATGGCATTTGGAGTCAGGTATTTTAAAATCTTCAAGCGGACCAATTTTTCTGCCTGTTTGTGCATCAGGCCAGCAGTGATCACTCCTAGTATCAGACCGGTTGTGGACAGAATCCGCAACACCTCGGGGACATCTTCATAGGGTTTGAGATTTTTGTATTTTGTTTCATGGTAGGCCACCACTCCGGCAGCCACAATAATGGCCGGGTTTACATTAGCATATTTTTCTTTAGGGATCCTCAGCAGAAGACGATCGTAATGATGGCCAAAGTTTGAGCCAAATTCCTCGATCACCTCCCGAAGCTCCTCGATACACTCACTGATGCTCATCTTAAGCCCTGCTTCAATCATGGCATAAACACTATTTAAGCGGGCCATTTTGGCAAATTCAGACGTAGAATAGAAGGTGTCATCAACATCAAAAAATATCGCTTTCAGACTCACGTGCAGTCCTTTCCTTCTCTGCGGGCGATGAACCAGTTTTTTATCCAAACTCCCCCCCAGGCGCCGACGGCAGCCCCCAGGCCATCGGCTAGTAGATCAAATATATCCGACTGTCTGAAGGGGACAAAACTTTGATGGATCTCATCGCTCAACCCAAAGAGGAGAGCAATCAGTATAGCCAATGCCAGTGAGGTATTTTGGGAAATCCGGCTCCCTTGCCTAAAGGCCCGCATCAGCAGATAACCCAAAATGGCAAACTCTATGCCGTGGCATAGTTTATCCCCATACGGGATGTTAGGAGGGGAGATAGGTAGATGGGATTGGGAAGACAAAAAGAAAATCAGCCCGATATAAGCTACCACCGGAAACCAGTAAACCCAAAACGCACCCCATTTTTGGCCAAAGTGGTTAGATCCCCCTTTCAACAGGCACAACCTTTATTAATCTTTGGACCATAATTTTATTCTCATAAATTATATGAGATTTGATCACATCTCGTAATTGCCGAAATCCTCCGGTTTCAGGTTATCCAGCCATTCTCTTAGTTTTTCTTTATCATCCAAATCTTTTTCCTGAGTCATATCAATAGTTTTCGCCTTTCTGATGACCTCCTCCGAAACAAGTATCGGCGCATTGGCCCGCAAGGCAAGAGCAATGGCATCACTGGGCCTAGAATCAATGGCTACCCCAGTGCCGTTTCTCTCTAGCTCAATGGTGGCAAAAAAAGTATTGTTCCTTAGATCGTTTACAATAACCCTTTTGACCTTTGATTTCAACCCGTCTATGAGGTTTTTGAGCAGATCATGAGTCATCGGACGGGGGGGAGACAATTTTTCCATTTCCGAGGCTATAGCATTAGCCTCGAAAATTCCAATCCAAATCGGCAGGGATTTCTTATTTTCAAGATCCCGTAAAATAATAATCGGCATGTTAGTTACTGGGTCTAGGGTTATTCCGCGAACCTTCATCTCCACGAGCAGCATTCCATCGACCTCCTCTCTAGGATATTTTATAAATATCATAAATTGCTAATTTAATGTCTTAACTTTTCTTTTTTCCCAGTTGATAACAATTATAATTAATACCGCTTATAGTTATATAGTAACACTGTGGATCAAGATAAATCAAGCTCTTTATGGGAGCATTATTCCTTCCAGATTAAATCGATTTGCTTTGGTGATCTTAACCTGCCGAAGCTTTCCGATCTGATCTGGAGGACCGGTAAATTCCACAATTTTATTTAACCGTGTTCTTCCCCGCAAAAGGTATTCTCTTCCTGAAGTTCCATCTCCATCCAAGGCTTTCCCCTCTTCAATTAGCACCTCCTGCTGCGTCCCCACCAGGCTTTCGTTCCGTTCAGAGCTGATTCGGTTTTGGATTTCCAGGAGAATTTCAAACCGCTTTTGCTTTATACTATTCGGTACTTGCTGGGCAAAATTTCCAGCCGCAGTCTGAGGCCGTCTGGAGTATAGAAAAGTAAACAGCCCCTCGAACTGAACCTCTTCGATTAAGCGCAAAGTCTGCTGAAAATCCGCTTCCTCTTCTGTCGGAAAACCAACGATCACATCACTGGTAATGCCGGCCTGGGGAATCTTGGCCCGCAGCATATTCACCTTATCAATATATTCTGCCGCGGTATAGTTTCGATTCATACTCTTTAAAATTTTATCCGACCCGGATTGAAAAGGCAAATGAATGTGCTCACAAACCTTCGGACAATCTGCTATTGCCTCCACTAACTCTTCGGAAAAGTCCTTGGGATGGGAAGTAGTAAAGCGAATTCTCTCAATCCCCTCTATTTGGTCAATAGCCCGAAGAAGAGCTGGAAAATTGATTTCTTGATCCAATCCCCGTCCATAGGAATTGACATTGTGGCCAAGGAGAGTTACCTCCTTATAGCCATTGGCGGCCAAGTCCCTAATTTCGGCCAGAATCTCCTGGGCAGGGCGGCTCCATTCGCTTCCCCGCACATAGGGTACAACGCAATAGGTACAGTAGTTATTGCATCCCTGCATAATGGTAACCCAGGCTCTGATCGGATTATCCCGCTCAATTTCGCAACCGAATTGCTGCCATCGCTCACGATCATCATAAATCTCAATCACCCGGCGTTTGGTTTTGATCATTTTTTCGATGAGCTGAGGAAGCCGATGAATGTTTTTAGTACCAAATACCAGGTCTACATGAGGAGCCCGGCGAATGATGCGCTCGCCTTCCCTTTGGGCAATACAGCCGCAGACGCCGATCCTAAGACCAGGCTTTTTAGCTTTCCGCAATTTCAGCCGCCCGAGGTGACTGAAGGCTTTCTGCTCCGCTTTTTCCCGGATACTACAGGTATTGATCAGAATGAAGTCAGCCTCCGCTTCATCAGGGGTCAGGGTATATCCCACCTTGTGAAGCAGGCCGCGCATCCGCTCAGAATCATGCTCATTCATCTGGCAGCCGAATGTCTTTACATAAGCTTTCACCACTAAATTACCTCAAAAAATCAATATCTTCGAAAAAGGGAAACCTCATCCTCGAAAGAGGGCGATTTCCCCTGGCACTATCAGCAAGCCGCAAGTCAGCAGATTCGAGGCAGCTGCTCTGTGGCCAGCATATCCAAAATTCTAGTTCCCCCAATGGAGGTGCGAAGATATACCACTCCCTTGGGCTCGGCCACAACCTCACCGATAATTTGAGCATCCTGCCCATATTTGGTGTCCCTCATCACCGAGAGTACCTCATGCGCCTTTTTCCCCTCCACAAAGGCTACCAGCTTACCCTCATTGGCCAGATACAAGGGATCAAATCCCATGATCTCGCAGGCTCCCTTGACCTCGTCCCTGATAGGGATAAGGGCTTCTTCAATTACTAGACCTACCCCTGATTGGCTGGCAATCTCGTTCAGGACCGTGGCCAGCCCCCCTCGGGTTGGGTCTCTCATGGCATGGAGAGATTGGCCAAGCCCCTGCTGGATGATGGGTTCAACCACCAGATTCAAGGGGGCTGAATCGCTTCGGATCTCGGTAATAAATTCCAGATTTTTTCGTTGCGAAAGGACAGCGATTTCATGATCTCCTAAAAAGCCGCTCACCAATATCTTATCCCCTACCTGTGCCCTGTGGCCGCAGATCATTAGGTTGTCATCAGCAAGGGCTCCTACGCCGGAGGTATTGATGAAAATTTTATCTAAGCCGCCGCGGTTTACCACCTTGGTATCGCCGGTAACAACCTGCACTTTTGCCTCTTCGCAGGCCTCTTTCATTGAGCAGAGGATCCGCTCCAGGTCGGAGAACAAAAATCCCTCCTCGATAATCAGTGAGCAGCTAAGATATAGAGGCACCGCCCCTGACATAGCCAGATCGTTCACTGTCCCACAAACCGCCAGTCTGCCAATATCCCCTCCTGGAAAGAAGATCGGATCGATAACATAAGAATCCGTGGTAAAGGCTAGACGCTGGGCAGGAGCTGGGAAAACAGCCTGATCATTCAGAAGACTCAACATCGGATTCTCAAATTGTCTGACCAGATAGCGCTCGATCAGCTCTCGGCTCATCCGCCCGCCACTTCCGTGGGCTAGCAAAATTCTTTTTTCTTCCATAGGGATCACCTTTTTGACCAGTTAAAAGAAGCATTCATAAGTCTAGCTCCTTCCATATTTATATGCCGCGGCACAGCTTCCTTCGCTAGAAACCATGCAGGGGCCGATCGGCTGCTGCGGATTGCAAACCCGACCAAACAAGGGGCAATCTGTCGGCCTCTGCAATCCCTTTAGAACTTGGCCGCATTGGCAGCCAGGAGGATCTGCCCTTTCCTCAACTGACAGATCAAACTGAAGGCTGGCATCATAGTGTGCAAACTCTTGCCGAAGCACCAATCCACTTTCAGGAATCACCCCAAGACCACGCCAGGTGGCATCAGCGGGTTGAAAAACCTGCCAAAGTTTTTTCATCGCCCCTGGATTCCCCTCAGGCCTCACGACCCGCGAATACTGAATCTCAACCGCCGGACGGTT
The DNA here is from genome assembly GCA_023512255.1 of bacterium. Lineage (GTDB taxonomy): Bacteria > SZUA-182 > SZUA-182 > DTGQ01 > DTGQ01 > DTGQ01. The sequence continues at coordinate 11,980 of JAILZY010000022.1, read as the reverse complement.
TTCTTTGATCTGCATCAGCAGCATGAAGAGCGCCTGGAGAATATCCAAGGGTTCAAAGCCGGCTATCACTGCTGGAATATGATACTCTTTGGGGATGAACTCATATGGAGTTGAGCCGATAATGGCACTCACATGGCCAGGACAGAGGAAACCATCAATCCGCACTTCATCTTCGGCCAGGAGCGCTTTCATAGCTGGAGGAATTAACTTGTGATAAGAGAGAATGGAGAAATTCCTAACCCCTTCCCGCTCTGCCTGCAAAATCGTGGCCGCGATGGTCGGGGCTGTAGTTTCAAACCCTACGGCCAGAAAGACCACTTTCTTGGCCTGGTTTTCCCGGGCAATTTCCAGGGCATCGAGAGGAGAGTAGACCACACTGACTTTAGCTCCTCGGGAGATTTCATCTTGTAGGCTGGAGGTTGTCCCTGGCACTCGGATCATGTCGCCGAAGGTGGCGACAATGATCCCTGGCAGCTCGGCCAGCCGGATAATCTGATCGATATCCCTGCTGCTGGTTACACAGACCGGACAGCCTGGTCCAGAAATAAGATCGAGATTAGGGAACAGGCTTTTAATTCCAGCTTTATAAATGGCTACGGTATGACTGCCGCAGACCTCCATAAACCTTGTCTTCCGATTAATGCTGGCGCTTAGGTCCTTGATTCTTTCGATCAGATCATGAGCCATAGCCGGGTCGCGATACTCATCGAGGTATTTCATTGATTATCCCCCTCACGCTCAAGCATTTCCCTCAGCAGACGAAGGGTTTGCTCTGCATTTTCTGCATCGACCTTTTGAATAGCGTAGCCAGCATGGACAATGACATAATCTCCAACCTTCGCCTCGGTCAACAAATCCAGCCAGGCCTCTTTGCGAACACCGCCGACTTCAACAATGGCTGTTGAATCATGAATGGCTACAATCTGGCATGGCACGGCGATACACATCGTATCTTAACTCCTCTCCCCCTTATGGTTTTTGGAAATCCTTGCTCACAGGGATGGCACTTTCCCTGATACAGGTTCTTTCCTCCGGGTTTTTGAATAAATTCAGCGGGTATAATTTGCGCTTTTTCTTGCAATTGTTTTTAGATTATAATAAGATACCTTCTTAAGTCAAGCCATAATTTCAGTCAACCCAAGAAGCTTATAATCCATGTTTTTCAATTACTTGGTAAAGAGACTCCTTTGGCTGCTGCCTACGGTTCTCGGAGTGGTTACCCTGGTTTTTTTCCTCATTCACTGCATTCCAGGTGATCCAGTGGATCTGATGCTGGGGGAAAGCGCTCAAGCCGTGGACAAGGAGGTGCTTCGTCGAGAACTTGGTCTCGATAAGCCTGTTGTCCAGCAGTATATTGATTTTCTTAGCAGAGTGGCTCGGGCAGATCTAGGCAGGTCTCTTCACTCCCAGCAGCCGGTTTTGTCTCTGATCCTGAAAAAATATCCGGCCACCCTAGAGCTTATGCTGGCGGCCATTTTCTCTGCTCTGCTGATCTCTCTCCCCTTGGGTATAACTTGCGCTCTGAAGCACCACTCCCTTTTTGATCAGGCATCGCTGGTTTTTTCTCTGATTGGGGTTTCTATGCCCAATTTCTGGCTTGGCCCTTTGCTCATTATCCTTTTTTCGCTGAAACTTGGCTGGTTGCCAATCTGTGGTCGGGGCGGGATACGACATCTTCTCCTTCCAGCTATAACCCTTGGGGTCTCTATGTCTGCCATTCTAACCCGGATGGTCCGCTCAAGTCTGCTGGACGTTCTTGAGGAGGAGTATGTGGTTGCGGCCAGGGCCAAGGGGCTGCCTTATTGGCAGGTCATTTTAAAGCATGCCCTGAAAAATGCCCTTATTCCTGTGATCAGCATTGTTGGGCTGCAAATTGGCGCCCTGCTGACCGGATCGATCATCACTGAGATGATCTTTGCCTGGCCAGGTCTTGGCAGGCTGACTATTCAGGCTATCTACACGCGGGACTATCCCTTGGTTCAAGGGTGTGTTCTGGTAGTGGCCATGAGCTATGTGCTGGTGAATCTTCTCACGGATCTAGCCTACACTTTCATTGACCCTAGGATTCGCTTCGATTATCAAGCCTGAGGGCTGATCTATCAAGCGTGAGGGCTGGCCCTGAATTTGTGAATACTTTGAATACCTTTTGATTGGTCATAGTCTTCAAGCGTATAAGCAAAATAAGCGGATAAGCCAAAATCGCCTTCACCCATTGGGTGAAGGCAAAATTGACTTATCTAATCAGACTAGCTTTTCTTGTTAGCTCAGGGCAAAGAAGACGATAGCCGCCTTCAGGGCGATAGGAGCCAGTCCCTGAGATCAAGCTGGCTGCTCTCAAGCTCGGCCAAGGGCACCAGTTCGGCATCATGGCGAAATAGCCGCCACAGGGTGTATCCGTAGCGAATGATTAGGTCGATAATATGCACTGGATAGAAGAGATAAACCAGAGCTGATTCTTTCCTAATCCGATATATTTTGGCTAGGTACGCACGGGGAGGAAAGGCTTTTTGCCAAAATAGGGCTATCCTGTCGGTCGGCTTTTTAGGTTTCCAAAACCTGGCTATATCTGTCGTCAAGGCCACAGAGTCACTCATTTTCATCATGATATGATTTTTCAGTTTGGTCACAAAATGATGCGGCTCAATGGTATTTGCTTTGAGGATGTCGAGAACACCCTGCGGAGCGGCCTGGCCGGCGAACTCTACAAGGAGGGAGAGCATAAGATAGAGGGGTTTATCCGCCTTCCATTCCCTTGAGCGAAGCTGCAGGGATTTCCAGTCAATTTCAGCCTGGTAGTGTCGGATAGTTTCGGACAGATCACACAGGGGCCTCAATCCTAGATCGAGGATATGGTGGACAGTGTGCATGCACAGATGCAGGATCAGGTCTTCAGGGGATAAGACCAGGATGGGAAGGTTGTTGATCGTGGCTTTCTGGGCTCTCTGCCACAGCCCCTCAAGATTAACGGTAAAGGGATCGGTGGGGGGCTCAATATGCCAGTGGAGCTCGATCTGATAGACTAGCTGATCTTTTTTGATAAAGGTAGGAAGATGATGCTTTTGAGTGCAAACCTCTTCAATATCAAAGGGCTTGATAGGATGATAGCCTTTGTCTGATAGAGAGCTTATGGCTAGGGGAAGCTCTTCTTTCCTCACCAGCAGGTCTAGATCACACATATACCTAAGGGCACTATTGCCGTAAACAATCTTAGCCAGATGCGCACCTTTCAAGACAATAGCCGCAAGACCTCGCTCATGGAAGGTTTGGATAATGGTTGATAACTCTTGATACAGGTGCAGGTTCTTTATGGCATTGGCGAGGTAGCTATCTCGCAGCTTCCGGGCAGCGTCGCGGGGAATGAGTGCTTCAAGACCAGATACCTTCAGCCGGTGATAGAGAAGCGGAGCGACGCTGTAGCGGATAGCCTGCCGTATTATTCTCTCCCAAGCAGAGGGTGACAGTTTCCTGAGATTCTCTTCTGAGGGCTTCATGCTCCCAAGACCAAGACAGCAGATTAATATTTCACCCGCACTACTTTTGAACATTTCATAGCCATTTTTTTCAATCATCATTGCCTCAGTTATAATGGTTCTTTCGCTAAATGCGAGAGCAGATCCAATTACCCAATCAATTGCCCAATCAATTGTAGGGGGGACTTTGGGTCCGCCCCTACACGCAGGAGTAGGTTTAAAACCCACCCCTACCTTGTGAAACGCGCTTTTTACTACCGGACACATTTTATCTTCCGGTTTTGTATGTGCCTTCTAAGTGCAGTCATTTCATGTCATTCCCGCGTCAGCGGGAATCCAGAGGGTTGCTGCAACTATATATGGATTAGCACTTTCGCGGGAATGATGATAAAAGTGTCAGTAGTGAAACGCACTTAGCGAGAGGGCCACTTAATTTGCTATTTTAATAGTTTACTGAAATTGCGGCCGATTGTCCATAAAAATCGTCCTATCTCCTATCTATATCACTATATTATTTTTATTTGGCATTGCTGAAAATCTTATTCAATCTAACTCAAAGCTATGCTCTCTCTTAAAGATTATTTCACCAGATGGCCGACTTATTTCACCAGATGGCTGACCTAAGAAAAAAGGTCGATACTGACTGAAAACTCAAACTGGGAGTTGTTTAGAGCCGACAGATAGATGATACAACCTGGGAGGTAGGAGTTTACATATTCATATGATTCTGCGGTCGAAGCACAGAGTGGATGGAGGGGCATCCAGCATAAATCAGCTTGCAGTGCTGGGAGGTGGAACCGTGGGCCGGGGAATAGCTATTGCCCTGGCCCAGGCTGATTTGCCAGTTATTTTATGGACCCGGCAGGAAGAGCGAAAGGTACAGAGGAAAATCGAGGCCACCCTTCAGCATGATTTTCAACCCTCTTCTCTCAGTCAGGAGGAGAGGGAGCGGATTGTCTGTAATATCTATATTACCACCGAGTTGAGTCTTATAGCTGAATCTGATCTTGTCATTGAGGCCTTGATTCAGAGCGTGAACATGAAAAAGAAACTCTTCAACTCCCTTGGGCACCTGTGTACACCTTCTACGGTTCTTGTGGCTACCAATACGGTAGCTATCGATGAGATAGCTTTAAAAACCTCTTATCCAGAGCGGGTAGTAGGGGTGAATTTCTTTAATCCAGCTTACCGAACGCCTCTAATCGAGGTAGCCTGCACAGAGCAGACTTCTGAAGAGACTCTTTCCCTTATCAGAGAATTGGCCGCGATTATGAAAAAAGAGCTAGTCAGAGTGCGATAGGAGAAAATTATTTTCATCAGGATGGGAATGAGCAGCAAGTTGCCGATAGAATAAGAAGACACCAGAAAATAGGCATGTATTAACCGCGGGGCTAAAACTTACAGAAGGGGACAGACCATGAAGCCACCATTCGCTTTTGAGCCCAGAGCCTTTATTAGCTGGAGCCTTTGCCCGGAGGATGAGCCGTTTATTCGACTTATTGAAAAAATTGCCCGCGATTTTGGTTTTGAGACCTTAAGACCAGTCCAGTCAGAAGAGGAACAAGAACAAAAATCTTTGAAAGATCAAATGATTGCTGGAAGTCGACTGGCCGACTGCACCCTGATTGCCACAACTCCCTTCTATATAGCTTGCCTTTGCCAGGAGCAAAATATAGGCTGGAAAGAGATTCTTGAGGCTCTAATCAGGGATTTTCACCCCATTCTGGCCTTCTTATCCCCAGATCTTCGTACTGAGCGGGGAATTCACCCGATGATCCAATCTATTCCCTTAGATTTACGGGACTCGATCAAAGCGCACACTGAGTATCCACTGCTTCAGTACCTTTTTCATACCATTCAGCAGATGATTCGGCAGAGAAAAAATCAGCATGAGTGCGAACAATGCTCACTCGATATCTGCGGTCCGTCTTGGAAAAGGTATTGCCATTGAGTGAGCGGAGAGCGGCCACAAGCCTTTGTATAAATTTTGTCTATACTTTTGTATATATTTGGTATATACTTTGCATTTATCTTATAATCCTATATACTTTGGTACTTTTTCTTCGGCACTTTTTCTCCGAACCCTTAAATGGTTCTTTAAACCCTTAATGGTTCTTTCGCTAAGTGCGTAACACAAGTGCGCGCAGCGGATCAATTACGCTATCAATTGTATACTCGTTCAAGTTAGGTTTTGATTGGCATGAATATTGATAACCACGTCAATTAACATATTTTTATGGTAAGCTGAATACAATATTGAAATAAACCATAAATTTTCGCCAAAATAGCTAATCAAAACGCTCTTATTTATTAGCTACCATTAAGAGACATAACCCTAATAAGAGCTAAGCCCCTTCGAGGGTTTATGGTTGTTCTGATATACTTTGAGGGTTTATGGTGTCTGATATATAAGAGCGAATCAAAAATCATGCCTGGAAAAACCAAAGTTGAAGCACTATAGGTGCGGACCTTGTGTGGCCGCAGCTTGCGCACTTTATTAGCGAAAAGACCTGTTAATTTTACTGGATTTGCTATTAGATGAGGTAACTTTCAAGAATTTCAAGGCATGGAGAGATTTCCGCGAAAGTGTAGTTAAACCAACCTAGTGTCAATTTCCCTATGTTAGAGCCTTTTCGGCAGTTTAAGATGATCATCAATCCCATCTCTGGAGCAGGTCGCGGCTTGAAGGAAGGCAGACGTCTAGCCAGATTATTGCTCCAGGAGGGAATAGCGGTTGAGATCTTTATCACCCGCCAACCTCAGGATGCAGAAAAGGAAGCTAGACAAAGCCAGATCCCTTTGATCGTGGTGGGAGGAGATGGGACGGTCAATGAGGTCATAAACGGACTGGCTGGCCGCGACATTCCACTAGCTGTTTTTCCTGTAGGTACGGCCAATATACTGGCCAGAGAATTTCATCTGCCTCGAAACCCAGCCGCTTTTCTTTCCATAATTCGATCAGCAAGGGTCAGGCTTCTCGATGCTGGGCAGATTTGCGGCCAGATGGTAACTCGTCGATTTTTAATGGTCGCTAGCCTTGGCCTGGATGCTGAGGTTACCCGAATTATGCGACGGAGCCGGAGTGGGCCAATCCACCTCTCCTCATATCTTATTCCCCTGTGGAACGCTCTCAAGCATTATCACTACAGCCCCTTTACCCTGAGGATTGATGATCGGATAATCACTCCTCCGGCGACCACGGCCGTCATAGGCAACATTAGAAACTATGGAGGCTTTTTTTCTATCACTCACCGGGCCAGGCCGGATGATGGCTGGCTAGATATCTGTGTTTTTTCTGGAAACAGTAGGCGGGATTACCTTCGTTATCTGATGGGGGCCCTTTGGCGCCGGCCTTCGATCTTCTCCGATGTAGTTTACTGCCGGGGGAAAAAGATCGATCTGATCAAGGCACCAAGGCCGATTCCAGTTGAGCTAGACGGGGACTTTTTCGGCTATACCCCCTTGACCTGCACCATTATTCCCCACAGCATCTCCTTATTTTTGCCGGCATAACTATTTTCGAGTCTCAAGGGTTTTCAAGGGAGAGAATTTTTTGTGTCTTGACAGTACCCATAAGTACAGGGTAAATTAAAATACATGAAAAGGATGATTGGCAATATAATTTTTAATATTTTTGTTTTAGGGCTATTCATTTTTTGCGTACTATCTCCTTGTCTGGCGGTAGAGGTTGCCCCTCGGATTTCGGACAGAGAGATCGTAGAGAGGCTCTCTAGGCTTGAGGAGGGGCAAAAGAGGCTAGAGAGTCGGGTTGATGATTTGCGCTCAGAGATGATCGCTCGGTTTGAAGCTGTGGATAAGCGATTTGAAGCCGTAGATAAGCGATTTGAAGCTATAGATAAGCGATTTGAAGCTGTGGATAAGAGGTTTGAAGCCGTAGATAAGCGGTTTGATGATCTGCGGGCCGATATGAATAGTAGGTTTGCTATTATTACCTGGATGATGGGGCTTTTTATTTCTCTTGTTTTGGCTATGTTGGGTTTTGTAATCAGGATGCAGTGGCAGATGCAAAAGAGGCAGACGAGGATGGAAACCTCACTGGAAACTCAGAAAGATGAAATAAGCTTTTTAAAGAGCCTGATTGAAAAGCTTCTTCCGCCGCCCAAAGGAGCCTTGTAGAGGCTGGCTTGCTGAGGCTGTTAATTGGCCTCATCTCCTCAATGATTGCTGGCATAGAATTTTATGCTCGATTTATGCTCGATGGTTCATGCTTGATGATTATAGTATTCGCTTTACTACCGATGAGTCCCTAACTTGGGCCCTCACTGCCGCCCATACTGAAGGCAGGCTCATCCTTTCTACCCTCTGCCCCTCTGGCTGTGAATATCGCTTTGCCTTCGATTATGGTCGCCTGAGCTATATCCGCTTTACTACGCCCAGAATGAGGGAGCAGCGGGTATCACACCTGCTTCTTGAGCGGGATTTTTGGGGAAGGTGGTCTTATCCGCAGCCAGGGGATAGAGAAAGAGAAATGGGGGCTATTTTCTGGGCGGACGATTTTCCTTTTCTCCCCAGCTCGGCGGATATATCCTCGGCAGATATATCGATTAGAAGCCTGACAGACTCTGCCTATACCATACTCAGGCGAGCTCACCGAACAATCCTGGATTGTAGAATTGACTGTAGGCCAAAGCTTTTAGACCTGATCCGCGATGCTCTTGCCTTTGATTTTCAAGCCCTTGAAGCAGAGCGGCAGAAGGCTCAGGATTTTATTTTTGACCTATCCTTGGTCCTTCCCCCCTTTGCCGACCCCCGGCTTTGTTTCCCAGTCATGCAGGGATGCATAAAGCGATCTGTGTATGGTCCGTGCAGCTTTTGTGATACCTTTCTCGATCGGCCTTCTCGTCTTTTTTCCCCGGACGAGGTCCTGCTCTATGCCCAGAGGAAATTGGACTGGCTCGATGGGAGGGTAAAGAGTGGGTATGAGCTTTTCTTAGCTGAGGGGGATGCTTTGGCTGCTTCGCCTAAAACGATTGAGGTGCTTATCAAGTTTTTGCGCCAAAAATTTCCTGAAATTCCCCGCCTGAGCGCTTTTTCCAGCGTATTGAGTATCACAGGAGATGGAAGAAAGATCGAGGGGAAATCCGTGGCTGACCTGCGGCGGCTTAGGCAGAGTGGGCTTTGCAGAATCTATCTAGGCATAGAATCTGGGAGCGATCGCATATTGCAGGATATGAATAAAGGGGTCAACCAGAGGCAGTCGCTGATCGCCGCCAGGATGATCCGCGAGGCAGGTTTAGAATTAGCCTGTATGATCATCTCTGGCTATGGTGGTCGGCAGATGTATGAGGAACATTTGGCTGGCACGGTAGAATTTCTCAATCAAAGCTGCCCTGATCGGGTCTTTTTTTCCCGCATGACCCCAAAGCCCAACACACCCTATTGGCTTAGGCCCTACACGCCGCTTAGCCGCTCTGAGCTGGAAGCCTGGGAGCGGCAAGTGCAGGCCAAGGTATCACCAAAGGTGGTCTTTCGGCAATATACTCAGCTAGGAGCTGGAATTTAAAGGCTGACAAGGTGGAGAGAAGGGAGAAGGAGTCTTGAGGCATTCTCCTTCTCCTCTCTCCAGGGTCTCCCCCCAATAAGGTAAGAGTGGCTGCGCTGGCCATAAGAGCCGGAATAAATACATCTTCTTCCTTCCACGAAAGGTAATGGTTGCAGGGGAGGGAAGGTAAGAGAAGAGTATTTAATACGACCAGGCAGTCGGGAAATACGATGACCAGAGTCCGGTTTGGCCGGACATTGCCGGTAAAGAGCCTGTCAAGGGAGAAGTAGTACCGTAGCCGAAGGGAGAGCCAAGGCCAAAGCCGCTAAGACCATATCCTGCGGAGGGGAATCCATAGCCTGTGGGGCTTGAGAATCCATAGCCAAGAGAAGAGGCAAAGCCAGAAAGCCAGGGGCTAAAAGAAGCATAATTCAATGAACTGGCAAGACCATAACTTAGGACAGAGCCAAGCCCGTAGCTTATCGGTGTGGAGAATCCATAACTTGCTGGAGCGCTGAAACCATAGCCTGAGGGAGAACCATAGCCAGTCGAGAAGCCGTATCCGGATGCAGTTGGAGAGCTATAGCCAGGGGTGATCATTGTCCAATAGCCAAGATTAGCTGTCGGGCCATAGCCAGCACTGACTGGAGCGCCATAGGTGGGATTGACTGTGGTGCCGTAGGTTGGGTTGATCGCTGGGCCATAGCCAGGGGTGATCCCGGCTGTTGGCCATCCGTATACATAGCCAGCTTGGGGACCATAGCCAGATGGCGGGACAGAAGAGCTGCTGCCAGTGCCAGCCTGCGGCTGTCCTGCTGGACCAGCCTGCTGCCCTTGGGGATTTGAGGGGGCAAGAGGAGTAAGCTTTCCATCCGTGGTTTGCCAGCCACTGCCTTCAAGATCATCGACCAGGTCGCTGAGCTCCAAGGTGGTGGATTCGCACTTGTGGAGGATAAAGGTCAACTCTACCACCACTCCGCTCGCCCCTTGCGCTATTCCAGCTCCTGTGTCTAATCCGCCAATCTGAAGGGTGTTGCTTTGAAACCTATGAACATCAAATAGGGTAAATCCACTGGTTAGATTTCCCCTAGTATAGCCAACATATTCAAGGATGCTCTCATCGAAGATAATCTTGAAGCCCATACTAGTTAAGCGGCGTGGGGCGTTGCTGATAGAGACCGTGAAGGTTATCTGGTTTCCATTGATCGGGCAATTCTTTTCATTGATCATCAACCTGCCGACAGTAGCAGCCAGGAGGGAGGAAGGGATAAGGGCAAGCATTAGGATTATACTTACCAGGATAGTGATTGAAAAGAAAAATCGGGTTCTTAGGTTAGTTTTCATAAACTTAGTACCTCACTTAAGGGTTTTTAGCACCTCACCAGGGGTTGCCGTAGGTAAAGCCGTATTGATTCATCGGGCCGTAAGGGAGAAAGGTTGGGGCTTGGGTGCCTAAGCCGCTCATAAAGCCTGCAACTCCTGTATCGGTTATAGCATTGGCATAGGGCATTGGATTAGTTCCAGTGCTTACGTAATTTGTCGGCTGCAGAGAAGGAGAGGTGGGAGTAGTCTCGACAGCGGTAACTGTCGGTTGATTGATTCCCCAGCCCATCACGTGTCCCATGCTTACCATGTGTCCCTGATCATGGCGGTAGATCTCGGCCTCCTGCCCCCCCATGCCGCTGCTCCCCATACCGTAACTATTCAGGCCATAATTGCCATAATAATTCATGGCGGAGCTGCCTGCTGCTGGCTGGCTCAGTGGAGTCATCCCAAGCATGTTACCATAGGTATTGCCAAACATATTGTTTTGGCCCCAGACGGGCATTACCGAGGCGATTCCCCAGCCACCATATCCTGGCCCGTATCCTGAGCCCCATCCACCGAACATGGCTGCGGTATTTGTGGTTGTGGCAGGAACAGTCGGTGTAGTGGAAACAATCGGTGTGGTTACAGTATTATACCATGGATTGTAGCCAGCCATACCGTAACCATAACCATAGTTCATCATGCCGCCTATCATGTTGCCCATCATACCGCCCATCATGTTGCCCATTAGGGAGGTGCCAAGGTTATAGCCGCCAAAGTTATAGCCAGCAGGGCTGTAGCCAGACATGGGAAGCCCAAGCCCTCCTACCCCATAGCCAGCACCCATCAGACCATAGCCCATGCTGCTCATTCCACCCATGCTAAAGCCTGCACCAGTTATCATGCCGCCGCCACCGCCGCCATGGGCCGAGGCCGAAAGAAAGCAGGAGAAGAAAATCATGGCTGCTAAAGACAGCGATAAAGAAAGAATAGTTGCTAATCGTTTTGAAATAGATTCTTTGTTATTATTGGTGTGTTTCATGTGCTTGCCTCCTTGACCTAGTTTGTTGTTTGATCAGTATTGATACTCACACTTTTTAGGCGAGCATCTTTTCTTTCAGCGAAAATTTGGGATAAAAATTAAAAATTTTCGATCACTTGACACCCCCCTTCTGAAAAAAACAATTAGGATATGAGAATATCCTACCCTGATCACCTGGCTATCGCCTGTATTGTACCTTAATGAAATGAAAGGCGATCTTTGGGCTGGAGCTTTTTGAGGAGCTGAAAAGCTTTTGAATACTGAATCAGGAGTATCTGTTAACAGATTGAAAGCAGCGGTTAGAGAGGGAATATTCACAAGATTCTCTTGCAGTATTAGGGTATAAAAGATGCGGGATAAAACCTCGGGAATTGAGCGGAATATCATCCGCTTGAGCAGATATCGAGGAGAATATAGACATCATAGGCTCCAGGCTCACTCAGGCTTATTTGCAGTCTGCTCCCCAATTGGTCAGACCTATCATTTATTATATAGACGAAAAAGTTTCCTAATCCTTACGGGTTTCTGTTCTGCTAGACAAAGAGAAATTCTGCTGAATAAAGGGAGAAAAAGAAAAAACCAGATGTTCCCCATGTTTAAATTAGGAGGAGGAGATAAGCCGCAGGGTAAGGGTATTGAGGTAAAAGACAATAGTAT
>JAILZY010000132.1 GCA_023512255.1 bacterium | reverse complement strand
ACTATTATCTTTTACCTCAATACCCTTCCCCTGCGGCTTATCTCCTCCTCCTAATTTAAACATGGGGAACATCTGGGAAGTTGCTGGAGAGCTTGACAAATCTTTCAGTAATGATTAAAATTGATTTTTTATTATGTCTTATATATTAACTTTTCGAGGGATTCATCATTTTTATGAATCAAAACAGAGAAATCAAAAGAAAGTCGATTTACCGAGAATATCTCGAGGCAATTGTTATCGCCATCGCCCTAGCCCTTGTCATCCGCACCTTTGTAGTTCAAGCCTTTAAAATTCCATCAGGATCCATGATTCCGACCCTATTGATCGGGGATCATATCCTAGTTAATAAATTTATTTACCGGTTTGAAAAGCCCGAACGCGGGGATATTATCGTCTTTAAATACCCTCAAGACCCCTCCCGCGACTTTATCAAGCGGCTGATCGGAAAACCTGGCGATACCCTGGAAATTCGAAATAAGCAGGTTTTCATCAACGGCAAGCCGCTGTATGAGCCCTACGTTATTCATGAAGGCGGTGAGGCCGCTGTAGGTCTCTCTTCTGTCCGCGATAACTATGGCCCGATAACCATTCCCGAGGGATATTTCTTTGTTATGGGGGACAATCGTGATTGTAGCCTTGACAGTCGATTCTGGGGACTTCTGCCAGAGGATATGATTAAAGGTAAAGCTTTTATCATTTACTGGTCATGGGATGCAGAATCAAATTGGGTCCGCTGGAGCCGTTTTGCCAAGATATTGCATTAGCTGCTCGCGCAAAGCCCCCGTGGTTTCGCACCGGCCCCTTGTGGTTTTCAAGGAAAAAACTTAAAATTGCCGCATCTAATCCCTATCCAGAGTTTGCCGCCCCCTCAAGAGTTTGCCAGCCACTCCAGAGTTTGCCGGAAAAATTTCTACAAGTCGCATCAAAATCAGCAATTCTCAGTCTGAATTGCTGATTTCTACCATCGTAATTGACAATCTTTTCGATAAATGCTATAAGACTATCACCTTGTCTATACTATCTCTTTCGTAGCTTAGACTATGATTTTTAGGGTAGTGGAGATGAAATATGTCTCATAAAATTAATATTAAGGTTGGCAACATTGAACTTGAAGGTATACTAAACGATACCCCTACGGCTAAGCTCATCTGGGAGCGATTGCCGATAGAATCGTCTGGAAATCTTTGGGGAGAGGAAATCTATTTCTCGATCCCGGTCAGTAGCGAGCTAGACAAAACCGCTCGTGATACGGTAGAGGTCGGTGAGCTTGGCTATTGGCCGACAGGCAAAGCACTATGTATTTTCTTTGGACCAACGCCACTGAGCGAGGGCAATGAAATCATCAGTGCGGATAAGGTTAATATTGTTGGTCGCATAATAGGCGACATCAGCAGGTTAAAAGAGTTCGAGGATGGAGATTTTATTACTTTATCACGAGGAGGATCAAGCCAATGATAGCTATTGTGGATGGTGAACTGTGCATAGGCTGTGGGCAATGCGAAGAGCTTTGTCCAGAAGTATTTGAAATCGATGGTGAAAGAGCTCATGTGATTACGGATGAAGTTCCCGAAGAGGCTATGGATTCCTGTTATGAGGCAGTTGAAAGCTGCCCGGTCGATGCCATTATCCTAGAGGAGGATGAATAAAGCCAGGCTAACTAAGGGTTATAGACCCTAACTAAGGTAGCTCTTATATATCAGACACCATAAACCCTTAAGGTATACAGAACAACCATAAAACCCTCGAAGGGGCTTAACTCTTATTAGGGTTATGTCTCTTAATGGTAGCTAATAAATAAGAGCGACTAAGGTTTATAGACGGGTGGAGATATTCTACGGCCAAACACTGATAATGCAAATAAGTAATGCAAATAAGGCGATGGATTGTCTACGGTTTTAAGGTCGCAAGTAGGGTATTCTTCTGCGAGTAGGGTATTCTTCATAGTGTCTAAAAACCTCAAACAGCTTCAAAACAGCCGCAATTGACGAGATTTGATTGCAGGAGAGAACGAGACTTCGCTTAACAGATGGTCAGGGATTTCAGCCAGAAAGGAAGAGAGTTGAGTTGAGATCACCTGCTGATTGTGTCGGCGGCGGCGTGCTGAAAAAAATATTAACTCATCCTTCGCCCGGGTGATGGCTACATAGAACAGACGGCGCTCCTCTTGTCGCTGGCGCTGATCCTCTGGGCGCTGCCAGCTTTCCTCATGGGGAAGCTGCGCCGAGGTGGGGTTAGAATACTTGGCTTGCTCATTGATCCAATCATAGTGGCGGTAGGGCAGTGGTCCCTCTTCCAGTCCACATATAAACACCACGGGAAATTCTAACCCCTTGGCTGCATGGATGGTCATCAAAGAGACAGCCTCTTGCCTTGATGTGTTTTTCCCCTGATATTCGAGGTCTCCATCACGGAAAAGAAGAAGGCTCTTGAGGAATTCAACAGCAGATGAAAATTGCTTTGAACACTGATAGAGCCTATCTAAATCTTCGAAAAGGGAAGATGCCTGATCCTCACCCTTCTGATCTGAGCCCACACGCCATCTGGTTTCTGATCTTGCTCTCTCCTCCTCCTGCCAGCGGATTAGATCAAAAATAAGCTGATCCGCAGGCTCATAAATTCTAAGATGATGCTCCTCCCAGAGAGAAAGAAGAGCCTGGAGCCGATTTTTCACCAAGGCTGGAAGCTCATATGGGCTTGCTGTCTGCTCATGTAGAGCATGTCTGATCGCCTGGAAGAGCGAACATGGCCTTTGGCTAGCAAGCTGCTGAAGCTTCTGTCTGACCAATGGCCCACTGCCGCCGATGCTCCAGTGGCTCTTCTCCCAGTGATAGAGAAGATTCATCATTGTAAAATCATCTTCTGCATTAGCCAAAAAGCGAAGCAAGGCCACGGTAGTCTGAACAGCGGGATTTTGCAAAAACCCCTTTTGCCCGACTACCCGATATGGTATCCCGGCCCGAAGAAAGCATGTTTCAAGAGGCCCAGCCTGTCGGCCGGCTCTAATTAAGACGGCAAAATCGGAAAAGCCAAGCTCTGCCCTCTCCTCGACCAACCGAGGCTCTCCCCTCCCCTGCCAAAGCCTGAGCTGATTTTCACTCTCCCCCTGTCCATGAGCCCCCAGCATATCGATCCCTCCCATCATCCTGGCGATCTGCCGGACAATGCCTATCCCTTCGGCCTGCTCGCTGCTGACAAGGTGCAACTTAATAGTCCGGTTGCCCCGGGAGAGGGATTTTTCTTGCGATCGAGCGGGTTTCAAATCAAGCTCCATGCGGTCAGGATTATGCCTAATCAAGGCCGAAGCAGCCTGAAGAATATACCCTTGAGAGCGGTAGTTCTCGGTGAGACGAAAGAGTCGATGGCTGGGAAAATCCTCCTGAAGCTGAAAAAAAAACCGATAGTCTGCGCCCCGGAAAGCATAGATGGCCTGGTCCGGGTCTCCGATGACCACAAGACCATATCCATTCTGGCCTGCCAGCAGCTTGACCAGGAGGTATTGAATCTCATTTACATCCTGAAATTCATCCACCAGCACTTGCAAGAAGCGGCGTTGGTAGTTGTGCAGGATATTGGGCTCGGACTGAAAAAGCCGCACTACGGCAAGTAAAAGATCGTCATAGTCATAGGCCTGATAGCGATACAAGAGATTTTGATAGGCCAGGCAGCACAGCCAAAGATCATCCGCCGTAAGATCGAGCGGTAGGGATAGCTCAAGCACAGCCTCCTTCATCCAGACCGGCGGCGGAGGCGGAGGCGAAGAATCTAAAGGCTTGAGTAAATATCCTGCCTGGAGAAGATCAAGTCCCCAGGACCTTGATTTTATTTTTGATATCCACTGATAGATTCGCTGCGGCTGAGAGAGCAGCCGGCTAAGGGGGCTAGTCACTCTGCCACTGACGGCCCCTCCTCCCCCCAGGGCAGAGAATGATGAAGATGCGCATCTTGCAACCTCCACAGCCTCCTTGACCAGCAGGAGGGCATCCTGTTCATTGAGCAGGGTTTTGACCGGTAGGATTTTCCCGGCCGACGCACTGCTGTGATAGCCACTCTCTGAGATTTCCTGCAAAATGGTTAAGCAGAGCTGGTGAAAGGTGCCGCTGAGCAGGCTATCCTCGGCTTCCATCTCAGACGGCGAGAGTATCTGGCGGATCCTAGAGGCTAATTCCTGAGCAGCCTTGTTGGTGAAGGTAATGGCCAAAATACGCGACGGCGGGATGTGTTGCTGATGGATCAGGTAGGCGATCCTACAGGCCAAGGTCCTGGTCTTGCCTGTGCCTGGGCCAGCAATGATAATAATCGGCCCGCGGTCAGAGGTAACACACTGGCGCTGCTCCTCGTTCAGCTGAAGGAACCAGGGGGGCGGCAGAGTATGGAAGAAGGCAGAAGATGGGGGCTGCTTCGGCTCAGCTCCCTGCTGGCTTTGAGTCGCCAGGGGGGGGATTTCTAGTCTGCCGGAAAGCTGCCTTTGGGACGCTCTGGCCTGCGGCTCCTCCTTGCCAAAGGCTCCTCTCATCCTCTCGGATGGGACTGAGGAGGCAGGGTAATTGAGAGAGCCGACCTTCTCTTCACCATCAGGCCGATTTTCTTCCGCCGCCTCTTTTCTATTTCCAGCCGCCTCTTTTCTATTTCCAGAGGGAAGATCCATGATCCCAAATAGGCTCATCTGGGCCTTGAATTTTTGCCGGTCCTGATCATCAAATAATTGAACCTTGCCATACTCTCCGTCAAACCCAGGACGAATATTCACCCTACCTTCCCGCGCCCTGCGGATCCCCTCGGCCAGCAGGGGATTTGATCGGGCCTGAATTTCCTCTAAGGGAATGGTCCGCAGGATGCTCAACTCATCTCCCAGACTAGCCAGGAGCTGAAAATACGCCTGCTCGACCTTTTTGCTTCCCTCACCCACCTGGTAGAGCTCGGCCAGAATCTGAGACAGAGGGATGAGGGACTCCCAGGCTGGAGTCGGTGATTTTGGCCGGCCGCCGACTGGACGGTCAGCCAGCTCAACCACTCGGTGCATCACTCCGATCGTTACTTTTCTTCCGCAGCGGGGGCAGACTCCGCCCGCAGCCAGAGTCTGCTCAGGCGACCAACACACTTGGCAGAGCCGGTGCCCATCATAGTGATATTTTCCCTCCTGAGGATAAAACTCGATAGTCCCACGGAACGTTTGAAGGTCTTTCGTTTTGAGTGCCTGCCGTATGGCCGGATAGGAGAGTTCGGTATCGAAGCAATTGGCCTCCCTGGCCAAATTTTTCGGCGAGTGGGCATCGGAGTTGGAAACAAGGGTATAGCCGTCTAGGGCCGAGAGTCTAAAATTCATAGCTGGATCCGAAGACAGGCCTGTCTCTAGGGCAAAGATGTGTTCAAAAAGATCCTCAAAGCATTCCGTAAGGTGGTCAAAGCCTGACTGTGAGCCAAAGAGCGAAAAATGTGGAGTCCAGATATGGGCCGGGATAAAGATCACCTGAGGGCAGCACTCTAAGCAGATCTCAAGCACCCTCCTGCTGTCCAGCCCAAGGATTGGTCTGCCATCTGAACTAAGATTACCAAACCGAGCCAGGGCAGCATTAATCCTTTCTGCACTAGCCATATCGGGTACTAACACCAGATTGTGTATTTTCCTGACCCGTCCACTCTTTTTATAAATAGAGCTGATCTCAGCCGAGAGCACAAACCGAACCTGCCCTGCATCCGCAGCGCCACCGGCTACCAAAGCCTGCCGGACAGAAGAGGGGGCGCTGTATTCAGGTTTTAGCTGATATAATCCCTCCTCTTGTGCCGCTGGAGTAAGCTTGGTTTTGAGCTCTTTAATCCAACCGGGGTGGGTAAAGTCTCCGGTCCCGATCACCTGCACCCCTTTGAGTCTGGCCCACTGACCAAGCTGCTCAGGGCAGCAATCCTTGCTGGTAGCCCTAGAATAGTAAGAATGGAGATGAAAATCAGCGATAAAATACATCTATGCTCCTCATTTTGCTTATCACAGTCCACACCTTACGGCTAAGAATAAGAATATGTTTTTGCAATTTTTTCTAACCCATTGATTTTATTGGGTTTGGTGTCAGAGGTAACTTTCTAAGGATTTCAAGGCGTTAAGAAATTTCTGCAAAAGCAGCAGTAACATAAAATACTCTTAAATTATAATCCCTCTTGGCTATATTTACTAGGAAAATCAACAAAAAGATTGAGCTAGGGGAAAAGAGAATGTGAAAAACTCTTCAATCTGTCTTGACCGTGAAGGTCAATTTATGATACACAAAAAGATTAAAAGCTATCTTGTCTCACATCACTATCACCTGTGGCCATCATGGAGCTTACGTGGATATGGAACCTATAGCTACTACTAATTACCAGACCAAAAAGTCAACTCTTGTTGTTCTGCGGCCTCTTTTGGCTTTTGTTTGCCTTCCACTCTTTGCCTATATTTTACTTTGCTCACCCACTGCTCAGGCTGGTAAAGCCGAAGCTGTAGCCTCTTCGATGCGGCGGCCTATCCTGTATCCACTTCAGGATAAGATTACATCTATCCTCTATTCCCATCCAGCCGTGCGGGAGATGAAGGTCGGCCTCTATATCACCTCTTTAAAAACCGGTCAGGTGCTGGCTGATATTTGCTCAAACGAGCTGCTCATCCCAGCCTCAAATCAAAAGCTGTTCATTTCAGCCGCAGCCTTGGCCAAGTTCAAGCCCGACTACTCCTTCCCAACCATTATCTATGCCAAACAGTTATCTGCCGGAGGATTGATTATAGGGCCTCTCTACATCAAGGGATTCGGAGATCCGCTCCTGGTTACCGAAGAGATCGAGGCGCTGGCTCAGCAGGTCAAAGAAGCTGGGGTTAGGAAAGTTACCGAAGGGCTGGTCTTTGATGATTCCTACTTCGCTCCCGATGAGGAGAATGAGGAACATTTAGGTGGAGACCCATCAGTTTGGTACCGGGCAGAAAGCGGGGCGTTATCGGTTAATTTTAATACCATAACCTTTGTGATTCGGCCTGGATCAAAGGTTGGGCAAAAGCCTTCGATCTGCTGGGAGCCTCCCTCAAGCGGGGGAGCGATCCGGGTAATCAACAAGGCAACTACTGTCTCCCGCTCTCCACGCAGAGCCCTGACTATTGCCAGGCATTTTGAGGACGGAGTGAATTCGTTCACCGTGTCTGGCCAGATCTCTATCCGCCACAAGCCCCTGACTCTCTATCGAGCCATTAAAGCGCCCTCCCGATATGCAGCCGAGGTGATCAAAGAGATGCTTCGCCAAAAAGGGATTGACATTTCAGGCCCGGTAAGGCCAGGTATCGTTCCTGAGGAGGCGAAGGTGATTTGTATCCACCGATCCCAACCCCTCTCGGAGATTGTGGCTAGTCTAAATAAGTTCAGCAATAACTTTATCGCCCAACAGCTTTTGAAGGCTCTTGGGGCCAAAAGCAAGGGGGCTCCGGGAACGACAGAAAAGGGGCTGGCCGCGATCAGGGATTTTTTGGAAGAGTCGGGCCTTGGGGCTGAGGATTTTTTGCCCGCAGATGGATGTGGGCTGTCAAGAAATAACCTCACTACTCCCAAAAAGATTGTAGATCTTCTGACCTTTATGCAGCAGAAATTTGAATATCAGCCGGAATACTTTTCATCCCTGGCCATAGCTGGTGTTGATGGCACGATGAGAAAACGGCTGAGGAGTCCTAAGGTGCAGGACAGAGTGCGGGTCAAGACCGGGCTAATTGACGGGGTCTCCTGCCTGTCTGGCTATATCTACTCTTACCATGACGAGCTAATTGCCTTTTCAATCATGATGAACAAAAACAGAAATCAGCATCATATCTGCAAATCGATTCAAGATAAAATTGTTGAATTTCTGCTCGATCCAAAATGATTGGATGGGCAAATGTGCTGATTTCTCTAATCATTTCCACCGATAAAGAAATGAAGAGAGCTAGCCAGATGTTCCCCATGTTGAAAAAATAATGTTGAAAATATAAAGGGGAGGAGAGAAAATAAAGAGAGAAGAAAGT
>JAILZY010000131.1 GCA_023512255.1 bacterium | reverse complement strand
GTTGCCTGGAAGCTAGACTTTACCGAGCCTGTGGCTCAAATGCTCCCTCCCTCTCCCCCGGCCTGGATTGAGGAAATCTCTACCCGATCGGTCAAGCCGATCGTAAAGTGCAACAGCGTAGTCTCGGTCAGCCAAAATTACCTCTACCTGACCACAGGAGCAGGGTATGAGCTAAAGCGCGAGCGAAGCATCAAGCTCTTTGTTCCCTTAAAGTCTCTCCTTATGGTCGTAGCACCGCCCGCAGCTGACGGCCAGCAGGCAGCCATAAGCTCTATCATAGAGCTTCCCGATACCAACGAGGGCATTATCAGCCTAGACAAAAGCGGCACGGTCTTTTGCTCCCATGCTTCTATAGCTACCTCAAGCGCTTATTTTGCCTCTCAGGAGTCGGGGGGCGAATTTTCTAAACCAATCGGGGGGGTGACAGTCCTTGCGTCAGATGAGGGATCATAAGCTCTATTAAAATTAAAAGAGGCCACAGGCAAAAGCCTGTATCCCCCCTCTGGCCCGGCCTAACCATTCTCAGCGGGGCTGATTAGGCTTACCGTAAGGATTTCAGGATGCTAATTAGGGGATAGGCCCTTGGGTGTTTGCGGAGCGCTTCCTCAAGGGTTTCAATCAAACCGGCAATATTGCCGCTTAGCCGATAGGCTGAGATGAGAGCCGAGCGCAGATATTCATTCATCGGATCATGGATAAAAGGGAGCCGCAAGACAGCCTGGGCTTCGGAATATCTTTGCAGTTTCAAGTAGCAAAAGCCAAGATGACCAAGCACATAGTAGTTATCGGGAGCAAGCTTTAAGGCCTGCTGATAGGCCAGCGCGGCCGCCTCATATTTTCGCTCTGCCTTGTAGGTGTCGCCAAGCAGGGTATGAAGATAAGGATTGCTGGCTCGGCTAGGGACCTTTAAAATGGCCTTCAATTCTCTGATGAGCTCTTCATTACTTTGGCCTGAGCTCTTGAGGCGAATATACTCTTTGTAGGCAAAGGAGTCGTCAGGATCGGCTTTCAGAACTTTTTCGTAAGCTTCGGCTGCCTCAGAAAATTTCTTCAATTTTCTGAGTATTTTCCCTTTTTCCTCCAATAGATAAGCATCCATAGGGTAGGCTTCCAGGGCAGTGTTGACCACATTCAGTGCTTTCTCCACCTGGCCAGCCTGAGTCAGTGCTCGCACGAGCTGAGAGTATAGATAGCTACTCTCTTTAAGGCTAAGGGCCTGCTCGAAGTACGGTAGGGAATCCTGATAACGCCCCTGCTGAGCCATAAGCTCTCCGGTCAAAGCCAGGGCCTGAAAATCCCTTGGATTGGACCGTAGCCTTCGCTCCAGGATAAGGCTAGCTTCTCGGTAATTTTTTTGACGCACATAAACCTCGGCCAAACAATTCAGCAACAGTCCATTATCAGGATGTTTCCTCAGTGCATCCTGGAT
Organism: bacterium; assembly: GCA_023512255.1. GTDB lineage: Bacteria > SZUA-182 > SZUA-182 > DTGQ01 > DTGQ01 > DTGQ01. The sequence goes on along the minus strand of JAILZY010000131.1, from coordinate 6,664 downwards.
TTCCTTCTCAGCCTCTACATATTTTCGTTTGCGTTGAAACTCTCGAATGAGATTGACCTTTGATTTGATGATTAGATATTCATCTTTTCCCATGAGCACAAGCCTTTAAGCCCTAAGATATAAATTTTATCTTTAACTGTATAAGAATATGATAAATATGTCAATATTAACTTAAAATTATTTGATTTGCCACGTCGGATATACTATAATTATACTCCTGTTTATCTTCTGGACTATTCGCTAAAAGCGCCATCACCGGCGAGCATCATGAGATGAGGAGACAGAGCCATAAACCCCGTTAGCAGTCACAGGACAGAATACGATGTCATTGTCATTGGCAGCGGCCTGGCCGGGCTTACCGCCGCGCATCGCCTGGCCAGGTGTGGATATTCTGTACTGCTCCTTGAGCAGCATGATAAACTAGGCGGATTGGCCACCTGGTTTACCCGCAGAGGTGGACACATCTTCGATGTCTCTCTTCACGGCTTTCCTGTCGGCATGATTAAAACCTGTCGCAAGTACTGGTCGGAGGAAATTGCCCGATCCATTATCCAGCTTAGGGAAATTCGCTTTGATAATCCCCAATTTTCCCTGACCACAACCTTTGATACCGAGGATTTTACCCGCATTCTCAAGGAGCGATTCGGTATTAGCGATGAGACAATCAGTAGCTTTTTTCAAACCGTCTCGAACATGAATTTCTTTGATGACCAGACTATGACCGTCAGGGAATTATTTGAGAGGTATTTCCCTGGCCGGGATGATGTGATGCGCATGTTGATGGAGCCGATCACCTACGCCAATGGCTCTGATCTTGATGATCCGGCCATTACCTATGGTATAGTGTTTTCGAATTTTATGAGCAAGGGGGTATTCACCTTCCAGGGAGGCACGGACCAGCTGATCGGACAGATGCGGGCCGCACTTGAAAATAGCGGTGTGGATATTGGGTTAAAATGCCTGGTAGACAAAATCATAATCAATGACCGCAAAGCGGTTGCGGTTCGGATAACTAATGGCCAGATTATCCGCTGCAAGGCTGTGCTCTCCAATGCCAATCTGCTGTCCACCATTCATGAGCTGGCAGGAGATGAGCACTTTGACCAGGAATTTATCGACCAGGCTAACAAGGTGCGGGTCAACAACAGCAGCTGCCAGGTGTATCTTGGAATTAAGAAAGGTGAGACCATCGACTACGTTGGGGATCTTCTCTTTACCTCAGAGGCAGCCAAATTCGATCCTAATGAGCTTCGAAGCAGAGGAACCACCAGCCGGACCTTTTCCTTCTATTATCCCTCCATCCGTCCCGGCTCAGACCGCTTTACCATCGTAGCCTCAACCAATGCTCGCTACGATGACTGGGTAGCCCTCTCACCTGCCGAATACCGCACTGCCAAGGAGGAGCTGATCGAGGCCACCATTCATTGTCTGGAAAAGTACCTACCAGGGGTTCGGGACAAGATCGATCATGCTGAAGCGGCTACTCCCAGAACCTTTCAGCGGTATGCTCTTCATGTCAAGGGCGCCTCTTTCGGAACGAAATTCGAGGGGCTGAAAGTGAGTTTGGACCTTCCTAAGCAAATCAAGGGGCTGTTTCACACCGGCTCGGTAGGGATTATCATGTCTGGCTGGCTAGGTGCGGCCAATTATGGGGTGATTGTCGCCCACGAGGTAGATAGGTATCTGAGTGGGGCGCAAGCAGTAAGATAGCAATAAAATTAAGATAGCAATAAAATAATAGACGAGCTGATCGAAAAATTAGGTCAATGGAGCGAATAAGTGAATATGTTTGATTTTTCAGGGCAGATTGCCGTAATTTCCGGTGCCACTAGGGGAATTGGCAAGAGCATAGCCGAAGCTTTCTTGTATTCCGGGGCCAGGATTGTGGGCATCTACCATACCAATAAAGCCGCGGCTGAGCAGTTCCTAGCTGAAAACAAGCAATTCTCCCCCCAGATAGATATTCAGCCAGTGGATGTGGCTGACTATAGCCAGGTGGAGAAATTCTACCGCTACCTCGAAGATAAGTATCAGAACTTTCATATTCTGGTCAACAATGCTGGAATCCGCCGCGATGCGGTTTTGGGCATGATGAAGGAATCGGACTGGAAGGCTGTGATCGAAGTGAATCTTTCTGGTGCTTATCATATGTGCAAATTTGCCGTGCGCAATTTCATGAACCAGCAGTATGGAAGAATCATCAACATTACCTCTCCAAGTGGAAAGTTCGGATTCGCCGGACAGGCCAACTATGCAGCCTCTAAAGCAGGTCTTGTGGCCATGACCAGGTCTCTATCCAAAGAGGTAGCCACTCGGGGAATTACTGCCAATTGTGTCTCTCCGGGCTTTATTGATACAGAATTCATTCAAGACCTTTCAGAGGAAAGGCGGCGGGCCTATCGGGAAGAGATTCCCCTGAAGCGTTTTGGGACTGCCCGAGAGGTGGCCCAGGCGGTATTATTCTTGGCCTCAAAAGAGGCTTCCTACATTACCGGAGCAACTCTTGAAGTGACTGGAGGATTGTAACCATGATTTCTGAGGAGATTTACCAGGCTATTCCTCACCGCCATCCCTTCTTGTTTGTAGATGCCATTTGTGAGCTTTCAGAAGATCGGATTAAGACCACCAAAAAGGTACGGGCAGAGGACCCATTTTTTCAGGGGCACTACCCTGGCAACCCAATTATGCCAGGAGTTTTGATCTGTGAATCCATCTTTCAGAGCGGAGCTATTCTGATCGCTAAAAAAACCGGCTCTGTCGCTGGTCAGGGCGGGGTGCCGGTGCTGACCAGAATCCAGGATGCCAAATTCCGGAGTATGATCAAGCCTGACGATGTCATGGAAACCGAAGTGGAGATGATCGAAACGCTCGGAGGAGTATATTTCCTCAAGGGGAAAGTGGCTGTTTCGGGGAAAACAGTTGTTACCGCTAAGTTTTCCTGCACATTGGTTCAGGGACAAGGGAGAGGGTGAATGAGTTTTTTAGAGCTGGAAGGGAAAAAATTCCTGGTCTTTGGCGTTGCCAATCGAAAGAGTATAGCCTACCATGTAGGCCAGGTACTAAAAGAGGCCGAGGCTGAGGTCCTATATGCGGTCAAATCCCGTGAGATTAAAGAAGTTGCCTGCAAGTTCCTTCCGGCAGGCAGTCAAATCTATGTCTGCGACGTGGCACGGGAGGGAGATATTGAACGTCTGGCTGCTGAAATCCGCCGGGAGCACTCTCCGCTAGCCGGTCTGGTCCACTCAATCGCCTTTGCCAACTACAGTCAGGGAGTAAAACCCTTTCATGAGACGGCAAAAGGCGACTTTTTACAGGCAGTTGATATTTCCTGCTATTCTCTGATTCATATTGCCAGAGCCTTCAGTTCTCTCCTTGAGCGGGAGGCCTCAGTGGTAACCATGTCCATTTCAACCACCCGCATGGCCGCGGAAAGCTACGGTTATATGGGACCAGTTAAGGCAGCTCTCGATTCTACTGTTTGCTTCCTGGCCAAATCATTCAGCACCTTCTCCCGTATCAGATTCAATGCCGTAGGCGCTGGGCTTCTTAAAACTTCAGCCTCAGCCGGCATTCCCGAATATATCGACTCCTACCTCTTTGCCGAACAACTAACCTTACGCAAAAAAGCCCTGGCTACCCGTGAGGTAGCCAATGTCGTGGCTTTTCTATTAAGTAGCCGATCAAGCGGCATCAATGCCCAGACACTAATCGTCGATGCTGGAATGTCAGTAAACTACTTTGATAAAGGTATCATTAAACGTGCTCTTCGGAATTTTCCGTGATGTCCACAAGCTTGACTACCAGCTTGTTCAAAAAGCTTGGCTACCACAAAGAGTAATTGAAGATAAAAGAATAAGGGTAATTTGTTGCGGCATGAATACACCTCTTTATCCAGTCATACTATCAGTTCCATATACTGCAGCTAATCAACGATCGGGTCGCGAGATGGTTGATCTGCTCAGGAAAACCGCCCGGCAGGCGCTGGCTCTTAGTGCCCAAAGAAGCGGTGTAACCTTACTTGAGCCCCTAGCCAAGGATGAGCGAGGAGCTCCCCTGCCTGCCAATGGCATCTACTGGTCTTTATCCCACAAACCCCGATGTGTGGCCGCAGTAGTCAGCGAAGAGAGAGTTGGCATTGATGTAGAGGAGTTTTTGCCGCGGGGGCAAAAATATCTCTTTAGATATCTAGCCACTGATGAAGAATGGAAACTCGTTTCAGAGCCAGACTGGATACTTTTTTTCCGCTATTGGACAGCCAAAGAGGCGGCGACGAAAGCTACGGGAGCAGGGCTTCGAGATTTTATGGTCTGTAAGGTGATTGATATCCCTGATGAAAAACATCTTGTATTGAATTATGACCATAAAATCTGGAATATCGAGCATTATTGGTATCAAAATCACATCATTTCTATTGTTGCTAATCAGAGATCTGTTGTTTGGACCATAGCCTAACCAATATTTATTATAAAATTTTAACCGTATTATATTCTCTCCCTTAATAATGTAGAAAGTGTAACATTTTTTCTTAGTTTTAGTTTGACAAAATTAACACATTGTATTATTTTTTTATAAGGAGTTAGTATCATGTATACATAGAAACAAGACACTCTCTTATTATTATAAAAGATATAAAAAATTCTTCTTTTTTACAAAAAGCCGGGTAAAATAAAAATCAGGGAGATTGCAAGCTATGGACGCGAAAGATCAAAGGGAAAAGATATTTGTCTTGGACACGACGTTAAGAGATGGAGAGCAGGCAACTGGAAACTCCTTGGTTCCCTCAGAAAAACTGGAGGTAGCCAGGCAACTTTCTCGCCTAAAGGTAGATATCCTAGAAGTAGGCTCACCAGCCTCATCTCCAGGAGATTTTGAATCAGCTCGACTGATCGCTCAGGAAATTGATGGCCCGGTTATCTGTGCTCTCAGCCGCGCTCGCCAGGAGGATATTGATCGCTGTGCTCAGGCCCTTGCCGGTGCCAAAAGAAAGCGAATTCATACTGGCATTGGAGTTTCCGATATCTATATTGAACGCAAGCAGTACAAAAGCAAAGATGAAGTACTTAAGATAGCTGTTGAGGTGGTAAAACATGCCAAACAATACACAGAAGATGTGGAGTTTTATGCTGAAGATGCCACCCGTGCCGACCAGGAATTTCTGTTTACAATTCTTCAGGCTGTAATTGAGGCCGGCGCCACCACAGTCAATATCCCTGATACTATCGGCTACGCCATACCTGAGGTCTACGGCAGTCTAATAAGCAGGATCAGAGAAAGGGTTCCTAATATCAGGCAGGCGACTCTCAGTGTTCATTGCCATAATGACCTTGGACTGGCAGTGGCTAACAGCCTGGCTGGTCTTGTCAACGGTGCTCGGCAGGTGGAATGTTCAATCAATGGCATTGGTCCTCGGGCTGGAAATGCATCTTTGGAAGAGGTGGTTATGGGAATTTCGGCTCACAAGGATTATTTTCGTTTTCTGCTTCAGATTCAACCCAAGGAGCTGTACAGGACCAGTCGCACCGTTGCTCATCTTTTTGGTATTACAATTCCTCGCAATAAACCGATTGTAGGCAATAATGCCCTGACCAATAATATCGGGCTCCATATTAATGGAATGATGAAAGATCGCCTTCCCTATGAAACCATTAACCCTGAAGATATCGGCTTTCCGCAAAGCCGGGTCATTCTGACTGCCAGGGCAGGAAGGCATGGACTGAAGCACCGGCTCAAAGAATTAGGGTATCCACCATTCTCCCAGGATAGACTGGAAAAGGTTTATGGGAGATTTATGGAGATTGCCGATAGAAAACAAATGATTTACGATGAGGATCTTGTTTCGATTATGGAAAATGAGGTCCCCAACTTGTCGGAAAAATACACCCTCACTTTTCTGCAGGTCATGAATGGAACCCATGCTATTCCTATGGCGACCGTAAAAATCAAAAAGCAGGAAAACGGAACCGAAGAGACCGTTACGGAATCCGCCCTCGGTGACGGACCCGTTGATGCTGCATACAAGGCTATTGATAAGGCTATCAATTTTCAGGTCAAACTCGATGACTATACTGTTCAGGCAGTTACCTCCGGGGCCGCGGCTATGGCCGAGGTGCTGGTCAGTGTATCTAAGGAAGGGAAAAAGGTTCTGGGACACGGATCATCTACAGATATTGTCGAAGCCAGTGTCCGCGCTTATCTAAATGGGATCAATAAGCTAGTGGAAAAGCTGGCCCAAGAAAAGAGACAGCCGGGGGAAAACAGACAAGAGTTGGTAAACAAAGAAGAAGTAGTATATCGAGAGCAGAAGTAGAGGATATCGAGAGCAGGCATGAAGCAAGTATGAAGGGATAACACAAACGGAGAACCACAGGGAAAGATTTTTGGTGTATTCTCCTGCTTATTGAGAATCTCTTCCTCTCGTTATTCTGTAAGCATGGCATCTAATAAATGAGAGTTAAGAATAGTTTCTCGAAAATATGGGCTTAAATTGAGTTTTAATTAGTGTCTGTCCGAAAAAATGTCTTTTGGGATTACACCTATAATGAGCAAAATCAAATATATAGGTAACAGACACATGTATATAAGTAAACAGAAACTCGTTAAAAATCGGATGAAATAGATGAAAAATTAATAATTATTTCAAATGGTTACGAACTCTTAAAAGATA
>JAILZY010000130.1 GCA_023512255.1 bacterium | reverse complement strand
ATGTGCCTGTTACCTATATATTTGATTTTGCTCATTATAGGTGTAATCCCAAAAGGCATTTTTTCGGACAGACACTAGTTATACAATAATTCAAACCTTCACCGATAATTTTGATCCATATATGTACCTGTTTTATAATGATGGCTCCCTCGATGCCTCAGATTATATCACTCATGATGATGATCACGGTGTCCCATCTGCCTATGGTTGGTGGAATTCATATATTGCATTAGACTTATCTGCTGGCAATTATGTAACCGCGGTCTCTGATTTTTACCTTTCTATTGATGATGCGATTGCAGGTATTAATACCCATCAAGGTAGTTACGGTATAGGAAGTGGGCCATATCTGCTCCAGATAGAAGCCAATGTACCGGTAACTCCAACCTATCCATCCTCACCGGTTCCTATTCCAGGTGCAGGTTTCCTTTTCTTATCTGGGCTGGCTGGGCTAGTTAAGATTAGGAAAAAATTCATCTAAGCAGCAGAATGATCGTCTGAATAAAAGGGTGAGTGGGACATACGGTCTCCACTCACCCGTAAGCTACTTTATTTTCTATTCAACTCAGAGAGACCCTCTTTACCTTAATCTCCCCTGCCATTTATTTTCCTTATCTATATCAATGATTAAATTATATCAATGATTAAATAGCCTTTTCGTTAAGTGCGTAACACAAGTGCGCAGCGGATCAATTACGCAATAATAATGTAGGTGCAGACCTTGTGCCGCCGCAGCCTGCGCAATTTATTGGCAAAAAAACTACTAAATGCCAAAAATAGGGGGGAGAAAGATAAGGAACATCTAAAACCTTTCTTGTTATTTATTGACAATAATTTTTAAATATCTTAAAATCAATTATATCCGCTGCTTCCTGTCGGATCTTTTTCAAATGGTCTCTTGAAATGGCCTCTTGATAAGGGAAGGGGTTATGAGTGTCAAGGGATCAGCTAAAGAGTGAAAAGTATCTGATATTGATACCTATTAACTAATATCAATACCTATATGGCTGTTTCTTCCGGGCAGCGGAAGCTCTTGATCACTTCTTCATTTTATCAATGACCGTGAGAGTGCCACTTTATAAAAACTGGAGAAAGAAAAAAGATGACCAGGGTATGTCATGCTCTTGGTTTCCTTATGCACCAGCCTCCTGATACCTTGAATACGCTGGTCGAACATCAGATGGGAAGGCTTCTGCAAATAATCGACAGCTATCAGATGCCATTGAAGTATCTAAATAGCTATCAAGATTGTCTCAAAATCCATGTTGGGTTCTCAGGAGTCCTTCTTGAGGAGCTTCTCTCCAGGGAAGTTATTGATGCTTGCCGCAAAATTATTGATATTCCATCCATGCTGAATGGATGCCGAGAGTCAAAGAATGTCGAAATTATCGGCCTTGGATACTCTCATCCCCTGTTTACCCTGATTCCGACTGTAGATTGGGATGCGCAGATTGCCCAAGGGAAGGAGATAGCCAGGGAGGTTTTCGGGCAGGAGCCAAGAGGTTTTTTCCCCTCAGCCAAGGGCTTTTGTCCGCAGATGATACCTATCCTCAAAAAGTATGGATATGAATATGTTATTCTGGATAGATCAGCAGTAAAACCAAAAATCAAAGAGGCAGTGGGAAACTGCTGTGGCCATGATCGGTATTCTTCGATCGGGAGCCTGATTTATCGTCAAGCCGAAATTGGTGCTGTATTTATCAGTAATGGCTTCGATCATCTTAGGGCAGGGGACAGCCCAACCAAGCTACCAGCGGCCCTGCCGTCTAGGGATGGAGCAAGTCTTGCGGCTGGGCAGCAAGATTCGCTCATTGTTGACTGGCTGGTCATTGATGATCTGATCGGTCGAAAGATTAGCAGCCTGCCCGAAGACTGCGAGTTTTGGGAGGGATATTTTTCCCCTTATCTTAAGTGGAGATACAAGTCTGCGATTGCACCACGGAGTGTGCTTCTTAGAGAACTTGTGCCTGAGATGAAAATGCGGCCGCCGTTAACTCTTCAAGTAGAAAATATCCGCATTGCGGATTTCCAAGAGAATGGCCATTTTGCTTCAATTGGCAGATGCAGCCCATCTGAACGCAAGCGGGCGATTGAAGAGGTCTGGCGTTTGAGTCAGCAATATCATGAGGTAAGGGCAGCCCTATTGCAGAAAACAGACCGCTGCCTCCACCAGGGGCAGGTAGTAGATTTGGCTGACCTGTTAGAAAGGGTTCAGAAGTGGCTGCTGAGATCTCAAACCGATTGCTATTTCTCGGAAGAGGATGAATCCTGGGCGGCAAAAGTCTATGATAACATAAAGCCAGCTCTCATCCTCCTGAAGGAGGTAAAAAGGCAGGTATGGTAAACCTTACTTAGTGGTCTTTTCGCTAATAGAGTGCACAAGGCTGGGCGGGCACAAGGTCTGCACCTACAATTGATAGCGTAATCCTTATGCCATAATTTTCACAAAATGTGTGAGTTAACATTCTGGAATACAAAGCTTTTCAGGTGTTCTCTCTGGATTCAGGATAATTGATTCGCTCCCACTTGTGTTACGCATTTGGCAAGGAAACCACTTAAGCCCGAGTTTAGGAAGGAAGCTACCCGAGAAAGCGGTGAAATGCACGCAAGTCATGCAACGGCCAATAGCCAAAATTCTTATCCAGCAAAGGAGAGGGCAGATCTATCTACAGAGTGGATTTCACCTCTCTTGCTCCTTTTGGAGGTTGATCCAAGGCATCTCTACGCCTGCTGGGAAGTGTGGCCAGAAGATTTGGCCGCCATAGGTGCGCAAAAGAAGGATATTTTTCAAAATAGCCAGCTTACCTTGCGGATAATTGAAGGTGAAGAAGATAATGGTAGGCAGCAATTTGGCTCATATTTTGATCTTCCGGTTGAGGGATGGAAAAATGACTGGTATATAGAGGTTCCCCGATCAGATAGGCTCTATTTCGCCGAATTGGGATTGAAATCTCTAGCCTCGGGTGAATTTTATGTCATCAAACGGTCAAATGTGGTCAAAACTCCGAAAAATACCATCTCCTCACCTCAGTGCCAGGAGAAGTGGATGAAGGTTCTCGGCGAATACGAAACCGTGAGCCTCATCAGCTCTGAAGAGCTTTTGGCCCAAAGGCCATCTTCAAAATACCCCATCAGTCAGGAAATGGTGGAAGAGTATTATCGCCACCTGTTGTCTCAACACCAGCCCAAGAAAGCGGCGGAGATAACAAGGCTGGAAGGAGCACCTGCTGGCCAGTATGAGGCGGCCCAGGGTAAGGAATCCAGAGAGCCTGAGGGCCTTATCCCCACAGAGGCTGCTTTCTCTGAAGCAAGAGAACAGGAAGGCTTGAGCGCACCGGAGTGGAGTAGCCTAGCTAGCCTTAGCAGCTTAAGCAGCTCCTCTTTCGGCTCATCTTTCGTAGCCTCAGATAATCTGCCGAGCAGCCTCTCGAGCCTAGAGCTTGGAGACTTCTTCGGCAGCCCAATTAGCATCCTCTCTTCTGCTGCCTTGAGCAGTTATTCGAGGGGGGATATTCGCCATTCAGAAAAAGCGGCCTCCTCGCGTCTTGAGGCCTCTTTCCAGTATGACCTTGATCTTGTAATCTATGGACGCACCCAACCAGGAGTGGCTATTTATATTGGTGAGGATGCCGTTCCGGTTCATCCAGACGGGAGCTTTTCCTGGCGTCTAAACCTTGGCCGTCAGGGCAAACACTGGATTTGTTTACGAGCCCAGTTGCCGCAAGGGGGAGAGGTGCGCGAATTTATTCCTATCTGGTTTCAAAAAATCAGAACAAGCGGAGATTAAATGGAGTCGCGGGCCTATTTTTGCTTGATTCTCCATGCCCATCTCCCCTTTGTCCGACATCCTGAACAGGATGAATGCCTGGAGGAGCGCTGGTTGTTTGAGGCCATCAATGAGAGTTATCTCCCCCTGCTTCAAGTACTGGAGAATCTGGTTGAGGAAGGGGTGGATTTTCGGCTTACCTTAAGTCTAAGCCCTACCCTGATGGCCATGCTCGTTGATCCACTCCTTCAGGAAAGATTTATTCGGTATCTGGACAGGCTTATAGAACTGGCAGAAAAAGAGATTCTAAGAAATAGGCACCATCAGGAACTTCTGCCTCTATCTTCCCTATACCATGAAAAATTTCTGACCAATAAGCGCCTTTTTCAACAAAGGTATGAGCGAAACCTCCTCTCGGCCTTCTCCCATTTTCAGACCCTGGGGAAGCTTGAGATTATTACCTGTCCGGCAACGCACGGATATCTGCCCCTCTTAAAGATGAACCCATCCTCGGTAAGGGCCCAGATTGCCGTAGCACTAGATTATTATCAGAAGGTGTTTGGACAAACCTCTCGCGGCATTTGGCTGCCTGAGTGTGGTTACTATCCCGGTCTTGACCAGCTACTGCGCTCTTTTGGCCTGCGATTCTTTTTTTTAGATACCCACGGGCTTGCCTATGCTCACCCTCGGCCCAAGTATTTGGTCTATGCTCCTGTCTATTGCCCGTCAGGAGTAGCTGCTTTCGGACGTGATCAAAGGTCAGCCAGGCAAGTGTGGAGTGCCCAGGAGGGGTATCCGGCGGATCCTGATTATCGGGAATTTTACCGTGATGTTGGCCATGACCTTGACTATGAGTATATCAGGCCATACCTCCATCAGAATCTGAGGGTTGATACTGGGATAAAATATTATCGGATTACCGGATCTGGCAGGCACAAGGATTTTTACCATCCACCAAAAGCTCTAGCCAGAGCCAGAGAGCACGCCAGGGATTGCTTTCGCAGCCATGAAAGCTACAGCCTTTTCCTAAGTCGGCAGATGGATCGCCCCCCTCTATTTGTTGCTCCCTACGACGCAGAACTATTTGGCCACTGGTGGTATGAAGGACCTGACTGGCTCAACTTCCTGATTCGGGAGATCGCGGCCAGTGGGGGCTCGCTCAGGATGATCACTCCCTCGGAATATCTGGAAAGATTTCCCATCAATCAGGTTGTCCAGCCTGCCGCTTCCAGTTGGGGATGGAAAGGGTATAATGAGATGTGGCTCAATAGCACCAATAAATGGATCTATCCTCCTCTGTTCAAGGCCGCACAGCTTATGGAGTTTTTGGCGGCGCGGTTTGCCGGCAGCAATGCTGAGGTGCGAAGGGCTCTCAATCAGGCCAGCCGTGAACTCCTGCTGGCCCAGGGGAGTGACTGGGCCTTTATCATCCATAACAAAACCTGTGTCCAATACGCTATAAGGCGCACCATTGCCCACCTTGAGCAATTTAACCGTATCTGTCATCAGGTCCTGGCTGGCTCTATTGACACCGACTGGCTTGAGAGTATAGAAAGGGCCGATAACCTTTTCCCTGATATCAGCTTTGAGGTCTATCAAATGGATGAGTCCGAAAATTGAAAATTGGAGCTAGCCCGGCTTTTCGAATAATTTCTAGTTAATACGGCCTTCAAAAATTGCGGCCACGCTGATCAAGCCATGATTGAAGCTCCTGATTGCTAGCCGGAGCAAATCCTAAACTGTTTCGCCATACCTTAGGGCTTTCCATACAAAGATACAGAAAACACTCAGGAGCCCTCTGCCTGATCCATCGAACCATATTGGCATAGATCTGCTGGCGCAGGATTTCCAAATATCGCATCTTCCCGTCAAGCCCCTGGATAAACTCCTCATAGATAATCCGGCTATGGTGGAATTTTTCCTGAATGATCGGCTTTAGCCGAGGCAGATACCGAAAGCAGCCCAGGCTGATCCAAGCAATCCGAGATGACTTAATGGTGGAAAAAAGCTGCTCTATGGTTTCTTGATACTCTTTTTCCCAGCCTGGATAATAGATAATAGGATCAAAGTGAAAGGCCAGCCGATATCCCCACTCCTGACAGGCTCTGGCTGCCAGCAGCCGCTCCTCAACCGAGGGTGCGCCAAGCTCTTCCCGACAGACCACACTGGCCGAATTCAATGACCAAGCTACAATGGTTTTTCCCCTGTGATCTAGGTCTTTCAGATGGCCAACATTGGTGGTCTTGGTCTTAAGCTCCAGGCAGGCATTTTTTTGGGCGGCAAAATATGGGACGAGGATAGTTGACAGCCCAGTCAGGTGGTCCAGCACTAAGCTATCGGTAAGCTCACCGGTACCAATCCGAAAAAAACTTGAGGGGAAGCGAAAAAAAAGCTCATCTAGTTCTGACAGCATCTCTTCCACGTTAGCATGGACAATCAAGGCCGGATGGTCCAGGTAAGCTTGCAGGATACAATAAGTGCAGGACAGAGGGCAGTTTGCGCCAATGTGCAAAATCTTATACTGGCAGCAAAGATAGTGCTGAGTGCCGGGGCAGGGCTTATAGAAACTGCCCTGATGCCGAGTTACCACAAGATCATCCGCGGTGAGCAGATGAAGGCAATCCTGATCGATTTTCCTATATTCCACCTGAGCGCAAGGAGCATGGCGGAGAATACTTTCAACCAGCGGAGAGGATGAGGAAAGCTGTGGGCTAATAATAATTCTTTTTGGCAGATATGGAGGCATGATCAGCTCTTGGCAGATTAGGTAGATTATGATTTGATAATATTTTTAAATTTTTCACAAGATATCAAATTATTTAAAAATTTCAGTTTTTGCCGCAATTCGGCCAGGTCAGCAAACTTTAGTTCAAACTTATAGCTTCCGTGCTCAAAGTTATGCGGCGGATAAAGCTCAAGATGCTCCGGCAGCCGAAGCGCTTTTTTCTGCTGGTTAAACTCCTCCTCAAGGGCAGTCAGTCTTGGATAGCGCCTGCTACGCCAAAAGAGCCGAACGGCATTGGCTTTTTGCCGCTGATCAAGATCAGAGGCAAAAAGCTCCAGCACTGCCTGTGCCCCAAGCAAATCCTCAACCGAACGCTGCTCCCTGTGGGCGATCTCCTGTACATATTCGACAATCTCAAACTGCTGACTCAAGGTGAAGGGGAGCTTGCGCAAAAAGCGATGCATGGCCAGTCTGGCCGAAGAAGGGGTAAGCTTAATGAGCCGCCAGCCAAGCTGAGGGTCTGTTTCTCCAAGGGCCAGATGTTCAGCAATCTCATCCTCTAGCCCAGCAAGTTGGCTTATCCGCTCAAGCACTTTTCGCTGGGGCGAAAGCCCAAGCCGAGGCAAAAACTCCTGAATAATCACCTCCTGCGGGAGAAGGGTTTGAAGCCTTTGGATAATTCTGGCCTGCTCCATGACGTTTGGCTTATGATGGCTGAGAAAAATCGACAAACTAAGTTGATAGAGCTCGGAAGGCGCTTTGTCGGACGGAATAACCCGACAGGGTAGGCTGGTCCAGCCTAGGGCCTGACAGGCCAAAAAACGCCTTACTCCATGAATGATAAAGCCCCTATCTTCTTTCCCAACATGGACTATAAGAGGCGAAAGAAGACCAAAGCGTCTAATAGAGCTAATCAGCTCTTCCAGCCAGACAGCCGTAGCTCCCTCGCCATGTAGAGCAAATGGATAGCGAATGATATAGGGCTGATGCTGGAGATCAAATTTTTCTATCTCAACGTATCGAATAGGAAAGAGAAGGTTACTATTCACTTTCTGGCCAACACTCTCCTTATGGTTATTGCTTCTTTGGTGAGGATTAATCGAATCTCCTTCCTCGATATTTATTTTAAATCCGTGAATACTTTATTATTGGCCATAATTCTCAAACGGATAAGCCAAATTGTCTTCACCCATTAGGGTAAATGGTAAGATTGACCTAATTTAATGGGAATTTTTAAATTTCAAAAATCGTGTCCCGGATCTAGGGTTTAGATTTAGTGGTCTTTTCGCAAACAAAGTGCGCAAGCTGCGGCGGACCCCAAGGGCCGCCCTAGACTTAGGGGTGGGTTTAAAACCAAACCCCTACCTTGTGTTACGCACTTAGCGAAAGAATCGTTTAGCTTGACAGCTTCTATTATACCCTCTCTTGTCAAGAAATCACAAGGGGGATACTCCCCGTCCACATATCTTACCCACATTCCCCCGCCTCCCATCGAAGGAGAGCAAGGTTTTCCAGGAGAAGCCTCATCCCACCCAAATTTTGCAAGCCTCCCATTAAGGAAGGGCAAGGTAGAAAAAAATCTACTGACAGATGTTCCCCATGTTGAAAAAATAATGTTGAAAATATAAAGGGGAGGAGAGAAAATAAAGAGAGAAGAAAGT
>JAILZY010000129.1 GCA_023512255.1 bacterium | reverse complement strand
ACTATTGTCTTTTACCTCAATACCCTTACCCTGCGGCTTATCTCCTCCTCCTAATTTAAACATGGGGAACATCTGGTCTGTTTCGTAATTGTTTGACAAAATTGGTAAAATCAATTAAAATTAGGCCACCTGCTCAAAAAGAGGAGAAAAAAGCGCTATGGAAAAAATCTGGGCTCCGTGGAGAATGCAATATATTCTTGCCGATAAGAAAGATGGCTGTATATTTTGTGACAAGGTGCAGGAGGGGGAGGATAGAAAAAATTACATTTTATTTCGTGATCGTCTCGGATTTATTATCATGAATATTTTCCCTTATAATAATGGACATCTAATGATAGCTCCGTACCGCCATGCAGCTAGCCTGGAGGATCTTACTTCGGAAGAGCTCCTCCAGATCATGACCTTGACTAAAAAGAGTCTTAGTTGTCTTCAACAGGCTATGAAAGCCGAAGGGTATAATATTGGCATGAATATCGGGGCTGTGGCTGGGGCTGGTATTGCTGATCATCTCCATCTCCACATTGTGCCCAGATGGTCTGGTGATACCAATTTTATGCCAGTACTGGCAGACACCAAGGTGTTGCCTCAGCACCTAGATACTACCTATGATCTCCTGAAGCCTCTTTTCCGCTGACTGAGGGGGATGGGGAAACAGATTAAAAAATCTAAGGTTAGGAGTGCAGAGGAATGCATATTATTAAGATATTGCTGATTGTAGCTATCATCATACTCAGTGTTGATTTTCTCAGACAAAATGATTGGATTGTCAAACAGAGCTACCAAATCCAGTATTATCGGTATCAAAGTGTGGAGATCCCGATGATTCTCCTGCTTCTGGGCGGGGTTTTTTTCGGAGCCTTAATGGTAAGCGTACCTTCATTCATCAAAAATTTTCACCTGAGGAGAGCCCTGAGAGCAGAGCGACGAAGATGTTCCCAGATGGAAAAGGAGTTGAATTCTCTCCGCAACCTACCGATTACCGATGAAAAGAGTATTGAACAAATTGGAAAGAACACCTGAGGCTTAAAACAATGCATACTGTATCTTTCTATCTCACGGCTGCCATCTCGCTAGCTATTGGAGCCTGGTTGGGGTGGGCTGTAGCTAAAAAATCCCCGCTGGAAGAAAAGACTGGACAAAATGATCGCGATGCCTACATTAGGGGGCTAAAATATATCATTTCTAACCAGCCAGATAAGGCTATTGCCGAATTCACCAAGGCGGTTCAGGTTGACTCTAACACCATTGAAATCTATCAAGACCTGGGAAATCTGTTCCGCCAACGGGGAGAGATTGGCCGAGCGACTCAGATTCATCAGAGCATTCTTTTGCGGCCCTCGCTGGATAAGGAGCTTAGGATTTCCGCTCTAATGAATCTTGGACTTGATTATCAGAAAGGGGGATTTATCGACCGGGCAATCAAGGTCTATCAGGAGGTCTTGCAGCATGATGAGGATAACCTGGAGGCCTGCCGACTGCTGGAAGAGCTGTACGAAGAGACACGAGACTGGGAAAACGCCTACCATATGGAAAAGCAGATTCAGAAACTTTCAGGCGCTGGCAATTATTCTCGACTGGCCCACATCATGACTGAAATGGGTAAGGCGGCTTATCAGAAAAACGATCATACCCAGGCTATAAAAAAGCTGAAAGAAGCGATCAGCCTGGACAAAAATTGCACCGAGGCTTACCTGGTCCTTGGAGACATCTATCTGGCTGAGGACAAGACAGCCAAGGCGATTGCCATTTTCAACAAAATCATCTCTTCCGATCAGCACCAGCTCTCCTTTGCCGTCTATAAGCTTCTGGAAAAGGCCTATCTCCAGAGAGGAAGATTTGAGAGCATTGAAGCCGTTTATCGGGAAATTTTGAATCGCCGTCCCCAGGATACCCGAACCAGGGCTATTCTGGCTGATTATTACTATAAGAAAGGGCTATTATCGAGAGCGATTGAAGAGCTGAGGGAGGGGCTAAAAGTTTGTCCTGAGTCACTGACCCTTCGCTCCACTCTGGCTGAAATGTTGATTAAAGACAATCGTCAGGATGAGGCTCTTCAGGAATATCAATATCTTATGGAACAGGTCATAGATAAAAACGAGCTTTTTTCCTGTCAAAAATGTGGTTATCAATCCTCCGAGATCCAATGGAAGTGCCCGCAGTGCAAGGAATGGGACAGCTACGTAGCCCATCAAATCTAGTCTTCTCTCTCCAGCTGCTTTTGAGCTTAAGGGCCAGACCATAATAGTAGACTTAATCGGAAATTATTTTTATAATTTATTGTTATTTATAGACTTTCATTTCCAATAAAAATTTAGTTTTAAGTAACCTATTGATATATAAAGAGTTAGTTTGAATCTTAGTTTTTTAAAAATTGTTTATTTTCAATTACTTATAGTTACGATAAAGTCTAATGTATAACTTGACATAATGGCGTAGCAATAGAGAATTGAAATAATTATCCTGGCCAGGATGTTATAACTCATTATGGTTGGTCGCTTAAATTTTCTAAAAAATATAGAAACGCTTTTTGAGCTAATTTTTTGAAAAATAATAGGAAAATAAATATAAAAATTTCTCAACTCGGCAGATACAGAAATAAGGCACCTTTGGTGAATTATCCAATGATCAACCGCAGCCAATCCCATCACCCCAGCCCTGATGAAGGTGATCAGAAGACTCCTCTTTCGACCTTCGCCGATGCTTCCTTGACGCCCATGATGCAGCAGTATAATCGGATCAAACAGGAATATCGTGAGGCTATCCTTTTTTTTCGGCTGGGTGATTTTTATGAGATGTTCGGCGAAGATGCTGAAATCGCCTCGCGGGTGCTTCAACTTACCCTGACCAGCCGAGACCGGAATAAGGAAAAAGCCGTGCCACTTTGTGGCGTCCCTTATCATGCAGCTGAAGGCTACATTGCCCGGCTGATTAGGGAAGGCTACACAGTGGCTGTCTGCGATCAGGTGGAAGACCCCAAAAAAGCCAAGGGGATTGTCCAGCGGGAAGTGATCAGGGTGGTTACTCCGGGTACGATCATCGAATCGAACCTGCTTCGGGGAAAGGAGAATAATTTCCTGGGCGCTTTGGCTCTCAAGTCTTCCTGCCTTGGGTTGACCTTTGCCGATATCTCAACCGGTGAGCTGTGGATAACTGAATATCAGGGTGCAGACTGGTATCAGAAGCTCGAAGCTGAGCTTTTTCGCAAGGCCCCGCGGGAGATGATAATTCCTCGCTCCTTGGCCGATGAGCCTTCTTTTCGCAAGCTCTGGGCTGAACTTCCCCAGATTCGCATTGAATATCGGGACGATGATCATTATCGGGAGGAGTCTGCCCGGCAGTGTCTTCTGAAACACTTTAAGGTTCACTCCCTGGATGGACTTGGCTGTGAAGGCAGCAGTCTGGCCATATTGTCAGCCGCGGCAGTCATATCTTATCTGCACATAACCCAAAAACGAGATCTTGCCCATCTGCGCCGACCCCGCTGGTATACTTTGAGCGAGTACATGACCATTGATGCCGCCACGCAGCAGCATCTTGAGCTTATCTCTTCCTGGCAGGATGCAAAACGGGGTAGCTCTCTTTTGGCTGTACTTGACCTGACTGAAACCTCAATGGGAGGCCGGATGCTCAAGCAGTGGATTCTTCATCCCTTACTGCAGGTCGAGAAGATAAATCAGCGGCTTGAGGCTGTAGAGTTTTTGGCCAATAGGCAGAGTGTCCGGCAAAAGATTCGGGAGCTGCTTAAAAAAATCTCAGACCTTGAGCGGATTTGCGGAAAAGTGGCTCTTTGCTCTGCTTCAGCCCAGGATCTTATCGCTTTGAAAAATTCGGCTGCCTTGCTGCCGCAGATAAAAGCCCTGCTGCCCAAAGAGCCTGACCCATCACTTTTGGCCTCTTTGGCCAAATCATGCGATGAGCTTCAGGATGTTTATCAGTGGATCGATCTAACCCTGGCTGATCCTCCGCCTCCCCCATCGGAGGAGATCGGCCTTATCCGAGCGGGCTATTCAGCGCAACTCGATGAGCTTCGCCAGCTAGCCTTTGAAGGCAAGAGCTGGATCGCTCGGCTGGAGAGTGAAGAGCGTCAAAAAACCGGCATCTCTTCGCTTAAGGTAAGATATAATAAAGTTTTTGGCTACTATATCGAAGTAACCAAGGCCAATTTGGCCCTGGTCCCTGACCACTACATCCGCAAGCAGACCATTGCTAATGGCGAGCGCTACATAACCGCCGAGCTAAAGGATTATGAGACCAGGGTTTTGACTGCTCATGAGAAAATGGTGGAGATGGAAAAGGCTCTTTTCCAGGAGCTTTTGTCCAAACTCTCTCCGCAGGTAGAGCGGATACAGGATACCTCCCGAAGCCTGGCCACCATAGATGTTTTAGCTGCTCTGGCTGAGGTCGCTTGCCGCTACAATTATGTCAGGCCGACGGTAAACGACGGATCAGCCATTAGGATTGTCGAAGGCCGCCATCCAGTAGTTGAGCAGATGTTAAAAGATGAGCGCTTTGTCCCTAATGACACTACTCTTGATGAGGAGAAAAATCAGCTCCTGATTATCACTGGTCCCAATATGGCTGGCAAATCCACCTATATCCGACAGGTGGCTCTGATCACCCTGATGGCTCACCTGGGAAGTTTCGTGCCGGCCAAAGAGGCAACGATCGGCTTAGTGGACCGGATATTCACCCGAGTGGGCGCATCCGACAATCTGGTCAAAGGGCAGAGCACCTTTATGGTTGAGATGAATGAAACCGCCAATATCCTAAACAATGCCACCAGTCGCAGTCTGATCATCCTGGATGAAATTGGCCGTGGGACCAGCACCTTTGACGGAATCAGCATTGCCTGG
This sequence comes from bacterium, assembly GCA_023512255.1. Lineage (GTDB taxonomy): Bacteria > SZUA-182 > SZUA-182 > DTGQ01 > DTGQ01 > DTGQ01. Next base: position 3,322 of record JAILZY010000129.1, on the reverse strand, counting down.
GCTGTAGCCGAATACCTACACAGCGAAAGAGTAAGGGCCAAGACCTTGTTTGCCACTCACTACCATGAGCTAACCCGATTGGCGGATTCTCTGGACAGGGTGCAAAATTATACTGTAGCGGTGCGGGAGTGGAACGATGAGGTGGTTTTCCTGCGCCGGATCATGCCTGGGAGTGCTGACAAAAGCTATGGTATCCATGTAGCCAGACTGGCTGGCCTGCCGCCTGAGGTTATCGAGCGGGCCAGACAAATCCTCACCTCTTTAGAAAAGCATGATCTTGAGACTGCTGACTCTTCTCCCTTCATAAAGGCGCATCGTGGGAAGGGTAGGCAACTTTCCCTATTCACCGATCCCCAAGAGTATGTAGCCGCAGAGCTTCGAGCGCTCGATCTTGGAAAACTCAATGGACAGGCGGCGCTCAAGTTGCTCAGAAAGTGGCAAAAATTTCTCGGTGGGTGAAAGCCTTAATCCCTTATCTTTTTTTAATCGTTTTCTATCGGAAGATCTTCTTGGCCAGAATAGTCATCATCACCCAGAACATCAATTGACCAAAGAATACTTCGACAATGACCAGAGCCATGCCAAAGCTGGTTTTCGGATAGATATCCCCATATCCAAGGGTAGTTACCGTAACTACACTAAAGTAAAGACATTGGAAGACCTTATCAAAGCCGCTCAGAGGAACATTGATGGCCATATCAGTGAAGTAATAAAAACCGCTGAATAGGCTGATGACAAACAGCATCCAGAGAATCCACCGGGTAACACTGGTTCCGTACTTGCTGGTCATTCCCCAGAACCAGTACCATACTTTGAGCCCCTTGCTCTTGGTCTGGCTGGCCTTCCAATGGCAGTATTCAACAGTTAACTGATCGCTATCCTTGGTAAAGGTCATCTCATCCAACATGGCGATAAATTTCTTGTAGGTCATGTCAATCAGGTGCTTGCTAATCCGCTCGGCCTCCTCGATCTGGCTGTAAAGCAGCCCCTGCCCTTTGGGGATCATCTTGAATTCCTTGATGGCCAGATTAAACGCCTCCCGGTGAAAATAGACATCTTCGGGGTTCTTAAGATAACATTCGACCGAGCGGGCATATTCCAGGCTGGCCAGCTCATGCCAGTTTTTATTGGATGACCCAATATTGCTCTGGGCGCAGCGGACCAGACATTCTCCAGCCATGAAATGGTAATGTCCGGCCCGTTCCCACTTTTTCCGCAGGATGCATTCATTTTGGCTTTCATACCAGTTAGCCAGATTCATAAACATATTACCGGCCTTCTCGAAATTCCGAAGGCGCTTTTCCTGTCGGGCAAGCTCTTCGAAATATTTGACTTCATCAGGAATGACCGGCTCAAGGCTGGCCTGCAAGATATCTGAGGATTGAATCTGCGGCGATGACAGGTCGGCACTCAATTTCACATCACATCCTTAAACAAGCTGGTCAGTTATTCTCCCGTGATGCTTGGAATTATGCATCGTGATGTTTGGAATTATGCATTATGATTTATTGGTTTTATCGCCAAGTGCGAGAGCATATCCAATTACCCAATCAATTGTAATAAGTGGACCTTGGGTCCGCCCAACTTTCGCATTTTGTTAGCGAGAGGACCAATTATGATTATGGCAATAAAATTTATGATTATGGTAGTAAAAAATATACGGGCTGAAAAAAATAGAGCAAGGAAAGTACTCTTCATTTTGTTATCGGCTTATCCTCAGTCATACTTTTTTGCTGGCTATCCCACCATTACCCCATAAGATCCTAATCTTAAACCCATCAAATCATATCCCAGAATCAGGCGGCTCTTTACATGTTTTACATGTTCAATATGTCAATATGCATATATGCATAAAGAAAACCAATCCTTAAAAAGGTGATATTTTCAATAAAAAGACGATATTTTCAATACTACCTACCGAGATCTGAAATTAAAGGAACTCTCTCACAATATTCAGGATATTTGGTTTTTTTCTTTTTTGAGCTTCAAAAGATATGGCCATAAAAAAGCTGAGTATAGCTGAAGTTAAAATCGGGATGTATGTTCACAGCCTCGATATCTCCTGGTTTAAGCATCCCTTCTTGCGCAACAGCTTCATTATCAGCTCGGAAGAGGACCTGGCTAAGCTCCAAAAGTGTGGGGCCACCTATGTCTATGTGGATACTGAGCGAGGGCTGTATAATTTTGAGACCAGAAATCAGGATTATGGAAGGGATCTAGTTAGCAAGTGGAGACTTAAAGGGATAGATGAGGGAGAGTGTGCGAAGTTACAGGACATAGTCCCTCGCCAGGAAGAGCTTAAAACATCCCGAAAGATCTATTATCAAACCCGAAAGATTCTTGAAGATGCCTACCATAGGGCAGCTAAAGGAAAGCCCATCAACTGGAATGAAATTTTCAAGGTTGCCGACGCCGCGGTTGAAAGCGTTTTCAGGAACAAAGATGCTTTTCTCAGTTTAGGCATGATTAAAAACTATGATGCCTATACTTTTTACCACTCGTTAAATGTTTCCTGCCTCTGCATTACTGTTGGCAGATATCTGTTTTTCGATAAAGAAGATTTAATCGCCCTTGGGGTCGGGGCTCTCCTACATGATATCGGCAAGGTGAGGATTCCAGAAAAGATTATCAATAAACTCGGCAGGTTAACTGAGGAAGAATTTTCGATCATCAAAAAACATCCTGAATATTCACAAGAGATACTCTCCCGATGTCCTCATATCCGCTGGGACTCGGTACATCTTGCTTATCAACACCATGAGCGCTTTGATGGAAGTGGCTATCCACTGGGGTTGAAGGGCTTTAGGATAAATCAATTTGCCCTAATAGCAGCCGTTGCCGACGTTTTCGATGCCCTGACCAGCGATCGGCCGTATAGATCGGCCATGTCACCTGCTGTAGCTATAGCCAAAATGCTTGAGCAGGGAGAGAGAGATTTTTGTTTTTCCTACCTCCTCAAGTTTATCCAATGCCTTGGCATTTATCCGATTGGGACCGTAGTTGAGCTCGATAGCCGACAAATCGGCATTGTGACTGAGATAAATCATCTTAATCTGGAGCGGCCAACTATATTAGCTTTGTATGACTCGCAGTATCGGCGACTGAAAGAGCCTCAGGTGATTGATCTGGCTTCAGAACAATACCAGAAAATAGGAATCAGCAGATGCCTTGATCCTGCCAAGATTGAGGTCGATATCAGGCAGTTTTTAGAAAGCGGCAAGGTCTAATATCCGAATATCCAACCCTTCAGATGTTCCCCATGTTTAAATTAGGAGGAGGAGATAAGCCGCAGGGTAAGGGTATTGAGGTAAAAGACAATAGT
>JAILZY010000128.1 GCA_023512255.1 bacterium | reverse complement strand
CTATTGTCTTTTACCTCAATACCCTTACCCTGCGGCTTATCTCCTCCTCCTAATTTAAACATGGGGAACATCTGACAGAAGGTCTCATTAACCCGAATAATTTTAAGATCTTTGCTGATCAGACACATTCCATCGGCCGCGGCATTGAAAATCTGGTTAAGCTCAGCATAAGCCCGCTTGGCCGCCTCCTCAGCCCGCCTTCGCTCGGCGATCTCCTGCTCGAGCTGCTTATTGGCCGCAGTCAGTTGAGCTGTGCGCTCAGCTATGATCTCTTCGAGCCGGGTCCGATAATCTTGCAGCTCTTTCTCAGTCCGCCTGTGTTCGGTAATATCGGTGAAATTCTCGACAATGCCGATCACCTCACCCTTCAATTCCAGGTAAGGGACAGCAGTTATCAGACAGGAAATCGTTTGGCCGCTGTTAAGCTTTTTATCTACCTCATAAACACTAAGCTTTGCCCCCCTACTAAGAATCTGCTCCAGCGGGCAGTCGGCTGTGTTGCACAACGGTCCTTGCCAGACCTTACAGCAGTTTTGGCCGACAACCTGCTCTTTCTCCATGCCGAACAGAGAACAGAAGGTATCATTGACCCGCAGGATAGTATGATCCCCCGCAATGACGCACAGAGGGACCGCGGCATTGAATATCTGATTAAGATCGTAGCGGGCCTGCTCGATCTCTTCATCCGCCTTCCGGCGCTGGGCTTCCAGTCTTTCAAGCTTAGCCACTCTCCGCCGTAGGGTAAGCAGTTGCTCTTTTAGTTGCTTTTTGACTTTATTACGGTAAAACATAGTCGTAAATCCCTTTACTGTAATGTTTATTATACCACAATTGGCAAATACTGCCTACTTCCTTTGGGCAATAGATTCAAATCGTTAGTTTAAGGATAAGAATTTCAGAACAAAAATCGGGTTAGAAAAAATCATGATTGCTGAATTTTAATAAAAGCGCTCAAGCAGCCTGAGCGGAGAAGGGGTATTTAGGTGGAGCCCAAGGTCAGCCACCGGGTCTGCACCCAGGGCCAGGCCAAGGAGTTGTGGATAGAGGAGGACCGGAAGATCGTATGGCGGCAGGCCAAGCTTTTGGGCAATATTGTTCTGGTTCAGGCCATACATGATATAGCAGGTATTACATTGCAGGGTGATAAAGTCTACCCTTTTGTCCCTCAGATTTTCGAGCTTTAATCCAGCCAGGGAAAAGGCTACTTCCTGAGAGTTTGGGAGGGTTTTCCCCCCGCAGCAAAGCAGCAGAGTTTCATAATCAATGGCTGAGACTCCGGTTGCGGCAATGAGCTGATGAAGAGTTTTAGGGTTTTCCGGCTCATCAAATCCTCCATAGACAGCCTTTGGCTTGAGGTAGTGGCAGCCGTAGTGAGGTGCGGTTTTAAACCCTGAAAGATCTCGCCTTAGCATCTTTTTAAGCCTCCCTGGGCCGATATCCTCATAGAGGACCCGCGACAGGTGCCTGACCGGATACTTTCCCTGACAGATGAGGCCAAGAGGTGAAAGCTTTCGATTGATCCAATCTTTTAGTCCCTCATTATTTATTATCTGCTCTCTGGCCTCAGCTAGCGCGCCTGTGCAGCCATTGCACAGGGCTACCATCTCAAGGCCATGATTTTCAGCCACAGCCAGGTTCATGGCTGCCATCAAAAGCCCTGCTTTAAGGTCCAAGTTAATCTGATTGGAGCCGCAGCAGGCCATATCATCGAGGTCAACCAGCTCAAGGCCAAGCCGTCTGGCTATCCAGCGGGCGGCAAGCTCATACTGAGGCACTTTAATAGGTGTGGTACAGCCGAGAAACAGCGCATATTTTTTCCCCATTCTACAAAACCCCACCCCCTGGGCCGCGCCGGCAGGGCACTCTATCCCTCTGGCAGCCAGGATACACCCCCCCATGGGCCGCGCGTAGCTTTGGGAGGAAAGCGGGCTGGCCTCGAATACAAAACCCCACCCCCTGGGCCGCGCATCTGCCCATATCGCGGCGCGGGTTACACAATGTAGCCCGCAGGCCCTTAACTGGCAACTACCACTATTATATCTTATACTTCTCCGCTAGCCTTGATGTTGCGGTCCATTCATGTTCACCCTAGGTCCCCGCCCCGCTTGGCTGCCGCAGCGGGCAGACGATCTTTTTATAGACCTGCTTCTGAAAGAAGCCTTGACATCCTTTCTCCATTATTTTTGAGTGGTCGCAGGGAAAGCTCTCTTCGCCTGGCTACCCAGGTATCTTCGGTTGGAAAGACTGCTCCTGTCTGCCTAAGCTGCTCAAGCTGGCTGATCCAGGCCGAAGGCGCATATCCTGCCTGAGCAGCCAAATTTTTCACCACGTTCAGAATATCGAAAAATTTCACTCCCTGCGGGCAGCGCTGCTCGCAGGTGCGGCAGGTAGCACAATACCAGATATAGTCGCTGTGGAAAAGCTCCTCTTGCATCCCAAGGTGAATCATTCTGAGCATCTTCATCGGGTCATACTCGGGAAAGACACGGTGCACCGGACAGCCTGCCGAGCAGGTGCCGCAGGTTAAGCAGGCGTTTAGCTCCTGAGCTAATGGGTAGCTAGCCGCCACCTTAAACCTGAAATTTCGATCAAGCCCTGATACCTTAATTGGCAGATCAGACAATGGCTCACCAGAAGATGGCTCAGATAGCATAATTATCTTCTCCTTAATATTTCTTTGATTATATTTTTTATCTTTGATTATATCTTTTAATTTTATATAATTATATCTTTTACTATAATTTTTGATTGATTGTGTATCTGCTGCGCCCTTGGCCAACAGGGCCGTTAGGCATGGGAAGCTTCTGCTCTCCCCCTTCCCCGCTGCGCCCTTGGCCAACAGGGCCATTATCCCTCCCTTATTTCCTGCTTTGTCAGTTTTTCCTCATCCAGCCCGGCTGAATGGGTTTGGACCAAGGCGGCGGATGCGCTCAGTTATCTGCTGAGCAATCTGAGCAAACTGCTGTCCCATAGCTGAAGATAGGTTGTACATTTCGACCCGTTCGCGGCCCAAGCCGATTTCATCGAGTATTTTCTTTACTGCCTCGACCCGCTTTCTAGCCCGGCAGTTTCCCTGGAGAAAATGGCAGCTTCCTTCCAGGCATCCGGCGACAAACACACCGTCTGCCCCATGCTCGAAGGTCCTAATAAGCACCTGCTCGCCGACATCTCCCGAGCAGGGCACTTCGATAATCCTGACATTGGGGGGATACTGAAGTCTCATCGTGCCCGCCAGATCCGCAGCAGCATAAGCGCAGTAAGTACAGCAGAAAGCTACGATTTTCGGCTCAAATTCTCCTTGCCTGACCTGTACCCCGGCCGAAAGGCATTCAGTCATTGCCGAGTACATACGATCATCGCACCCTTGCAGGGTGATGGCCTGGGTAGGGCACTCATAAACACAGGTGCCGCAGCCCTGACAGAGCGAGGGATCGATTTCGATCGCCCGATCTCCTACCCTTGGAGCATTGAACAGGCAAAGCCTGGTGCAGGTGAGGCAAGCCACGCACTTATCCTGATCGATCCTGGCCACAATTCCCTGAGACTCAAGGGTCTTTTTGCTTAAGATACAAGCGGCCCGGCCTGCGGCTGCTTTAGCCTGGATTAGGTTTTCCTCTACGTTTTTCGGCCCGTGAGCTACACCAGCCAAAAAAACGCCCTTGGCCGCAAAATCCACAGGACGAAGTTTCAGGTGGGCCTCAAGGAAAAATCCATGCTCATCGAGAGGAACCTTGAAAATCCGGCTGAGCTTAGGATTATCCTCAGCAGGTAAAATAGCTGCGGCTAGAGCAACAAGATCTGGCTCGATCACCAGAGGCCTCCTCAGAACATGATCAATAACCGTAACTCGCAAGGTGCCCTGCTTGGTTTTTTCAACCACAGGTTTTTGCTCAGGCTGATAGCGGATGAAGGTAGCGCCCGCAAGCCGCGCCTTGCGGTATTGATCCTCCATAAAGCCGTAGGTGCGCATATGGCGATAGAGGATGAAAATATCCAGATCGGGATATTTGCTTTTGAGCGCAAGAGCCAGCCTGATCGAGGTATGGCAGCATACCCGGCTACAATATGGACGATCGGGCTGCCGCGAGCCGACGCAATTAATGAGCACTATGCTTCGGCTATTTCTCAGCAATTGTGCATCTTCAGCCAGGGTCTGATCCAGCTCAAGGTAGGTCATGATCCGCTCACTCTGATCATACAGATATTCGCTTGGCTGATACTCCTGGCCGCCAGTGGCCAGAATGATGACCCCATGCCTGATCTTTTGGCCATCACTCAGGGTAGTTATGCAGTTACCCATACCGCCGCAGCTTTCTATGGGTTCGACAGACAGATAGGTCTTGATCCTCGGATGAGCCAAGACCTTGTCAACCAGCTCATCTATTAGGCCAGGGATATTCTCTCCCCTAAACCCCTGGTGTATTTTGGAGGCCATACCGCCAAGGGTATTTGACTTTTCCACCAGATGGACCTCAAAGCCTGATTCTGCAGCCAGAGTGAGGGCACAGCTCATACCTGCTATGCCGCCGCCAATCACTAGCGCTGCCCTGGTTAGGCTGACTGCTGTCGGCCAAATGGGCTCTTGGAGAGCGAGCTTGGCCACCTTCATTCTGACTAGTTCTTTGGCCTTATCTGTAGCCTCCTCAGGCAGGTCTTTATGTACCCAGGCACACTGATTTCGAATGTTGGCCACATCGCACAGGTACTTATTCAACCCAGCCTCCTGAGCAGTCTCCTGAAACAGCGGCCCGTGAGTTGCCGGACTACAGGCGGCAATTAGCAGGTGGCTTAGGTTGTGCTCTCTTACCGCCTCCCTTATGGCGATCTGGCTGTCTTGCGAGCAGGCATGGAGACAGTCAGCCGCATAAACTACCTGCGGCATGTGCCTTGCCGCTTCGACCACCTCTGCCACCCGGACCACTTGGCTGATATTGGTGCCGCAGTGGCAGACAAATACACCGAGGCGAGGCTCTTGGTAAGTTTTTCTCTTTTGCTCAGGATACCTCTTTTCCCTGACCATGCTCCCCCGCACCTTATCTAGGCAGCTTCCAGCCACGGCCGCAGCCGCCATAGCCTGAGTTACGGTTTCGGATATGCACTGTGGCCAGGCAAAGGAGCCAGCCACAAAGATTTGCGGCTGCAAGGTCTCAACCCCAGACAGAGGGGTGGGCTCGGCAAAGCCATAAGGGTTGATCTTAATTCCAAGCCTTTGAGCAAGCTCTACGGCCTTGGCTGGCGGCCTGAAGCCTAGCGATAGTACAACCAGATCAAACACCTCAGCCCCAAGCCCCCCTCCTGGGCACAGGTAGCGAATCAGGAGATTTTTTCTCCCATCTTGAAGCTCGATCAGCTCGGAAATCCTCGATCTGATAAACCTTACCCCGTAGAGATCGCGGGCTTTTGTATAGTATTGCTCAAGCCCTTTGCTGTATGCCCGAATATCCAGATAAAATATAGCTGCATCAAGCTCAGCCAGCTTAGCCGCCGCTTGCTCTTTGGCCAAAATGGCCTGCTTAATAGCGCTACGGCAGCAAACCGAAGAGCACCAGCCGCGGCCGGCGGCCGGAGTGCGCGATCCAGCGCATTGAATCCAGGCTATCTTGGCTGGCTTTCGCTTATCGGATGGCCTGAGCAGATTCCCTCCGCTTGGGCCACCAGCACTTAGCAGACGCTCAACTTCAAGACTGGTAAGCACATTGGCAAATCGGCCATAGCCATAGGAGATGAGCTCTCTTGGGTCAATCTGCTCAAATCCGCAAGCAAAGATAACCGCGCCAGCACACAAGGTAGCGACCTTCACTTTCTGGTCAAGATCAATGGCCTCGCTTGGACATATTCTCTCACAGGCACGGCACCGCTTGCATCTTTTTGGGTCAATGGTATAAGAGTCAGGGAATGCCTGCGGATAGGGCTTGTAGATGGCAGGCCGAAAATCAAGCCCCTGGTTGAACTCATCTGGCACACGCACAGGGCAGACCGCAGCACATTGCCCGCAGTTTCTACACCTTGTCGGATCAACAAACCTTGGCTGACAGCGCAAGGTAAGCCTGAAATTTCCCGCCTCACCCTGGATATCAACCAGCTCGGCTCCGGTAAAGATCCTGATATTTGGATGGCGTCCGCACTCAACCAGCTTGGGAGAGAGGATGCACAGCGAGCAGTCATGCGTAGGAAAGGTCTTGTCCAGCATCGGCATGGTGCCGCCAAGAGCTGAAGATTTCTCAACCAGATAAACAAAGTAGCCTGAGTCGGCCAGATCGAGTGAAGCCTGAATTCCAGCAATTCCTGCCCCTACGACCATCACTGAGCCGATCTTTCCCTCGGACTGAGATTTCCCTCTGACAAGCTTCGCGGCAGGCTCCACGCTCTTACATCGCCTCCGTCAAAAAATACTCTTGTGTGTACTTGTGTTACGTACTTAGCGAAAAGACCACTTAGGTCTTTAAAATAGTCTTCCTCAAGTGAAGAACTTTTTGTGTTATCCCTTTTTGAGTATTCTTTTTCGGCTTATGAGCACGATTGCGGCTACTTTGGAATGAGGCGTAGCGGCCTATCGAAGAGATCTTACTTATCGAAGAGATCTTATTTAGAGCTCTTACTTTTACTTTATGGAGGCCTGTGCTGGTAAGAGGCCTGGGCTGGTTTTCTATAACAGGTTACTGGCTAGCTCGGCCAATTCTGACCGCTCCCCTTTTTCAAGGTTGATATGGGCGTAAATTCTCTGGCCCTGCATCTTCTCAATTAGATGGCTCAAGCCATTGGATTGGGTATTGAGGTAGGGATGGTCGATTTGGAAGATATCACCTGTGAACACGATTTTTGTGCCTTCACCAGCCCGGGTAATGATGGTTTTGATTTCATGGGGGGTAAGATTTTGGGCCTCATCCACGATGAAGTAGATTTTCACCAGGCTACGGCCCCGAATATAAGCCAGGGGCGAGATGACCAGCTTCTCATTTTCTAGGAGCTCTTTGATCTGGCTATGCTTGTGGTCCGACTCAGGAAACTGATTCTGAATTACCCCAAGATTATCGTAGAGGGGCTGCATATAGGGGTCGAGCTTGGAGTGAATATCGCCGGGCAGATAGCCGATATCACGGTTGCTTAGGGGAATAATCGGCCTAGCCAGAAAGATGCGCTGGTAGAATCTTTTTTTCTCCAGGGCAGCAGCCAGGGCAAGAAGGGTCTTTCCGGTTCCAGCCTTGCCTGAGATGCTGACTAGCTGAAGCTCAGTGTTCATCAGGGCATTGAGGGCAAAGGTTTGTTCGGCATTGCGTGGGCTGATCCCATAGGCGGAAACCTTATCCACCCGTTTGATGATCTGGGCTATAGGATCATAGGTGCCGAGGGCGGATTTCTTTCCGCTGCGTAAGATGAGAAATTCATTGTTTATCAGCGGCTTATCAAGGGTTAGCTTAGCGGGGTCTAGCTCGAATGGGACAGTATGGATCTGATCTATCAGCTCTTCGGGAACATCTTCTAAGGTTCGATGTCCAGTGTAGAGTGAGGAGATATCCTTTACATGATCGGTGCGGTAGTCCTGAGCCAGCAGGCCAACTGATTTGGCTTTCATCCGCAGGTTTACATCTTTTGACACTAGAATGACCTGCTTTGAGGGATTCTCTTTGGCCACATGGTAAGCGGTATTCAAAATATGATGGTCAGGATTACGGTCGGAGAAATTGAAGGCTAAGTCAGGATGGAATTCTTGTTCCAGTCTGAGGAAGATCCTGCCCCGGTTCTGGCCGATCCTGACCCCGCCGTTAAACAGGCCGTCACCGCTGAGCGAATCAAGGGCCCGGACAAACTCTCGGGCATGATAGTTTAGGGTTTCATTCCCCTTCTTGAATTGATCAAGCTCCTCCAAGACCGTGATTGGAATGACAATGTCATGTTCCTGGAACTGGTAAATACAGGTGCTGTCGTGAAGAATGACGTTAGTGTCAAGGATGAATATTTTCCCGCGATAATCTGATTTTTCCTGGCTATCTGGCATATTGAGTTACCAATGAACTGGTTAGGGCGATCAATAGCTTAGGGCTTTTCAGTAGTTTTTAAAGAGCTAGATTAGCACAAGAAGACCTAGGTTGCAAGCAAAAAGCCTAGGCTGTCAGATGTTCCCCATGTTGAAAAAATAATGTTGAAAATATAAAGGGGAGGAGAGAAAATAAAGAGAGAAGAAAGTT
>JAILZY010000021.1 GCA_023512255.1 bacterium | reverse complement strand
ACTATTGTCTTTTACCTCAATACCCTTCCCCTGCAGCTTATCTACTTCTCCTAATTTTAAATATGGGGAACATCTGCGATATTCCCAGATATTTCCCATAATTTCCCTCCTTCTTGATGAGAGGGGCGACTCCTGTTAGTCGCTAAAGCGGAGCAAGAGGCTATTATAGCTTCCCTTCCCCGCGATGTGAGGGGCGAGGGGATGTGGGTGAGGCTTTTATTTTATTCATCCTCGATATGCCATGTTATTTAGCATGTTATTTGGAATATTCACTCTAGGGCTGATTGTTAAATGACCAAGCAGTATGAGGTTTCGAGAAAATATTTAATTTTGCTACTTATCTATGGTATCGTGAGCTTTGGAATCTTTTGCCTGGCTCTTTTTCCCAAGGAGAAGGTGGTTCGCCAGGCTCTTTACCGATTTTCCGAGCAGTCTGACTATCTTTTTGCAGCCAAAGAGTTTCTGGTCAAGTTCCCGGATCGGATAGAGCTGAAAGATTTTACGATTACCAAAAAAGAGGCTAGGGCTGAAGCATTTCCCCATCTTCAGATAGATACGGTGCAGATAGAGCCAAAATACGGTCAGCTTCTCCTTAGAAAGCTGGGGATACTGTTCAATCTCAAGCTCTATCAGGGTAGCTTCAGAGGGGTGGGCAGTTTTGATCTTTTTAAGCCGCATTATCTTCGGGAATTAAACTGTCAGGGGCAGGGAATACAGTTAGGTAGCCTAAAGCAGTTGAGCGATCTGTTTAATATCCATATCAGTGGAGAGCTTTCCGGCCAGGCCAGAATAAAAGTAGAGAAAAATAGCCTTGAAGCCCTGTCAGGAGACTATAACTTTGAGGTTGCGTCGGGAAATGTTCAGATCATGAGCTTCCCAAGCTTTAGTTTTCGTCAGATCAATGGGCAGGGTAGCCTTAGCGATGGTAAGGTCAAAATTCGATCCATGCGCATTTTGGGGGATGATCTTCAGGCTCAGATCACAGGAGACCTTCAGCTTAATAAAGAGATAGCCAGAAGCTACCTCAAGCTCAGGGTAAGTCTTCGTTTCAGTGAGGAGATGAAAGAGAAGCTTGGCCCTCTGGTAAATATTCTGCCGCCGCAGGGTAGAGAGGGCACTGTCTTGACTATCCGGGGAAATTTGAACAATTTATCCTTCTTGCCGACGTAGGCAATCGGACCGGAAAGGGATGTGTATTTATATTTTTAGTTAGTATATTTTTACTATACTTTTGCACTTTTTCTCTGAACCCTTGATTTTAGTGGGTTTGGTATGAAAGATAATTTTCAAGAAGTTCAAGGCATGGGGAGAGTTCTGCAAAAGTGTAGTATTTTTAGAGAGAGAAGGAAGAGATTAGAATAAGAGAAGAGATCTGTATCATGAAGGATTTAGAAAATCAAGGGGTTCAATTTCCATCATCCTTATATTTGGAAAAATTCTTCATTCTTGGGCTCATGACTAATAGAATCGCTCATGAGATTAACAATTCCATTCAAGGGATACTGCTAGGGCTAAATTTCCTAGAAATGAATTATTCTCAGGATGAGAATATTGCTCTTTTGAATCAGGAAGTTCATAAAATAAAAAGGCTCATTCAGGCGATTCTAAAGCTTGCTAGGACAAATAAGACCGATTTTAAGTTGATTGATCTCACTGCGCTCATTCGGGAAACGATAACTCTAGCTCAAGACTTAACTGGAGATCAAGCCTTCTCTGGGATCATCGACCGCGACTCTCTATCTAGCCCCCTAGTGATCAAGGGGAATTTCTTCGCTCTTCAGTTGGTCTTGCTTAACCTTTTCCTCTTTTGTGGGCATAGGTGGCTGAAAAACAATCGTAGTTTATCGCCGATAGAGATCAAGACCTCAACTGACACTTCTGCACGGATGCATACCATCCAAATACAGTTTCCTGGACAGCTAGCTTTGAACGAAGACTCAATCTCGTCTATTGGTGAGGCGGATGAGGCAATAGCAGAATTCGGTCTAGTTAAAAGAATCCTTCACCAGCACCAGGGAACATTTCAGACACTTGAGGGGAGTGAGGGGAACTTTAGGTTCATGATTACCTTGCCTGTGGCAGGATGTTAGGTTTTAAGCCAGCATGATTATTTTAAGCCAGCATGATTAATAGGGGTATACCCTGATTAACCTACTCTGCGGCAGGAAGTTATACCTTATGCCGGATGGCTATCTGGCAAGAGATAGCGATTTTTCTCCCCCAGCCTAGAAATCCGAGATAAGAGCGGTAGGATAGGTAACATTTATTATGAACGGGAATATCTTAAACGGGAATATCTTAATGAGAAATAGCCAATGAGAAGGAGCAAAAGATGAAAGTTCTAATTAGCGACAAACTATCCCCAAAGGGAATCGAAATATTTAAAAGGGAAGAGGGAATTGAGGTTGAGGTCAAGGTTGGGATGACTCCCCAGGAGCTGCTCTCCTGCATTGGTGCTTATGATGCCTTGGTGGTTCGCAGTGAAACCAAGGTTACGGCCGAGGTGCTGGCTGCGGCTAACAACCTGAAAGTCATTGGCCGGGCAGGAAGTGGTGTTGATAACATCAATGTGGCCGAGGCTTCCAAGCGGGGTATTATCGTCATGAATACCCCTGGAGGAAACAGTGTAACTACGGCTGAACATGCCATCTGTCTTCTTCTTTCCTTGGTGAGAAATATCCCGCAGGCCAATGCCTCCATGAAGGAAGGAAAATGGGAGAAGAAAAAATTTATGGGGATCGAGATTACTAATAAGACCTTGGGCATAATCGGTCTTGGAAAGATCGGAACCGAGGTGGCCAAACGAGCTAAGGGGCTGTTCATGAACGTAATTGCCTACGATCCCTATATTTCTCAGGAGGCGGCCCGCAAACTTCAGGTAGAGCTGGTTGACCTTGAGACCATTTTCACTCAATCAGACATAATCACCATCCATGTACCCAAAAATGCCGAAACCTCGTACATGATCAACCGGCAAACCATTCAGAAGATGAAAAATGGGGTCAGGATCATCAACTGCGCCCGCGGGGGACTTGTGGATGAGGCGGCCTTGGCCGAAGCGCTCCAGAGCGGAAAAGTGGCTGGAGCGGCTCTGGATGTTTTCGAGCAGGAGCCTCCGCCAGCCGATAATCCCCTGATCAAGCTTCCCAATGTAATTTGCACTCCGCATCTTGGTGCCTCTACCGAAGAAGCTCAGGATAATGTAGCCGTGGCTATCGCCGATCAGATAGTTGATTTTCTGAAAAACGGCACCATTCGCAATGCGGTCAATGCTCCCTCGATCCCGCAGGAGGTGCTGAGTGGAATTAAGCCCTATGTCAGTATGGCTGAAAATATGGGCAGCCTGCTCTCTCAGATAAGCGATGGTCGGATGCAAAAGTTCACGGTCAGCTTTCACGGCGAGGTGTTGAATTACGATGTGGCCCCGATCACGGTGGCTGCCCTGATGGGTTTACTCAAACCCATTCTCCAGGAGACGGTAAACTATGTGAATGCTCCCATTCTGGCTAAGGAGCGGGAAATAAATGTTGAGGAAATAAAAGAGACCGCAACTGGCGATTTTACCAACCTGATCACCCTGACCCTGGTTACTGACCAGGGAACCAATACGGTTTCAGGAACTCTGTTTGGTAAGGCAAATCCCCGGATTGTCAATATCAACGGCTTTGCAGTGGAGGTCATGCTGACCGAAAAGATGTTGGTTTTTTCAAATATCGACAAACCAGGAGTTATTGGTGATATTGGCAGTCTGCTTGGTAAGGCTGGCATCAATATTTCCGGTATGCAGTTTGGCCGGCAAAAGCCGGGCGGCAAAGCTATCTCGGTTTTGAACATTGATAATCACGTGGATCAGGATATGCTGCAAAAGTTCAAAGAGCTGCCTAATGTGGTTTCAGTCAAGTTAGTCAACCTGTAAGCCAAGAGGCGAAGATGTTTCCCAGGTAAAAAAACAATAGCTCTTATTTATTAGCTACCATTAAGAGACATAACCCTAATAAGAGCTAAGCCCCTTCGAGGGTTTATGGTTGTTCTGATATAGGATTTATGGTGTCTGATATATAAGAGCGAAAACAATAGGTTAAAGTGGGAGATACGAGCGGAAAAAGCCTTTTTTTTCGCCCTGGAAGCTGGTAAATGAGAAAATTCACTCTATGGTAATCCGGTCAAGATCGTATAGGATTGGATATAAATGGGGAGCCTCTGCAAGAGGCGCTCGTCAAGAGCAGAAGTGGGTTATTTCAGGGGGCGATTGCATTAATGCAATTGCCCTTCGGTTTATTTTCAAGGGCAGAAGAGGCTTACAGGGGGTAGATGACTACCCGGCGATACGGCTCTCTGCCCTTGCTTTCCGAGGGAAGCCCAGAGCGCTCGGCGACTTGGTGTTGCAGCCGACACAGGTAATTGTTCTGAGGCGATAGCTCTACTGGATGCCCATGTCTTAGGACCTCACTGACGGCCGCTTCAGCTTCTCGCAGGGCATCTTGCTCCTCTTCCCCATGTCCGTTACCGCTGTCTGGGAAGGTCGAGCGCAAGAAATTTTCAATTTGGGTCAGAGTATTATTCTTGATCAGATGAATGGGCAATCCTCTGGCTTGAGCCTCGCGAAGGCGTTTAGGCTGAACCCTCTTGGGTGACTTCAAGATCAGGACTAGGTCTGCCTCATCGAGATTGTTAACCACAGTGGCGGGCAGTCTGAATTTATGGATAGCCTTCAGCAGTCGGCTGCGGCTCACAGCATAGGGAAAAATCCGCACGGTCTTTGCTCCTGGGAGAAAGCTGGCCATAGAGGCCATGCTCTGCCTCCCAGCAGCTATCTCTTGCTGAAAGATAGGCTGAGCCGTAGCTTGGGGTTGCACGGTCGGCTGAATAATCTCAATTTCACCATCCTCTTTACGGACTCTTAGCTCTGGCTGAACGTGCAGCCCACGCAGAAAATCATCGACCATGGAGGCTACATCATGGTAGACGGCCAGCCGGTCCTTGTCCTGGATCTCGATCAAAACATCAAAGGTCGGAGGAGCTTTTCGCTCAAGCACTGTTTTCTGGGTACCTCGGCGTCTGGCCTCTTCATCAGAGAGAGTAACCGCCTGGATACCTCCGACCAGGTCGGAGAGGGTAGGGTTTTGCAGTAAATTGGCCAGGGTATTCCCATGAGCAGTGGCTATGAGCTGCACGCCCCGCTCGGCAATGGTCCTGGCGGCCATGGCTTCAGCCTCAGTACTGATTTCATCAATGACCACTACTTCGGGCATGTGATTCTCCACCGCCTCGATCATAAGTGCATGTTGACGATCAGGAGAGGGAACCTGCATCCGACGCGCCCGGCCAATGCCTGGGTGGGGAATATCACCATCACCAGCTATTTCGTTAGAAGTATCAACGATAACCACTCGCTTGCCAAGATCGTCGGCCAGCACCCTGGCTGCCTCCCGTAAGATCGTAGTCTTACCTACACCGGGGCGGCCAAGAAGCAATAGAGACTCACCGCTCTTAATCACATCCTGAACAATATCCACCGTGCCGAACACGGCTCGGCCAACCCGGCAAGTCAGGCCGATAATCGTCCCTGCTCGGTTACGGATAGCCGAGATGCGGTGAAGCGTCCGCTCGATTCCTGCTCGGTTGTCTTCTCCGAATTTACCGACTCCTGAAACTACATAATCAATGTCTTCGCGGGTAATATTATCTATCGGCAACTCCTCCATGTGATCCAAAAACCTCATCTCAGGAGGTCTTCCCAGGTCGATCACAATCTCAAGCAAAAGATCTGTATGCTTTCTTTCTTCAATCGCCTGGCGAATACGTGGCGGCATCACTTGGAGGAGTAGATTTACTTCATCAGTGACGCTTATCTGTTTTCCAGACACCTTTACTTATCCCTCCATAGTCTCTTTTATTACTGAATAATAGATACTCATATCTTAATCATACCCTATAATTAATTTCCTTGCAATTGTCTTAGTGGTTCTTTCGCTAAGTGCGTAACACAACAAGGTAGGGGTGGGTTTAAAACCCACCTCTGCTCTAGGGCGGCCCTTGGGGTCCGCTCAGCTCGCGCACTTTGTTAACGAGAGGAGCACTTAGTTATACCAGAATCGGCAATATCATATCAGCTTAGAAGATTGAGTTTTGTTATTGACTTAGTCTCTATCTTTATGCTATTTATTATATATAATTGAAAAAATTTAAATTAGCTTTTTAGTGTTTGATTTATTTATCAGAGAATGCTTATTCTCATCAAAATGAGGGGAGTATATTAGCGAGAGGGAAAGTTAATCGCCAAAATTGCGGCTATTCCCCTCAAGGAGGTAAGTATAAGGTTAATCGGAAGATAAAAAACAATAAATGTAGGCAGCCGGCAGATAAAAAGCAACAATGTAAGGCATCAGATGGAGGAAAGAGCTATGAAGAAGTCTTTAGTTTCAGCCAGCTTATTTTTTTTACTTATTGTAGTTTTCGGAGGGCTGGCAGGCAAGGTTCCTCAAGCCCGGTCAGCAGAACCAATTTCTTATGAATCTTATGCACCAGGTGGCATCCAGGGCGATGAAATTCAGGGTGAGATTGATGTGGCTGAAAGTGAGGGGGGCGGATTTTGGCTCACTGATCAATGCCAGCCAGAGCTAGTCGCTGACATCTATCCCCCTGTTGCGGATATCGATCCTCTTCCGGCATTAGTAGCTGAGGGAACAATTACCTTGATCCCACCTACGGCTACTGATAACTGTGTGGGGAGGGTTTTGGCTACGACTACCGATCCTCTCGTCTACACCACAAGCGGCTTGTATACCGTAACCTGGACCTACCATGATGGACAGGGTAATGTTACCACTCAGAAACAGAGGGTGGTTGTCTTGCCAGCCTCTCAGCATCAGGAAGAGGGAAGAGAGGTTACGATTTCCGATATCAGGGAGTCAAACCTGGCTGCCAGATCAATTACCATCTCGTGGCGAACTAACGTCAGTACAATAGGGCAGGTGCACTACGGCACAGATAGTCAGCTGACGAACTATTTAGTCGCCTTTGACCAGCGGGCGGGGAAAATTCATCAGGTTAAGTTAAGTGGTCTAAAACCTGATCAAACATATTATTATGAGATCCAGTCCGGGGCATCGGTCGATAATAACCAGGGGCAATATTACCAGTTCAAGACCTTCCCGGTCAGAGAGCCGGGCCCAAATTTTTTCATCGGCGGTAGAGTTCAAAAGGAGGATAAAAGCCCCCTGTCTGGAGCTGCCGTCTCAGTAGTGGTCAACCAGGGTATGGCCTCATCCGCACCCCTGACTACTCTGACCAACGATAAGGGAGTCTGGTTCTTTAACCTGGCTGATTTGAAAGTCTCAACTAGTGGTGATCCTCTCTGGATTACAGATAATGATTTGGTTTTTATCGATATCCAGACCGAAGATGGATGCGTATTTGAGGACTCAAGGAGTATTTCTGATCTGACTCAAGGGGGAAATTATACCTTCACCCCGCAATGCCGGGTAGCTAAACCTGTGCTCTCTCCGGCATTTGCCGTTTTTGGTGACACTGTTTCGGTTTCTTTGACCTGTCCCACTGATGGGGCTGAAATCCGCTACACTTTAGATGGGAGTGAGCCTACTCGTGAGTCAATTCTCTACACTGGCCCGATAACCTTAACCAGGACAGCGACCCTAAAGGCCAGGGGATATAAGCCTCAGTGCTTGAGCAGTGAGCTTGGGCTAGGATTTTACCTTAAGAGCCAGGTGAGTGATACTGGCCTTCCGGCTGGCGGTCAGCCTAGCGGCAGTCAGGCTGTCTCGGCCAGGGGTCCTCGGCTGATTTTCATCGATAGCAATCCTCCCTTAATAGTCAGCTCTGGTGCAGACTATCATTACCTTGCTCGGGTTAATAGCCCATTTGAGGTCGGATGGCAGTGGAGCCTGCAAGATCTTGCTGGCAAGGTTCTGACAGAAGGCGAAGCCGGGCCAGCCCTTTCCTTTGATCTGAGCATAGGAGCAAAGCTTCTCAAGCCAGGTGATTTCAATCTTGCCCTCCGGGCTCAAGCTCCTGCGCTTCAAGCTGAGGATATTCAGCAGGGGAAGATCCATGTCAGGGAGGCCTCGTCCCTTGAGGGAGAGCTTCGATGTGGTGATGAGGGCCGATGCATCTTCCCCGCGGCCAGGGAGATACTGCCGATCAGGATCGACCTGATCAGCAAGACTACCAATCGCCTTGTGGCCAGCAGTGAAGCCTGGTTATATCAGGGCATGTTCAGCTCAGGCCATTCGGCAGTTAGGCCGATTGAGATTGACTGCGCCTCCGGTCGCTATAGGATTCGGGGGCTGGATGAGGGAGCCTATACGATTGTGGTTACTGATATTGATTCTTCAGACGATAGCTTGCGAGAGGATGCAGAGCATTTTGGAAAATTTGAGCCCCTGCGCCAGAGCATCCAGCTTGCTGAGGGAATGAATACCCAGCATCTCAATCTGACCAGACCGACTAAGGATAAGTGCCTGATCACAGGATCGGTTGAGGCAGGAGCAGGCTGGATTGAGCTTTTCCTCTCTGGAGAGGACAGCTCTCAGCATTCGCTCAGTCGCCGGATAACCTTGCCGGCAAGCGGCCCCTTTACCTTTTTCGTTCCCCGAGGAGGGTATACCCTAACGGCTCAGGCGGCTGGGTATCAGAGTGCGGTTATGACTATAGCTTCCTCTGATGATGGCGGGGGAGGCTCTTGGTTGAATCTTGGCCGGATCGTTCTGGCTGAGCAAGCTAGCCCATCGGTTTTTCTTGTTCGGCAAGATGAGGATGATCCGACCGAGGGCCACAGGCTGATCCTGAATTTCCAATATCATGGCCCTGACGGTAGAGCAGAGGACTGGTCTAGCCGATACCTCAGGTTAGCCTTGTTTAGCCGTGAGGATGATCAGGATCAAAATGGTCTGCCTGACCATCCTGACTCACCAAGCGGAGCAAGGCTTTATCCAGTGGTGGTAGAGCCAGCCAGGGTGAAGGATCCGGTGTTTGGCACTCAATATCTCAGAGTTCAGATTCCCTTGGGTAATCTGGATGATCCGGCTTCGGCTAGGCATATTATGACCGAGATCACCGAAAGCGGCACGAATCAGATCATTGCCTATCAGGTAGGTGTGCGGGGAGAAGTGGTTGAGGATGCTGGGGGAGGTAGTTTACCCAAAGTGGTGGCTACCTTCAGCCGGCTATTTAGAGTCGATCGGAGGCAGCAGGAGAAGCTGATAGGGCAGAGCGTGGCGGAGCTAGATCTTAGGGCTCTGCTTACTCAGGCTGAGATTCCAGTAGTGATGACGATGGCCCTTGGCACTCAGCAGAGTAGCAGCCGCCGAGAGATAAGCGGCAGGGCTCAAGAGGATGAGAGCGGGCAGCGGGAGGTGCAGGTAAAAACCTCTTTTAATGTCGCCAATATCGACCCTGCCTTTTTGGCCAGGGTTGATGAGCAGGGCAGGAGAGAGGAGCGGGTTGATCCGAACCAAAGGCTTGAGCTGACCATTGACTGTCGGCAGAGTTTCGATGATCCTGACAGGCTAATTGTGGATATCCATTTTACCGACCAGGAAGGCAGGCGGGTAGAGTATAATCCCCCTGATCCTCAAGCTGGCTTTTTACGCAGCCCTGAGGCTGAGCCTATTATCATTTTTGTTCCCCTTCATAAGGCTCTCCAGAGAAAGATTCAGGAGCCTGGTGTAGTCTTGGCTGATATCGAGGCCCTGGTAGCCAAAGATGAGGATGACTTTGAGCTGGCCGCAGATGGACAGTGGCAGCCCAAACCTGGGCTGTATGGTATTTACTTTGAGGGAGTGGGTGGCCAGAGAGAACTCTTTAGACCTACTCCTGAGCAGGGCGAGGGGATTGCGATCACGGCCTCTGAGGAGGGGGGTCTGCTGGCCAGGGTACAGGCGACTCACACCAGCAGGTGGTTTACTGATCGCTTTCTTCTAGCAGGTGATCTGAACGCCGATGGAGTAATCACCCCTGGGGATGCCATCTCAGCCTTCCGGTGCTACCTTGAGCTTGGCCCTTGTCCTGCTCATGCAGATGTAAACCATGATGGTACGGTTACTCCAGGTGATGCTATCTGTATCTTTCGCAAATACCTTGAATTGCCAAGCTGCCTTGATTGAGACCAGGTGTTTATAACACTCTATCTATAGGCTAGATTTTTTGATATAGGCTCGGATATAGGCTTGATTCTTTGATTCAGATATCGAGCCATCTTGGATGGGAGCTGCCTTCATTTTCTTCCTTATTCTTCACCCTCCCGCTTCCCCAAGCGGGAGGGTGATTGTTTCTCTCCTGGGGTGTCTGTTTTTGGGCATCAACCGCTTCCCCAGGCAGGAGGGTGATTATAGCTGAGAGTATACACGGAATAGCCAAAGAAACCCGCTTCCCCAAGCGGGAGGGTGATTATGCCCTGGTGTACCAATCCAGTCAGAAATCATATACCCGCTTCCCCAAGCGGGAGGGTGATTGTAAAATAGACTGTAGTTTGGTTTCCTTGTCCTGATTTTTGGCCTAAAGGGCCCTGATCCTTCCCTCGACCTACCGCGCCATCCTCATTTTTTACCTTTTAAGGAAGTACTATGCTTTTGCACTTTTTCTCCAAGGCCTTGATTTTACTGGATTTGTTATTAGAGGTAACTTTCAAGGATTTCAAGGCGATAAGAAATTTCTGCAAAAGTGTAGAGGAAGTATCCCTCAATCAATAAGTATCCCTCAATTAATAAGTGTCTGACCCCATAAAGATCAAAACTTACTCTGGCAGCGCAAGCACCTTTTATTTATCATAATGTACGCTCATATCCATTTTCAGTGGAAAGCTAGGTAATTTCAGTATGCCGTCTCGTTCCCGCGAAAACAGAAATCCAGAGGTAAAATTACTTGGATTCCGGTGTTCACGAATGATAGACATGTGATAGACATGAGCAATAATGTAATGCCGAGGGTTTGGACATAGCTTTCCCTGGATATTATCGGCTAACCAATTTCTTATGGAATCGCCCGGCGGCACAGAGGTTCATCTTTAAAAAAGATTTTGTGTTATTTTTCTGCTGTGATATACTAACCTTATCTCGAATAAGGTATTATTGGCTGCAAAGGAGACTTGATGGATCATGAAGAGAGGAATCAAGGTTGCCGTTTTCTCTCTCACTGCTCTAGCTGTTTTGTTGGTTGCTCTTAGCATTGTCATTAAGATCTGGCTTACCTCGGATAGGGTTAAGGAGTTGGTTTTACCATATGCTGAGAAGGCCTTGGGTAGAAAGATCTCGATAGAGGATGTTAAGATCAATATCTTCACCGGCATTGAGATTTCAAAGGTCAGTATTCAGGATAATCCTGAGTTTGGTGAGCGCGCCTTTTTGTCTGCCGATGAGTTTGTTTTAAAATATGCCTTTTGGCCATTATTTAAAAGGAAGCTGATCATCCATCGGGTACGAGTTATCCGGCCTCAGATCCTGATTAGTATAAATGAGCAAAAGGCATTCAACTTCAGTGATATTTTGGCCAAAATCAAGGCTGAAAGTACAGAATCTAAGGAGCCTGAGCCATCTGAGCAAGCCTTCATCCCTCTTATCTCTGAGGTTGAAATCCGAGATGGCGAGCTTACTTTTATCGACCAATCAGCTCATCCGGCCTCTTCTCTACTACTTAAGAAGGTTAACTTCACCGCTGAGGATATCTCCCTGACCAATCCTTTGACCTTGAGCCTGTCGGCAGAGCTTCCTGGGCGTGAGGAATCTAGGCTAGAGGTCAGCGGTCAGGTTGATCCTGGGTCGGCCGCCTTTGATTTTCAGGTTAAGGTTGACTCATTAGATCTTAAAATTCTCTCAGCCTACTATGGCCAAGCTATACCGATGAGTGTGCTTTCTTCGCGGCTTGATCTGACTAGCCGAATCGTGGCTGTAGGGGCAGAGAATAAGGCGCAGGTCGAGGGCACAATCAGCCTGGATGATTTAAAAGTTATTGCTCCTCGTATCACCTCGACCAGCGAGCCGATCAAGATGCCTGCCCTGGCTGGGGATTACCTTATCAAGGCGGATATGAGCCAGCATCTTCTGAGAGTTGAGCGGATAAACCTTATGGTTGCCCAAATTCCCACTCAAATCAACGGCCAGATAGCAAACTTCACCACACCAGATCGGACAGTTGATCTGAGGCTTTCTGCTTCAGATGTTGATCTTGGCAAACTCATGGCCGCCGTCCCTTTAGCCTTGAGGCCAAAGGCTTTAGAGAAGATAGCCGTAAGCGGCAGAGTAGTTGACTTGCAGGCTGGTCTCAGGCGCAGGGGAGAGGGGGGGGAGCATCAGGCTCAGGCTAATTCCACGGCCTTTTTTGGACAGGCTAAGCTGTCCGGGGTCAAGCTCCTTTATCAGCCTTATGCCTCGCTCTCACCAAGGCTTGATGGGAGTGTGCGGTTTGACCTTCGGAGCGTTCAGATTCCACGGCTAGTGGCTACCCTTCCCGGCTTTCAGGCGATTCTGTCTGGCAGCGTCTTTGATTATCTGCACAAGCCAGCTATGAATATTAAGGTAGAGTCTCAGATTCAAGATCTAGCTAGGCTCTATCAGGCAATGCCTGCGGATCTTTCGCCCTGGCTGAGCAAGGTCGAGCTCGAGCAGGGGGGAGCGGCCACCATAGTGGCCACTGTATCTGGAAATCCAACCGAGCTCTCAACCTTACACTATCAGGGAGAGGCGGCTTGGCAAAAGGTTAGGATTAAGCCAAAAGAAGCTTCTGTGCTCAAGCAGGCAGCAGGAGGAGGCGGCTCTTTAGCTTCAGCTAAGGATACAGCGGGGTCAGGCAGCCGGATTAAGCAGTCGGCGGATGGCCTTTGCCCTATCTTGCAGCTCGATGGCCGGACACGCTTTACTGAGCAGGAGCTAGCCATTGACAATGTTAATATTTCCCTGCCAAAGTCTGATCTTTCCCTTAAGGGAAAGATTGCCAATTACCGAAAGACGCCGATTGTTCATATGGATGTAGCCTCTCGGCAGGTAAGCCTTGACGAGGTTTTGGCCAGTGCTCAAGCCCTAACCCAAAAGGGCGAAGTAGTGGCCGAAAAAGCTCCCCAAAAGAGCCCCTCGGCTGATTCGGCAGGGGAAAAAATCTCGGCCTCGGGTAAAGTGCATCTAGCCAGAGCCAGCTATAAGAGCCTAGCGCTCCATAATGTTGATCTTGCTTATTCGCTGCAAAATGATATCTTGCGGTGGCAGAATCTGCGGGCTGAAGTTTTCGGCCAGGGAGTGATTGCCGCCGATGGCATGTTGGATGTGGATAAGACAGCCTACTCTTCCACGGTCAGCCTAAAATCCATCTCTGTGCATGAGCTGCTTTTGGCTTTGGCGCCCAAGTATGCACCCATTTTTTCGGGAAAATTTACCGGACGGATAGATCTAGCTGGAGAGGGAAAAGAAAAAGAGAAAATCCAGCAAAATTTAAATCTTACTGGCAATTTTGAGCTTGCCGAAGGGAAGGTTCAGAATACCGAGCTTGGCAAAGCTCTCTTTTCCCTACTGCCGGTAGCCAACTGGGAGGAGCTGATATTTAAGACCATGAAGGGCAAGGTGGCTGTGGAGAAGGGGAAGATTCACCTTGATTCTGATCTGGTCAGGGAGGATTATGTTCTTGAGCCACGAGGGACAATCGGTCTTGACAGTTCTTTGAGTATGGAGATCATGGTTAGGATCTCGCCCCGTATCTTGCAGACCAATAAGATGCTTCTAAGCCAATATCTGAATTTGACCGACGAGCGGGGCTGGACAGTGATACCGGTCAAGGCCGGCGGAACCCTGATGCGGCCTGCTCTCAAGGTTGACCTTGCAGCCATTAGCCGGGGAATGCAGGAGAAGGTAAGGAAGGAACTTGAGGAGATGGTCAGGAAGGAAGAAGAGAAAGTCAAGGAAAAACTGGAAGAGAAGCTCAAGGAAAAACTTCAAAAACAGTTCCTTGACCGACTATTGGAAAAAGGCGGTCAAGATAAGGACGGCCAAGGGGAAGCTTTGAAAGAGGTTCAGAAAGAGGATGGCGGTTCGGCAAAGCCAAGGCCGTCCTCGGTTGAGGATGTCCTAAAGGATACCCTCAAGGGATTTTTAAAGAGGAGATGAGGATTAATATTCGGCATGGAGATTTCAAAAACACAGAAAAAGCGGCAGGCCAGGATGGTAGAAGAGTTGGCTCGGGAGCTGGTGAGCCTGCCAGCCTCGATCCTATCTCAGCTTCCCTGTGAGCAGGAGATCAGGGAGCAAATCAGGGCCGCCCAACTAATTAGCAAGCTCAATGCCCGGAAGCGGCAAATTAAGTATCTGGCCAAGTGTCTGCGAGATATTGAGGTTTCCCCCCTACTCGATTTTCTTGAGGAGACTAGAGAATCTAGCTTGAGGCAGGAGGCAATTTCCGAGAGACTTTCGCGGCTTCGGGACCGGATTCTTCATGAGGAGGAAGAGGAGGAGGCTCTGCTCCTGGTACAGGAGGAGTTTCCAGAGATTGACCTTGACAGGCTTAGATTTTTGGCTGAAAAATTTCGCCAAAGCCGCAATCAGCGCTTTTCGCGGGAAATATTCCGCCTGCTGAAGATAGCTCAAAGCCATGCTGTTGCCGCTGCTGCTGACGCCGCAAGTGTAAGTGCTGGAAGCTGTGGGAGGGAAGGGAGAGTTGATAGAGCTGGCAGGGTGCGGGAGCTGGATAATGGAGAGCTGGATGAGGTGAGTGATTATGTGAGTGATGAGGAAGAGCAGGGGTGATGAGCTTTTGAGGGGAGGGAAGGATAAGAGCGGCTGATGTTGAAAAAAAGAATTATCTCAGAGGCAGGGAGTAAGGAAAGAGAAATTATGAATCAAACCGAGCAGATGGATCATGCTCTGGCAGTTTTTATTGATTTTGAAAACCTGGCTCTTGGTTTTCAGCAGGAGAGAGAGAAAAACCAGAGCAGGAACAAATTTGATATTCAGAAGGTGTTAGAGCGACTGGTGGAGAAGGGAAAGATTATTGTCAAGAAGGCCTATGCTGACTGGGGAAAATACAGCGATTACAAGAGCAGCCTTCATGAATATGGCATTGAGCTGATCGAGATTCCTAAGCGCTCGGCAGCCGGGAAAAATTCCGCCGATATCCGGCTGTGCGTAGATGCTATGGATCTTTGCTACTCCAAGGAGCACATTGATACCTTTGTCATTGTCTCAGGAGACAGCGATTTTTCTCCCCTAGTATCCAAGTTAAAGGAAAACGGAAAGCGGGTTATCGGCCTGGGGATGAAGCGATCAACTTCGGCGCTCCTGATCGGCAATTGCGATGAATTTATCTACTATGAGGACCTGGAGCAAAAGGATACCAGCCCTCCCAAGCTGCCCAAGAACACACCTAAGATCAAACGGCCAGGCTTGCAGTTGTTGATCGACTCGGTGGCTGCCTTGATGCGGGAGAACAAGGAAATACTCTGGTCATCCATGATTAAGGATACTATGAAACGAAAGAGTCCATCCTTCACTGAGTCCGCTTATGGGTATCGGAATTTCAGCGAGCTGCTGGAAGATGCGGAGAAAAGGGGGCTGGTGTCTTTGCGGATCGATCCTCGAAGCGGCACTTATGTGGTTACTAACTTCGGGAATGCCAATCGATTGATGAAAAAGACTTAAAGGATGCGGTGGGTTAAAGTCACCACTTTGGAGTCGAGCATCCCGCGCAAAAGTGTGCAGCGCCGTGCAGTTGCATGTGAGTTTACTTAGCCAGGAGGAAGCAGCAAAAGCTCCCGATACTCCTGATGGGAAGCTTCTTGAGCCCTAATCCGAAGATCATTGATCTGGTCATAATGTCGCTCTAGGATTGAAACCACTCCTGGATCTAGGCCCTTGTCCTGAACCATAGTTTTTAGGATCAGCAGAACGCTTTCCTTATTCATTCCCCGGCGATAGGGTCGGTCCTCATTGACCGCGGTAAACACATCAGCCACAGCCATAATCCTAGACCCTAGGGGCAGGTCCTTGGCCTGATAGTGGAAGGGGTAGCCTTGGCCGTCCATCCGCTCGTGATGGAAAGAGCCCCAGGCGTTGGGGGTGCTCAAATCGGCAATATTTTCAAGAATCCGGTAGGTATAAAAGCTGTGGCTGCGAATTAGGTTAAATTCCTCACTCGTCAGGGAGGTTTGGTTTTCCAGAATTTCGGAGGGGATCACCACCTTGCCAAGGTCGTGCAGCAGCCCGGCAATGTTCATCATCCTGGCCTCTTGCTCGGAAAATCCAGCCAATTGGCTCAGTGCCTCAGCTGCGGCAGCTACACCGCTTGAGTGAGTCGCGGTAAAGGGGCTTCGGAAATCAATGATTTGGCAAAACAGTCTGGTGAGGCCCATAAGCTCGCTCCAGCCAAGCTCGATACTTGTACTCCTCTCACCTTGCCTGGTTAGGATATCGTTCAAAAAAGGTGAGGTGAGATCAAGCCAGAAATATTCTCTTGAAGAAAGGTCTTCAAAGGCTTCCACCAGGAGCGGAACAAACAAAGACCCTGACTGCTCGCGTATTTTCTTACGGATTTCCTTGACCTGCCCCAGGATCTGCCGGCCCTTGTCGATCAGGATATCGATCCGATCAGCCAGATGCAGGATATAGCTTCCAAGGGGTATTGGCTCTTTAGCCCGCTCGCTCCCTCGCCCCTGCTGCCAGGGGAGATGATGGTAGCGAATCAGGAGAGCTGCTTTTTTGAGGGGAGGAAAGCTTTTCAGCAACTGATAGCCGATCTCGGCATGGTCATCACAAAACAGCCAGGTACGGGTATCAAACTGCAAGATATTGAGCTTTCCCTTGAGTGAAAAAATACCACAGTCATGGAGTGCTCCGGCGATCATCAGATCATTTTGCTCCTGAGCTGAAAGCCCAAGCTCAGCAGCCAAGCGCAGAGCGATACAGCTGACTCGCTTCTGGTGATTGACCACCATATCGCTGACTAGGTCCATGACTTCGGAAAGACAAATCAGAAGATCAAAGAGAGAAAGCCGCAATTTTTCGATCATCGAGCCTTGAGACCCTCTATACTTGATACCCTCTATAATCTCCTCAACCCTTGGTTGTTTTTCTCCTTGAATAATGCCTATCTTTTCGTCATCTTAGGGGAATTTAACTGCTTTTAAAGAGAGCATCAAGGAGTGAGCTGCTCTTTACGGCGCCTGGCTGGTCAGTCTACCTCCCTCTCAAGCAGGCGACCAATTGGATACGGGCCGCGGGCCTGCGCTTGGCTATGGTCAAGAGCATTAAGGAGGGAAAATTTTCTTTTCGCCCTGGAGCCACTCAGGGAGAAACTGACCGCCTCCCTGAGCAGAGCCAAAGACCTCAGAGCATCTCTTGCCCACCAGACTTATCGCCTAGCCTCCAAAAATCGCCTGGCCAGCTCGATCGCATCCTCTTTGGTTTTAATTGATCCCTCGGCTCTGGCCTCTTCCAGAGCGTCAAGTATCTGGCCAATCAGGGGCCCTGGTGAGAGGTGAAAATGGTCAAGCAGGAAGTTGCCGTCAAGAAAAGGGGGGTGAGATTTTATCTTCTGCCACCCGCACCAGAAGCTGATCATCTGTTTAAAAAGGCCTTCCAAAGCTTCGATCAGCTCAAGGCCGGCCTCGGCTGCTGCCTTTTGGCTAGCTAGGCTAAGAATCAGGGCCCCGAGGCCAGCCTCATCGCCGAAATCTCGAAAAAAACGCCAGAAGAAACGAGGAGCAGCCGATTCGCTCTGGAGGAGCTCAAGAGGCTTTGGCATTCCCTGAAGGCAGCTTATGGTATACGTTCGCTGCGAGTTGCTAAGGGCAAGCCATCTGAGGAAAGAATTAAGCCGATCCCATACCTTATCTGGCTTTGTCTGCTGGTGGTGGGATGGCAGCAGAGCGCTGAGGATGGCAGAGAGCTTTAGCAGAGGATAAAAGGTTGTCTGATGTCCACTTACTTTTGACAGCAGGCTCCTGATCTGCCTAAGGCAGCTATGTTCTGGAATCGGAAGGGCAGAGAGGATTTCCTCTACTGAGGAAAGCTTGCGAATAGCCTTATCTTCCCAAGCCTCAAAGGCCGCGGCAGGAGCAGAAGGGGGAGAAGGCGCAATCTCAGAGCCTGGCTCTGAGCCCTGCCCCGTTGTTGCTTCTTCAGGTGGTAGCGGCAGAGCCGGAGAAAAAAGGGTAGGCAAAAGGCCGCTTTGCCGAAGCTGACTAAAGCAGGCCGTGGCTTGATCGAGTGATAGAATAAGGAGGAGCTCATCGCGGATTCTCTCTGGGGCTGTATCCTTTAGGAGGCTGCGGTCTCGGCGGATTAGATATTCGGTATTTTCCTCAATCTGAAAGGCAAGTTGTCCTGCCTGGCGAAAAGCCCTTAGAATCCGCAAGGGATCATCCCGAAAGACCTCTTCTGACACTGCCCGAATGCTCTTTTGAGCAAGGTCGCTGCATCCTCCAAGAGGATCAATCAGGTGCAGTGGGGAGATGGCGAAGGCAAGCAAGTCTTTAAGATCAATAGCCATAGCGTTAATGGTAAAGTCTCGCTGGCGAAGATCCTCCTCTATGGAGTTTCCCCTCAGGGGTGTAAAATCAAACCACCATTGCTTCATCTTTCTGCTAATTAGGCGGAAGGTGAGAAATTTTCTATCTAAGCAGATCGAGTGGCCACCAGATTTTCGGATAAATTTTTTAAGAAAATATTCCGGACTGGCCGAGATGGCAAGATCTATATCCTTGATCGGCCGGGCAAGAATGAGATCGCGGACTACCCCTCCAACCAAATAGCCGGATAGCCCTAGCTCATCAACCAGGGTAGCGATCTCAAAAAGTATTGGAAAGTCAGCCAGTTGTTTTCCGATCCGCTCCAGGCTCTGATTTGAGATAGCGACTGAGTCTTTGGGCACTCACGGCTCCTTCTCTTAGCAGTTTAGGGGGCTGAGTGGTTAGATCGAGCACGGTTGAAGCCGGACTGTCCGGTAGGGGTCCGGCATCTAGGATCAAGTCGACAAATGGTGCCCATTCGGCTATGATCTTATTAATATCCCTGAGTCCTGGCTGGCCTGATCTATTAACGCTGGTAGCCACCAGGGGAAGCTGGACAAGATCAATTAGATCAAGGACAAGCTGACAATTCGGCATCCGAAGGCCAATAGTGCCTGAGCCTCCGCTTATCATAGCTGGAACCTTCTCGCCTGCCGGAAAGACTAGGGTCAGCCCCCCGGGCCAAAATTCCTGGATGATTTCCTTGGCCAGGTCAGAGATTTGTCCGGCAATCAGGTCAGCCAACTGGCTAGGTCCGCTCACCAGAGTGGGCAGAGGCTTTGATGCTGGCCGCCCCTTTATGGAGAAAATCCGCTCAAGACTAGGCTCATGGAAGGCACTACATCCCAATCCATATATGGTATCGGTGGGAAAGATTAAAAGGCCACCCTTTTGGATTATCTGAGCGGCCATTTTAAGCTTTGCAGGCTCTCGGCTGTGAAGATCTATCCTGACAACCCGATGAGAAAAATCATGGCTAGCCTCAGGTGATAGTATTACAGTCTCAGGTAGCGGTATTTTTGGAAAGGGCCGCATTCTTTTGCTCTATCTCCTCTTCCATCTCTTTTTTGAAATTGATCAGCTTAAGTCGAAGTTCAGGAAAGCGGAGCGAGAGGATCTGAACAGCTAGGATGGCCGCGTTCTTGGCCCCTGCTTTTCCAATGCTTAAGGTGGCCACTGGCACGCCTGCTGGCATTTGCACGGTTGACAGCAGGGCATCAAGCCCCTGTAGAGAAGATGAGGCTATGGGTACCCCCAGAACCGGCAGCACGGTCCAGGCCGCCAGGTTTCCAGCCAGATGAGCTGCTCCTCCGGCGCCGGCAATAATAACTCCTATTCCCTGCTCAATAGCATTTTGGGCATATTCGGCAGTTTTTTTTGGAGTTCTGTGGGCAGAGAGAATATCAATTCGGTAGGCTACACCGAATTTATCCAAGAGTGCGGCTGCCTCAGACATTATCTCCAGATCCGAATCACTGCCCATGACAATTCCTACATACGGTTTTTCTGACATAGTCTACTAGCTCCCTCTTAATTATATTATCTTATTTTTCTTGAAAAGTATAGTAAAAGTATAGTAAGTAAGGTGATGAACCATTTGGAAGGAACCCTTTTATTCAATAAGGGTTCCTTCCAAACCATCCTCCTAAAACTTTAATATTAATATTTTAAAGTTTTAGGAAAAGGGTTACAAGGGGAAAACCCTTTTTCAAAAGGGTTTTCCCCTAAAAAGGGTTTTCCCCTAAAAATAATATATCACTGAATGATACAAAAGATGTTGTCTTACCCTAGCAGGTGAATTTTCTCCCCTGATGCTGTCTCCTTCCACATTGTGGCCAAAGCGCCCCTGATAGGCAAGATCAAAGGAGAGTGGGACCAGGCGACCAAAGCTTATGCCAAGGCCGAGGCTAAAGCCGAAAAAGTCATCAGGATTCCTCCGTGCTGGCTCTGGATCGTAGAATAGTCCAGCTCGGGAAGCAAGGGTCAGCTTTTTTAACCAAAAGACATGTTCGCCACCAAGTCTGACCTGATGGGTAGGCTTGATCGAGCTTTGCTCTTTGGGTAGACAGGTGATGGGATCAATTTTTCGTCCCTCGGCATCTTGGAGCACATAGCCGTTCCACTCGGCTCTAGCAAGGTCAAGGTCAAATATGAGGCGATCCGATGGTCTGAAGGCCAGGCCAAGCCCATAAGATAAGGGCAGGCTAAGCTTCTGGTGATCGACCTTGGGCGGCTCGTAGACAGGATTGTCTTGTTCTGGGGAAGCAGGATGGATTTTGTGGCTTAAGGCCTTTCCCTCGTGCCTTAGTCGGGCAGTAAATGGTGTTTTGACCACTGCTCCAAGGGTAAAAAATCGGTTTATATCCCACAATAAGCCAAGGTTCATATTGAATCCTGAAAAAGAGTAACGATCCAATCTCTCAGTAAAGCTTTGACAATCCCTTCCGCCCTCAACTCCCCAGCCGATTTTGCGGTAATCCTCTATCCAGCCATTATCAGCCAGCTTGTCTGACCAAAAGTTTAGGGTCAGGCCGACTGAAACCGCCCGGGTCAAAAAGGTGGCCAAGGCTGCTGAGGCGGCTTTAAGATTCCCCTCTTGCCGAAAGCGGGCTTCATAGGTCATGCTGATCAGGGCGTTCTGATCCTCAAACTGCCACCGATAGCGCATGGTGCGCCTCAGACTGTAGAGGTTTTGGTAATTTAGGGAAAAGACAAAGTTTTCCCCCTGCCACCTGAAAGGGTAGGTTAGGCTGAGATAATTCAGACACTCCCCACTCATCAGGTACTGGTTGGCAGCCTGTGGGGATTGGTCGAAGGAAAAGCTTTCTGCCCGCTCATCATATTGTCCCACTATGCTCATCTCCGGCCTGAGAAGATTTTTCAGCCCAGCCGGATTCCAGGAGGCGGCAGTGGCATCATCGGCAAAGGCAATGAAGGCACCACCCATACCCAAGGCTCTGGCCCCTGAGCCAACCGGATTGAGTGATGAGGAGAATTTTACCTCAGGCATAGACTCTGCGGCATAGGCTCTATGAGCCTTATTATCAAGGAGAAGAAGTATCAAAAATAGCAGGCAGACCAGCAGTGAGCAGAGCATGAGTTTAGGTCTAAGGGGGTGGATAGAAGGCGTGTAGCTTAAAGTATCAGACAGTATCATTTATTGTCTTTCCCTTAAAAACCATAAATTATGTTCTCCCAAACCGTAACCAGCAAATGCCGCCTCATCTTGCCACAGCCTCATCAAGCTGGTGATGAAACAGCCCTGATAGTCATAGCTCTCCCCCAGGGTAAGGGGGGCGGCCAGACCGCCAAGGTGAGAAATCACTCCATCAGGGGTAGCATCGCTGTCTCCCTCGCCTCCGTCTGAGAGCTTGACCGTAGCTGTAGCCCTGCTCTGATCCAGGCTGAGTTCAAGCGGCCTCCATCCACTACCCTCACTACCCTGGCCAGGCCCGCTGCTGTAGCTGTAGTAGCTATGTAAGGGGAAAAAAGGCTCCCTTGGGCAGTGGATCTCGATCTTTACCCACCCGCCAGGCTCAAGGCCGGAGAGCTTGAATTTCCAATAGCCAGCATAAAAATTTGCCCTTGGCGGCCTTGAGCCGGCTATGGTTGGATCGGTCTGAGCCAAGGGGGTAAAATCGGCCAAGACTATATTAGCTTGAGTTTCGGGAGCTAGGAAAAGGCCGACCTTTGCTCCAGGCACAAGTTTTAGATAATCAAAAAAAATTCCGTAATTGACCTCATTCTGCGTATTTGGATCCGTCTGATTGCTAAGGGTAATTCTGTGCTGGCCAGGGGTTATATATCCCAGCCAGAAGGTATGCGGCTGAAAGCTTGCTCCGGGCCGAATCTCTTCGCCTGCCGGAGGGTGGGTAGGCTGGCCATCAAACCAGACGCCAAGTCGCTGGCTCTGAGGCGCGTCTGATCTAGCGGATAGGGTCAGGCTCCAGGCACTCTTGCTCGAGGCTTCCCAGGCCGCGGAGGTATCAATGCTGGCTGTATCAAACAGGATGTGGACCGTATGCGGGCTATTGCGCTTAGTGTTTAGCCGCCGAGGAAAGCTAGCCCAGGAGTCTACTCCCACCCGCCAGGTGATGACTAAAGCATTGGGATCTAGCGTATAGTCCCCAAATTCCTGACTGCTTCCATCCTCATAGCCGATCCTGTCCTCAGACACCGGCTGGCCATTTGGGCCCGTGCCCAGCGGCCAGATGGGCAAAGCCAGGCCTTCGGCAGCAAAACAAGACGCCAGAAGAGCCAAAAGGGCCAAAATTACACCTTCGGCCATAATCAGCCCCAAGGTCTGCCGAACATAGCCTTTTTGGCTCAACAACCAGCAGCTCATAACTTTTTCAATCCTCCTTCCCCGGCAGCCACTTTGGTTTATCCCCGATTATGTAAACCAGATAACCCAGCCCGGACCGGATGGGAAAGTTATCCCCAGATGGCTGGCCATGATGCCAATAGGTTATCTTCCACCTGCCGCTTTCAGGATCAAAGCCGCAGATGCTGGATACCTCACTGGCGCTGCCGATATCCTGAAGCATTAGATATGAGCTGTAGCCAGCAGGAGGGCTTGGAATCCCTACCCAGTTTTCTCCCCTCCTGAGGTCAATCGGAGGATTCGGCAGGGAAAGCGGAAAATCAAAAGACAGGGGCCGCCGCAGGTAAACGGCATAGCCTTTACCTGAAGCCATTGGAAAGTGATCCGAGCAATTGATAGACCAGCGAGGCGCCCCCTCAGGGGTGGGCGGGAGGAAAAAGCAAGCCTTGGTCTCCCGGCTGCCTGATGAGCTGCTGTCAGTCAGATATCTTATGCTTGAAAAACAGGGGCCACTGGTGTGGTTAATCTGGCCGAAGGTCAGCAGAAAATCTAAGATATCGTAAGGCGAGCGGGGATCAGCATTCGGATGAGAGAATAGGTTAAAGCCTTCAGAGAGCGGCACCTTGACCCTTAGGCAAGAGCTTTTCTGCTCCATGATCCCGGCCATTCTTTGGACCGCCACCGGATCTTGGGCAGGCTTCTGATAAGAAATTTTAGGATCAGGCTGAAGATAAAAAGTAAGGTTTAGGATATTCTCATCATAGCCAAAGATAACCTTGCTTTGCGGCAGATAGCCAATAGCCTGGGCAGTTATGCTCATACCTGCGGCTTGCTTCGGCAGGGCATCCATGAAGTAGAAGCCTGCCTCCACATGCCTGATGCTTGCCGCAGGATCCTGTGACCACCACTCATCCAGGCTGCTTGTGCACTGTCCGGCAGGGGTGCAAATCGTGGCTCCGACAATCCCTTCTCCAGTGTTAGCATCTCTGACCCAACCAAAGACCCCTCCTGTTCCAGCCACAGGGCAAATCACTGAAAGCTGATATGCGGGATAATCCACAGCTGGCAGACCCTGGCAGGCAATCCTGACCAGATAAAGGCCGTTTTGAGGAGCAATAAAGCTTTTGGTATCATAGGACAAATCATTTGGATCGCAAGAGGGGTTAATTTGGGAGCCATCCGGTGCTTGGATGTCGATCTTGAGGCCGCCATCTAGCCACATCCTATTGACCCTGACCTCATAGGGAAGGCCGGCATAGCCCCAGAAAGAGCTCCAATCCTCGTCGGCAGGGGAGTGGAAGCTATGCTCTTGGGGCGGCTGATTGACCAGCAAGGTTTTGGCCTGATCAGAGCGGTTGTCATTCTCAAATTTATCCGGCATAAGGACAATATAGCAGATTTCTCCCAGGTCAGTGAGCCCACTGCGGTCTTGGGCATTAATAAACACTCGGTAGATCCCTACCTGAGTAAATCCGGTGTAGACTGCTTTAAACCAGCCGCTTTCGGGATCATAAACAAGATCCGTTGAGTCGATTGATCCGTCAGGCGCACTGATCAGAGCAAATACCCTGGCCGTAGTCTCCTGCACCCTGACCTGAATTGGGGCGCCTTCTCCTGCCTCAAGATACACAGAAGAGGAAGAAGGGAGGATGATTTGCGGAGCCGCAAGCGCCACAGGCTCAAATGGAGAGCCAAGATATGTTCTACTGGCCAAGCGGCCATCGTAGTTTTGGCCATACTCCAAGGCCTGGCCATTGCCGTTATCATCAAGAAGCGGCCACAGGGCCTGGTCTGGAAAATAGCTAACAGCTAGGCGAGCCGCCTGCCAGGCTCGGTAGAGATCAAGACCGCGATAGATGCCGGAGAAGAAAAAGTGCCAAAATGATGGAGCCGCACTGCCAGAAGAGAGATGATGATTGAGGGCGATGGTGATTCTTTCCCGCCCTTTTAGAAGGGGCAAGAATTTGTCTGCGTCGCTGGCCTCAATCAGACTGATGATGGTGCACCCTTGAATCTTTTGGATTTGATCCAACCTTTGGCTAAGGGCTTCCCCGTAGCGCTCGAGCATATTACTTTCCCCAGGAGTGAGAAATATAAGAAGATGATTGATGAGGCTGCTTGGCGGTTCAAAATAGTCTCGTGCCAAGGAAGCCAGGTGAGAGAGAAGAGCTTCCGTCCCACACACTTTGACGATATTCTGCTTGGGTACTCCTCTTTTTTCCAGCACCCATTGGG
This sequence comes from bacterium, assembly GCA_023512255.1. Lineage (GTDB taxonomy): Bacteria > SZUA-182 > SZUA-182 > DTGQ01 > DTGQ01 > DTGQ01. Next base: position 22,304 of record JAILZY010000021.1, on the reverse strand, counting down.
CAAAATTGACCTGCTGGGCACAAGGGAGGCAATCAGCCTCATAGACCAGCAGGCACAAGTCCTGGCTTTCTCCCCAAACCTTGGGATAGATAGCCTTGGGGTAAGAAAGCGCTTCCCTAGAGTCTTTGGCCATAAACAGAACGGTGTACGGGCCGCTCGATGGAAAGCCTTCATACACTCCCTCATACCGATCAAGGGCAGGGTTATAGACAAGGTCTACCCTGGCCAGATCTGCCGTCATTAGAGAATCTTGCGGTGAGGCTGAAAATTGGACAGCGGCTTGGGAATTGCTAATCAGGGCAAAGACACTGTCTATGCCGTCAAGGTCTGCCACTTTGGCCCAAAGGGTGATCGGCTTTCGGGGAAGAAGCGGCTGGTTGGGGTCAGAAAGCCATGAAGCCTGAAGGATCTGGGGCTGGTCCTGGTTGATAACAAAGGGACGGCCAAGGTAGGTCAGGCAGCTGGAGAATGGGCTGTCCTGACTACTTTTGAGGACAGGCTGCTGGAGAGCTCCCCAGCCGACCGAGGCCAGCTCACACCTGGCCTGCTCAAAAGCATCGTGCAAGTTGACTCCAGCTCGAAGATGAGGCATGAGAAAAGCAGTCAGGCAGACCAGACCGTCTGCGGCCAGGAAAGCCTCGGCCTTATCGGTTGAGGCAATAGCGGTTCTCTTTTCAGCCCCCTCGATCAGCGGATCGACAAAATCCCCAGCGTAGCAGGCATCAATGATTACGGTAACTCTGGCCGAGGGGTATCGTTTCTGGAGACTGTCCAGCCACTGATCCAGGATAGGTGGAGAAATGACCTGATCGCTGGTCGGGCCGAGAAAAAAGGTGTTTTTCCGGCCATGATCTATGAGCAGGATGGTCAGATCGGTCAGGCCATCAAGATCGAGGAAGGGATTGTCTGCCGGCTCGGTAAATATGCGGTTTAGAACCTGAGTGAAGGTTTGCCCGGCTTCAAGCTGCACCGCTCCGGGCTGGCTTTGGTCATGGTTCAGATAGCAGATGCTCTGAGGGCTGTAGCCCCGCGCCCTGAAAGTGTCATAGGCGTAGTTAGCCACTTGGGTGATACTCTCGGCTAGATAGTCATACCCTGCCGGATCATTTGCCCTTCCGGCCACGATAATGGCTCTGGCTACTGCTTGGCCATCCCTTTCTTTCCGGTCGGGTATGGCTATCCTGATCGGGATGCGGCCGGTGATTCCCCCTAAGGGTGGGAGATCGCCCGAGGTGATAGGATCGAAAGATCGCCCATGATCAGCGTGGGCAAAATCAGGGTCAATAATGGTGGCTAGGATATAGGCTAGGCCGCTGTAGCCAGTATTGGGATCAGGATAGACTACCCCTGAGCGGGTAACTCTAAGGAGCGATGGGTCAGAACTTCGGTAATAGACACGATCGGAAAGATCCTGGCTGCTGCCGTCAAGGTAGTGGCCAGTGGCCTTTAGGAAAAGCTTTTGGTTGGGGCTGGTGATGGTGGCCGCAGGCTCTAGCCAGACTGATGCCGGGCTGCTCTGGCCAGGCTTTTGGCCAGAATCCTCATCTTCCACCGACAGGCTGATGCTAAGCAGGGTTTTGCTCCCCCCGCCGTGGCAGGTAATCATCTGCGGGGGCTGGCTGCTCCAAGGAGGCCCTAGGGTCCAAAATGCTTCCCTGGCCTGGGAAAAGATGGCCTCAAGACGCGATCTTCTCCGAGCTTGAGCTTCTGGCCCTGAGCCTGAGAAAAGCTCGCTAGGCTCGCCCGATAAGGGATCTTGGTCGCCAAGAAAGGTGAGAAATATGCCGGTAAAAGAAAACCTGCCCTCAGGATCAAGAAATGAAGGGCCAGAGTCTGTACAGGTGATGATGGTTCGGCTAAAGGAGGCCGTATTTGCGTCCATTAGCCTGGCCGCAAAAGAGCCTGAGGATGAAAATTCCATCAGGCAGATAACCTCACGGCCAGTCTGTTGCTGAAAGTTATCAAGCCAGGCTTTTAGACTGCCAGAATTATCCTCCTGCCTCAGGAGAGCTTCAGGATCATTGCTTTTTACGGTTTCACCAGGCAGAATCTGATACACCTGGCCGCTTCCCTGGCCTGGAAGATAGAGGTAGAGAGGCCCAGTGTTTAGGCGGGTTATTGCCCAATCTGAGAATGCCTGCTCGAGGGCAGAGGCCGAAGGAGCAGCCTTGCGGACCACCAGCGGGTTGGGAAAGCCGTCATGGTCAATGTCCTGATATGGATCAGGGCTCAGATAGAAGAGATCATAGTGGTTGAAATTTTGATCGAGGAAGGTAGAGTAGGCAAGATTAGCCAGAGCCTGGCAGGGTGGCCAGAGCGAATTTGAGGCCAAGGCCGGACCAGTCGGCAGAATGATAAGGTTACCTTGTGGTGGTGGAGAGTCGATGATCCGGTAGATGGAAAGCCCTCCCTCGGCCTCAGCCACGTGGGCATAGCCAGAAGCAGCGTCAATAGCTACCCCTGAGGCCAAAGCCATAGTAGCCTCCTGGCCGCACAGGAGTGGCCTTTGCGGATCAGCCATATCAACCACCACCAGGCCCTGTTCGCCGGCAGCAAGATAGGCATAGCGGCCGGATACAGCTACCTGCTGAACATAAAACCTTAAGGCGCTCCTGTCTTGAAATCTTGATGCGCCACCCTCTTGATTCGGCTGCTGGTAGCTTGCAGTAGCCGTAGCCTGAGACTGGCCGTCATCCAGAGACTGGCTGGCTACAAGATAAGGATTTTTTGGATCGCTTATGTCAATGATGAGCAGCAGGCCGCTTGCTCCACCAGCCACCAGGGCGTAGTGGCCACTTAAGGCTACATCTTTGGCTATCATCCCAGGCTGATAATACCTGCCGATCGGGCTGGGATGGCTAGGATCATGAATATCAATGATGGCTAGCCCTGTCCAGTCAGCCACATAGGCCAAGGGGCCACTTATGGCCAGGCCACAGGCATTTCCTTCTGTATCACAGCCTCCGGTCAGGCGAGGGTGGGCAGGATCTGACAGATCGAAAATCAAAAGCCCTTGACTGTCGGCAGCCACATAAGCATAGTGGGAATATATGGCTACATCCAAGGCAGTCATCCCCTCGGCCTGATAGCCGCCGACCTGGCGGGGATTTTTAGGGTCGGCAATATCAATAACCACTAGCCCCCCTTCGGCATCAGCCACATAAGCATAAGGCTCGACTACGGCCAGGTTGCTGGCTGATCCTGCTGTAGGACAGCGTCCGGTTAGGGTCGGCTTGGCCGGATCATCGACCTTGACGATTGAAAGACCACATCCATCGGCCAAAAGGGCATGATGCCCGCACACAGCCACTGCCTTGGCGTATCCTTTGGTATAATAACTGCTTGCTTCACTTGGGACAGTAAGATTCTGGAGGGTGAAAATGGTAAGCTCTTCACCCCAGGGGCGGACAATGCAGGCCAGGTGGCCAGATACGGCCACATCCCAGGCCCCTTTTGCCCAGGCTCCTGCCGCTGTCTGGGATGTTTCTTTTGGCTGGCTGCTCTGGCTGGATGGAGGCTCATTGAAGACCTTAGCCGGTTTTTCTGGATGCTCAAGATCAACAATGACTAGCCCCTCCGCATCGTCAGCCAGGTAAGCGTAGTGGTCGGCGACGGCTATCCCCTTGACCTCGCCTTGCGTCTTGAGCAAACTGACCAGGGAAGGGTTAGCCGGCTCAGCAAGGTCTAAAATCGCAACCCCATGCGACTGAAGCCCCAGGCAAGCGTAGTGGCCGTAAATTGCTACAAAAGATGCATTTTTCTTATACTCAGCCTGGGGATCAATTTCTTTAAGGTCAATTGGGTGTCCGCCAGCGTAGCGGGGCTTTGAGGGATCTGAAAGGTCGATTATGGCCAGGCCGCGGGGGCCATCAGCCACACAGGCATAGCGGCCAAATATGGCCACATCCTCGACCTGCCCCGCGCTGTGATATCTGCCCGCGTAGGCTGGCTTGGTTGGATCACTGAGGTCTAGGATAAGCAGGCCGCTTGACCCGCTGGCCAGGCAAAGATAGTGGTCAAAGAGGCAAAGTCCACGGGGAGTATCGCTGAGGAGAGTTTCGCTTGGGCGAAAGCAGCCTGCATAGACAGGGTGCTCAGGATCATCAATCGACAAAATAATCAGCTCCCCTGTAGTCTTGAGGATAAGGGCAAACTCGCCTACCTGGCCGGCAGGCTGATAGAACCTGATCGCTTGAGCTGATCCAAGCTCGAAGAAGGATACCGGGCGGGGAGAGGCCGAATCGGTAAGGTCAATGATTAGGAGCCCTTCCTGAGTTCCGCAGTAGGCAAAGGTCTGGCAGACTGCCTCAGTCTGGCAGACTGCCCCGCTGGGTTGGCCGACCACCTTGAGTTGGCTACAGCCCGGAGAATGGTATATTTCCAGGCACCTAATCGCTCCGCTGTAGCCGAACCTTCCGGTTAGCCCAAGGTTTACCCTCCTCCCCTGGGAGCAGTAGCCGCAAGAAGAGGATAGGCTGATGGAGAGGCTAATCATGAGGGGAAGAAGGAAGATAAAGGCAAGTGGGGGAGGCAAGAGGAGAGAGGCTGTTTTCGTAAAAAAGGGTGAGAGCCTGCTTCTGTTTTTCTCTCTAAGGCTATTTCCCAGCTTCCTGCTCATACTCATAAAGTTTATCCTGTTTTTTCACTTGCTCATGTTATCTAGTCATTACTATGCAGCCTGGCCTGATTTTACTACTAAGCTCTGATTCAATAATCCTGGCTGTGGATATTCTCTTGGCTACCTCTTTTACTATTGCCCGGCAGAGAGGCCGTCGCTGTCTGTTAGCTTTTCCATCGCTATTATTATATATATTATAACACATACCGCATAATACCCCTTTTTCTGAACCAAGATCTACCTTGATAACTGATCCGCTCCTTGATAGTATTGTGCCGGTGAGCAAGGGGAGGCAGTCGCGAAATTTCATAGCCAGGCCAAAGACAGCGGTGTTGAGCTCTTCAAAATCCTGATCGCTCTGCGGCTCAACAGTCGGGACAAACACCCGATGAATAGCCAAGGTAGTGCTCTCAAGATTCACCAGACGGCCTTGGATGTCAAGCCCCTCTTGGCCAAAGCTGTCTTTGCTTCTTTGCACCTCAATGAACATTATCACATCGGCTGGGGTCAAGTGGCTGATCTGGCGGCAGATCTGTTGCCAGGAAAGATTGCCGCTTTGGATAGCCTTTTCGATTAATAGCCAGGGGAGCTTGGCCCGCTCGACTAGGCGAAACCGTGCCTGGCGACTGATGGCCTCACCGAGCCGATGGTAGATATAATCAGCCAGGCGTATGCTACTGCTGTCGCTGCCTACGTCCGTGGCCGCTTTTTTTAGTGGTGGAAGAAGGGCCAGGATCATCCGCTCCTGGCTCAAAGGGATGTCCTTGGGCCAAGCAGCGGCCTGATGACGAGCAGTCTGACGAAGGCTGAGCTTGGCTTCTGGCCAGGCTGCTTGTGGTTGTGGTTTGAGAGTGAGTTCGGCTGGGGCTGAGTGCACTTTGAGTATGCGGCTAGCTACCTGACCAGCATTATCTTCTACCAAAAGCTTTAGGCTGTTTTCCCCCTCGGTCAGGGAGCAGAGCTGGTGCAGGTAATACAGACTGTAGCGCTCTAGGCAGCTCTTTATGCTCTGCTGAAGGTTTGGTGGTGGCTTAAGTGAGCTCACCCCAGAGGTCTTGGGGCCCTCTTTGCGCTCACGAGTTTTGCGTTCATCTTTGCTTTCGATAGTCTTGCGTTCACCTTTGCTTTCGATCTTTGACCAGTTTTGCCGGATGAGCTCATCGAGCGCGGCTTTATTGAAAAGCTCCTGGCCATTAAACTCAATTCGCCTAAGGCCATGAGGAGCGCAGATTTTTCCTTCTACGAAAATCTGACGGTAGGGTGTGGTCAGCCTATTGGCTAAAGGAGGGTAGGTAATGGTAATGGTGATCTCATCACCACTTTTGGAAGATGGGGTGGAAGAGCGCGCAGTCGGCTGGTGGATGCCCTGGCGAAGATGGCGAGATGAGGCTTTTTCTGTCGCCTGGTGAGGCAAGAGCGGCCCTGCATTGGGTTCCTTGGGAGGTGATGAAAGATGCTGCTCTCCTGATAAGGCTGCCTGGCGAGGACTGCGAGGATTGGGCAAAAGTATAGGAGAGGCAGCCCTGGCGGCAGAAAGTGATAGGGCAGGGTAGGGCAGAAGAGGCTGAGTTTGGGAATCCAAGCTAAAATTCAAGGATCCAGCCAAACCAAGACAGCAAAGACTCAAATAAAGAAGGACAAGCGAGGAAAGCTGCCTGATAATGAAGCTAGCTTCTTTTTTTAGAATCTTTTCTCTCCTCCATTCTTTCTCTGCCATATTTCCCTATTCCCTTATTACCTACTTACTAGCGGACAAAATTTTATTTTCCGGTTTTGTATATGCCTGCAAGTGCAGGCATTTCATGTCATTCCCACGTAGGCAGGAATCCAGAGGGTTGCTGCAATTATACATGGATTGCCATTTTATTCCCTTCTCTACCATTTTCCCTACCCCATTTTCTTTCTCATACCCTGTTCTCACCTTATTCCCTCCTCTAGCGGGTCCTGACCCGCAACCCCGGCCTTATTCTGCCGATACTTCTCGCCGCGGTGGCCGAAGAGGCGTTGATCTCGGCTTCTGATTCCCCTGCTCTTGTCTCCGTAATTTTCCTACCCCTTTTTTCCCTCATACCCTGTTCTCACCTTTATTTCCTTCTCCCCTCTAGCGGGTCCTGACCCGCAATCCCGGCCTTATTCTGCTGATACTTCTCGCCGCGGTGGCCGAAGAGGCGTTGATCTCGGCTTCTGATTCCCCTGCTCTTGTCTCCGTAATACTGGCTGTGGCTATCAGCTCCTGCTCATGTTCGAAGATGTTATACATCATCCCTGGGAAAATCCCTTTTTCCGAGCCGAAATCAACCTGAATACTATTTCCCTGCCGCGAGATGATCGATCCTGAGCAGATGGGGAAAGAGTCGCGAAATTTCATGGCTAGGCCGGCAGTGATTATATCCAGACTCTCTCTGCTCTCTGTAGGGGTGAAGACATCGTGGTAGAGGCGGATGAGGCCAGTTTTAACCTCGATGAATCGTGCCATAATCTCGGTACCATCACCTCGCCTCTGAATATAGCCGCAGATAACCCCTTCGGCGGCCACCATTCGGCCGATCTTTTGGGCCGCACTGCTCTGATCCGTCTGGCCTGCCGTATCTCCCACTGCCTGGATAGTTTTTTCGATCAGCACCCAGGGAAGCTTTCCCCGCTCAACCAGATTGAATCTGCCCTGGCTGATAAAGGCTTGCTGGGATCGGTCGTTGATGTAGCTTTTGATCAGATTGTCAGATTCCTTGACCAATGTCTGGCTAGGCTTGTCTTCTGCCGCGGTCGCGGTGGCCACAATCTCATCCACTTGGGCAGTTTCAAAAGGCAAAAGAGCCAAAACCATCCGCTGCTCGCTTCGGATAACCTCCTCTCTGGGAATTTTCTCGATTCGATAGTGCCGCACTCTGCGGATGCCTCTGCTATCCTCAACCACAAGATCAAGATCAGTAACCTTATTCACCAGCGGGATTCTTTGATTGAGATAATAGAAGTTAGCGCTCCAAAGAGCCTTTTGGAGAAGCTGAACATAGTAGGCTGGATCTTTCCTTTGCTCAAGTAGCCTTTGCTTTAGCTCTGCCATCTTCCTTTCCATCATCGCCTGAAGCTCTGAGGGCTCAAAGAGCACTCGCCCGTTTAGCTCGATCCGGCGAATTCCCTGCTGGGCCCTGATCCTGCCTTCAAGGAAGATTTCCGAATAATAAGTGGTAAAATTCTCTTGAGCAGGCTGGAGGATATCAAAAATGATGCCGCTTTCATTACCGGCATCACCAGCCTGATCTTCATCATTACCAGCATCACCAGCCCGACCTTGCCTCTTATCTTTATTTATACCAGCATTATTTTTATCCCTATCTCTACCAGCATTTCTAGCAGCCTTATCTTGATCCTTATTTTGACCAGCCTGACCTTGCCCTTTATCTCCACCGACCACCAGGTCTCGACCCTTATCCTCTCCTCCATTCCCTCCTTCTGATTGAGCAGCAGAGGCAGAGGAAAGATGCTGGAGCAGCCCACCGAGAATACCAGCCCCTTCAAGACTGCTCGTGCTTGTGCCGCTCCAAGCCAGCCGCACGGGGTGAGCCTTGATATTTCGCCCACTCTTAAGCCGCTGCTCTAGCCTCCAAGCCAGATGCGGAGGGGGAGCCTGCTCAAGGTGATGCGCCTTGCGCCTTGAACCATTCACCTTGCCCTGTTCACTAGGGAGGAGTAGACAAATCTTGCCTTGGGTAATATTTCCTGCCCGATCTCTGGCCTCGAACGGCACAGACTCTACCCCAGGAACAAGTGACAGCTCTTGCTCAACCAGACAGAGCTGGTCAAGGCCAACTCTATCGACTTCCTTCTGTCCTAACTTAAAGCAAGCTATCCCCGATGGGTCATAGACCAAAGCTGTGAGGATGATCCGCCGCCCCAAAGCTTTCCTGTCAGCCTGGGGATGGGGAGCTTTATCCGCAGCCTGGGGCTGGGAAGTCTTATCTGTGCTGTTCTGATCCGTCTGCTTCGGCCAGGCCCCTTCTCGATCCACGGCCTGCTTTGGCCAGCTTGGCCGCCAGTCCGATTGGCTTGAGCAAATCGCATGGCTGATAACCAGAGGCCCTTGTCTGTCCAGAAAAATTCTGATGCGCTCCTCAGCCTCCCGATCAACTAAATCCCTGGCCACAACCTGGACTACATTTTCGCCTTCGGTCAGATCAACCGGCATGGAAAAGGGAACCGAGGCTTCAGCCAGCTCTATAAACACAGGGTTTTGATTGACCAAGATAGAGGCCACGTACTGATCATCCCAAACTCTGCCTCGAATCACCACCGGAGTTTTATTGGTTAAATATTCTGCTGGCTCAGTTTTACCCAAATCTTCTGAAGATTCAAGGTAGAGGCGAACGGCTGGGGAGGATTGGTCCAGGTGATGCTCCAGAAGGTAGGCTCTTCGGCCTTGGTTAAGATAATATTTAGCCCTGGCCGATGGGGTCTGGCTCAGGGATAACTCAAGTTCCTGCAAAGCATCCTCGATCCTACCCAGATGAAAATAGCAGATGCCAAGCTCCCGGTGCGGAAAATATTCCTCTCGAAAGTGCATACCATAAGCCCTGACCTGCCTTTGATCCTCAAATCGAAGTTCAATGGCTTGCCTCAGCTCCTCGATAGCGTATTCCCAACACTGGCCTTCCATACAACTTATTGCCCGACGATAGCAGGCATCCCAGGTGATCACCTGGATTTTGTCTGAGGTCAGGCAATACTGACGGCCTCTTTGGAGGCAGACTTTTGGCCGCACCTCTGAGCAGGAGGAGAGAAGAAGCAGGCCGAGGAAGAAGAAGAGAGGCAGACATAGCGGCCCTAGTGGCCGGAATAAGCAGCGGAGCGGCAGCAGGGGCCGGAAGGAGCAGCGGAATGAAAACTTGGCGTGATCAGTACCCATTTTTCGATCAGCCCCCTTTTCCGCTTCTATTCAGTTTCAGATGCCCTGATGCGGTCTCCGGCCTCAAATTCCCTCTGTTGATTTACAATTTCTGCCACCGAGCTATCTTCAGCGATTGAGTTTATGCGGATGATCCCCTTCGGCTGTCTATCATTCTCCTGGCCCAAGACAGTGAAGAGCTGATCTTCAAAAACCCCGACGGAGGAGCCAAGGTTAATCTCCACCGCTCGATCACGACAAGATAAGATTCGGCCCTGCAATGGGTACTCTTCCTTGAGGGTTTTTACGATCTTAGAGACTAGATCCAACGCGGCCCTGTTGATAGATTCTTCTTCCAAGGCAAAAGAGGCAGAGAAGGCAGCCACAATCCTGGTGCTCTTTGTTTCCACCAGGCGAAGGCTGATCTGAGTGGTCCGTCCCTGCTCTAGTGGGTAAAAAATGGGCTCGGGAAAGAGGATCACCCGAGCCGAGAGAAGGCTGCGGGCATTTTCAAGCGTCTCCTCTGATGGTCTAGCTATGCCGATCTGAAGCTCTTGGAGAATGGCGGCCAGCCTGCTTCTTTCCAGAATGGACAGACCAAGAGGGGAGGAGCTTGTCTCGGAAAAGGTTTCAATGATTCTTTTAAAAAGAAGATCAAAATGAGGCTTCATAGCCTTAAGCCTATCAGGATCGACTCTCTCCCAGTCGGGCAGAATCATGCCTACGGACAAGGGAGTTGAGGTCCAGGGATCAGATTTCCTCTTTGGGCTGAAGGATCCCTGCTCTTTGAGCCTGTTTGTGAGCAGAGTATTATATGTGGCCAGCAGGTTGATGATCTGAATGCTCCTATTAAAGTCAGAATCTGCCGAATCTCCTGTAGATGGCTGAGAGAGTAGCACAGTCGGAGGAGAAATAGACAGAGGCTGATTAGCGGATGTTTTGGTTGAATGCTGCCAGAGCATGGTCATGAGCAAGCTGAGAGCCACAATTATAAGGCCTGATCCGGCTGCCACCGCAAGCCACTGCCACCAAAGGAGCCTTTGGTCGGTCTGATGTCCAACAAGCAGAGGCTGCTCGCTACCCGGCTGATATCTGCCGCCTGGCTCTTTGGTTTCCATCCGATCTCTCTCCGGCCAGGATGAGCTGCCGCTGCTACCTCCTGCCGCCTGCTTTGCCTCATCCTCTGCCTCGAAGGCCCTTATTTGATCAAGATAATTGAAGGTCGGATCTCCATAGAGGAGGTAACTTGCCCACACAGCTGTCTCTTCACCATACCTTCTGATCAGTGCCAGTCTGGCCTCCCTCATAGCCTCACCCGTACTAAGGCCTGAGAGCAGGTTCCTATAAAACTCTACGGCAAAGCGGCTGCTTGGCTCATCCAGGATCTCCCAGAAGGTGCCTACATAGTGCTTTACCCCGCTTAGCAGGAAGGCATGCGCTAGGCTGAAGATCTCGTCCTGAAAGTGCTCCTTCAGGACCCACCCTTCAGTGCGGGCTGACTGGCAGGCATTGGAGAAGATGAGGCTAGGCATGGCCGATGATCCGGCCATCTGCATGACATCCTGAGCAGTCAGATGTCCACTGGCCAGCCGCCAGCCACCCTGATCCGGGCTCTCGGAGGTATAGTCAGCGTGGCCAGCAAAGTGGATTAGGTCAAAGTATTTCATCTTTTCCTTGATCGAGGCAGGGGTAATATCCTGAGAGCGCAAAGTAACGCTGACGAAGCTGCCGTCCATCTGCTCCTGAATCTGAACCCCTTCTCGGTAGGCATCCTTGAGATCGCCTGATGGGTCGGCAATAATCAGCATCCGCAAGGGTCTGGCCAAAACCCGGGTTCGGATCCCTGGCACGGTCTGCCTGGTTTTTACCAGACGGCCCATATTGAACCTCTGACATAGGAATTCCTGGCCATCATAGAGCAGCTCCCAAGGAACCTGAACCAGTTGATCGTCGATATTCAGGGTTAGGTATTCAGCCTTAGTCTCCCTCAGCTTGGCTTTGACCGAGGGGGTAAGAAGCTCATTGTAAAACACCCGGCCTGTGGCCCGCAGCTTGAGCAGGACCTCACGGCTGAACCGGCCTTGGCGGTTGACTTCATTCAGGGTCTCAACCATCTCATTGCACCTGGTTTTGATCCAGTCAAGAGAAACAGGAACCTCCTCGTAGTTGCGGACCGTAGTCTCTTCACCAGCCAGGCGCTCATCAATGCTGATCTTAAGCCGGCCGTCTTGGCGAGTAACCTCAAGCTGAATAACCCTGACCGCTTTCCTATCTCCCCATCCTCTGAGGGGGGGAGGGATGGGTGAGGCTGTGGCTGCAGACGATCTAACCCTTGGCTCATGGCCAAGGATAATATCCTCATCCCGCCAAACAACCCGATAGAGCTCCAGAGGCTCACTTTTACCTTTAACCCTCACCGTTCCATGAAACCGGCAGAGGATATCTTCAACCCCTCGCACCTGCTCATAGACCCGGCTTGAGATCAGAATCTGATCTGGCCCGGCCTGGGCCTGAATGCGTGAGGCGACGTTGACTACATCGCCATGTATGTCTGTCTCATCCACCAGAGCCTGGCCGATATTGATCCCGATCTTGACCCTGATCCGGTCAGAGTCTTCAGCCGTACGGTTATACTCGGCGAGCTTTTTTTGTATTTCGACCGCAGCCTTGACTGCATCCAGTGGGCTGGCGAAGGAAACCATGAGGGCATCACCAATGGTTTTGACCACCATCCCTCGCTGCTCATCAATGATAGGCAGGACGATCTGATTGTAGCGCTGAATCAGGGCTAGCCCTTTGAGATCGCCATAAAGATCAATGAAGCCAGTGTAGCCGCAGATATCCGCAAACAGGATAACCACCTCTTTTTCAAATCTCTCACGGAGTATCTGCTCAAGGTGGTCCCGCTGGCGAAGAATTTCGGCTATATTGCTCGATTGGATAGGGTGAATATCAGCGTCACCGGGGGAGCTGCTTCCACCTTGAGGCTGATTGTAGTTGCTATCCGGGTTGGTTTTACTTTGGCTGCTGGGCTGATTTTGGCTGCCGTCTGCCTGGGGTTTATTATGGCTGCCTGCTTGGGGCTGATTTGGTTGATTTTGGCTGCTGGCTAATGAGGACTGATTTTGGCTGCCACAAGATTGGGGCTGGCTGCCTGCTTGGGGCTGATTTTGACTGCTGGATATGATCTTGGGCAGCCCTCCGCTGCCGGATGATCGAATTGCCCCCTTGGCCAGCTCTTTGCTGGCGGATAATAATTGGAGTGCCTCCTCGGTGATTGTCTCCTTGGTCGGCTTTATGCTGTCAGATGATCGCTTATGCAGCTTTGGTGCGGATGACATGTCTACTCTTCCCTATCCCTAGTTCATTATCCCTAGTTTATGGCCAAATCTTCCGGGTGGCCATCTTTTTTCCCGGCCAACCCCGTCATTAGGGCACTTTATGGGGGGAAGTCAGTACCATCTTCTGAGGCTGGGTCTTAAGCTGATCACCGATCAGCTTATGGTGATCAGTACTAACCTTATGTATAGGCGAGGCTAACCTCAATTACCTTATTCTCAACCACGTTATTAATGATATTATCATTTTATTTATTTCTTTTATTATTCATAATAGATCGACTGCGGCAAGGATGTCAAGAGTGGGAAACAGAATGTTTAGCGATTTCCTCGCCAAATGCGTAACACAAGTGGGAGGAGCGGATCAATTATGCTATCAATTGTAGGGGCGGCCCTTGTGGCGCCGTAGCTTGCATATTTTGTTAGCGAAAAGACCATTTAGCGGTTTAGAAAAAAGGGCAAGTCGCTTTTTCTCATTTTTGAATTGTTCATTATTTATCTCTCACTCGACCTATCTCTCACTCGACAGGAATAATAAAACTTCGTTTTAATTTTTCGATTGACAAATAATTTTGATTTGGCTATCATGTAAGCATACTGAAGCTTGTGAACCAATCAAGGGGAGCCAAGAGTATAAGCCGGGAGCCAAGCCTATAAATGGGGCGTTAAGTTTATAAATTGGGCGCCAAGCTTATAGTATGGAGAGCCAAGCCTATAGGGGCGCTAAGTTTATAAATGGGAGACACCCCTAGAAGAGAGCTAGCCCCCAAAAGTAGCTAATCTAGCAAGGTGGCTACCCCGTAAAGAGAAAAGAGCTCCCAGAGCAAGGTGAGCCAGAAATTTGGCTGTCCGGACCGATTTGCCAGGCATCAACTGAGCCAGCCCGGCAAGGGGAGTCCAGCCCACCGGCAGGGTAAGCCTACCCCCCAGCAAGGTAAGCCCTAGTTCAGGGGAAGCTCAAACCAAGGGCAAGAACCGGTACAGGGTTTGGGAAAATTTTATAAAAGGTTAGAGAGGATTTTCTCATACATAAGGTTGGAGAGGGTTTAGTGATTCAGCAATATCTACACGCCTATTCCTATATAGCAATTTTCGCTCTGGTTGGCCTGCTTTATGTCGTCGTCGTCCTTACCGTTAGCAGGCTTCTTGCTCCCCACCGACCATCGAAAGAAAAATCGCATCCCTACGAATGCGGCCTAGTTCCAGTTGGAGAACCATGGGGTCAACTCAATATTCGATACTATGTCTTTGCTCTCCTTTTTGTTCTCTTCGATGTTGAAACAGTGTTTATGTATCCCTGGGCAGTGGTCTTTCGGGATATGGGATGGTCAGCCTTTCTCGAAATGTTCAGCTTTATCGTCATCATTGCCTTGGGATTAATCTATGCCTGGAAGAAGAACGTCTTGCGGTGGGTATAAGTAGCTCAAGAAAGAGCAGATGGTGTGGTATCAATAAAACTTAACTGGCAGTTACGATATCACTAATTAACCAGCTATCTGGCTAACAAAATGTGAATTAATCGGCTATCTGGCTGAAAAAATGTGCAATTTGGGCGGCAGACAACAATAAAACCACAAATAATAAATATAACGATAAATAAATATTAACGATAAGGGTGAAGCGTATGGATCAGCAGCCTGAGCAGTTAACAGTGCCTGAGCAGTCAACAATCATGGATCAGCAGCAGCCTGGGCAGCCAAAAATCACCTTAGATCTAACGCCGGTGGCGATAGATAGGATGACAGAGAGGGATTTCAATATCATAACCGGAACCCTGGAGCTAGTTCGAGGGTGGGCCAGAAAATCCTCCCTCTTCATGCTTGTCTTTGGCACGGCCTGATGCGCCATTGAGATGCTGGCTGCGGGTTCAGCCACCTACGATTTCAATGAGCGGAGCGGTATGCTGCCGAGAGCTACTCCCAAGCAGGCAGACTTGATGATTGTCGCCGGAACCATTACCTACAAAATGCTGCCGGTAGTCAAGCGGCTCTATGGGATGATGCCGGAGCCCAAGTGGGTGATCTCGCTGGGCAGTTGTGCCAACAGCGGAGGGCCGTTTCGCAAGTCTTACAATGTCTTGCCCGGCATTGATAAGGTTTTGCCGGTCGATGTCTATGTTCCGGGCTGCCCGCCGAGGCCTGAAGCCTTGATGAACGGGGTAGTAAAGTTACAGGAAAAAATCATGAATGAGGCCAAGCGTGCCTTTCGCTCGGCCTGGGGAATCAAAGATTGATGAAGGATCATGGTCAAGCACATAACAGTCCGATGTCATCTAAGCCCAAGGAGAATAATCCAAAGGAGAACCCCAAGGAGTGCTTGGTCGGTTCGGGAAAGCCGCTTGATCCTGAAGCCATAAAGAGCATTCTGCTCAAGCGGTTTGGGTCGGTGATCGAAGAGACTCAGGTAATCAATAAGGAGTTAGTCATCTGGGTGTCAGCGGCTAATCTCCTTGAGGTTGGCCGCTTTCTCAAAGACTCAGAGCTTGCCTTCGATCATCCTCGCTGCCTGTGTGGGGTTGATCAGGGGGAGCATCTGGAAGTGGTCTATCACCTTTGCTCGATCAGCAGAAACCATAAAATTACGGTCAAGGTTAAATTGCCTCGCCACATGCCCAAGGTGCCTTCCCTATACCCTGTCTATAAGGGTGCGGACTGGCATGAGCGAGAAGCTGCCGAGATGTTTGGTATTATCTTCGAAGGGCATCCAGATCCTAGGCACCTTTTGCTGCTGGATGATTTTCAAGGCTATCCATTGAGGAAGGATTTTTCATGGTCTGCACCAGAGTAGAGTAAATGGTCTGCACCAGAGTAGAGTAAGAAGGCAATTAGACCCTCTCTGGTCAAGAGAAAGCCTTCGGCTAGTTCCTGCGCTAGCTAGCCTATTTTGAGCTTTTAATGAGGAGCACATGGCGATTAAGACAACACAGTTTTTAAACATGGGCCCCCAGCATCCCAGCACCCACGGCGTTTTTCGAATGATGCTGGAGCTAGATGGTGAGCGGGTGGTAAAGTGCCAGCCTCATCTTGGCTATCTGCATCGCGGCCTTGAAAAATTAGCCGAGATGCGAACCTACCCTCAGATCATCTCCCTTACTGACCGTCTGCATTATGCTAATGCCTTTCAGAATGAGCTGACCTATTGTCTGGCTGTCGAGAGCCTCCTTGGGATCGAGGTTCCAAAGAGAGCCCAGTATATTCGGGTTATGCTGGCCGAGATGTCAAGGATGCAAAATCATATGATCTTTTTTGGCGCTCTGGGGATGGACCTTGGCGCGCTGACTCCTTTCTTCTATTCCTTCAAGGATAGGGAGACTATTTTAGACTTCTTTGAGGAAATAGCAGGTGCTAGGCTGACCTTTAATTACCTGCGAATCGGCGGGCTGAAAGAGGATCTGCCCGAGGGAATCCTAGAGCGGATTTACGCCTTCACCGATCAGGTGCCCAAAATTGTTGATGAATACGAAGAGCTCCTGTCAGGGAATGAGATCTTCCTGGCCAGAATGAAGGGTATCGGCATCCTGTCAAAAGAGCTAGCCATTAACCTTGGCATCACCGGGCCGATCCTGCGGAGCACAGGGGTGGCCTATGATATCCGCAAAGTCGAGCCTTATTCCTCTTATGAGGATTTCACCTTTTCCATTCCAGTTGGGACCTGTGGGGATAATTTCGATCGCTATAAGATTAGAATGAAGGAGTTGCGGGAGTCAAACAGCATCGTTCGGCAGGCTATTGAGCGGATGCCAGAAGGTGAGATTTGTGCCAAGGTCCCCAAGGTAATCAAAATTGATGGTGAGGGCTACTTTAGAACCGAAACTTCGGTCGGGGAGCAGGGAGTGTATATCATCGGCAAGGGGGAGAAAAGCCCCTACCGGATTAAGTTTCGTAGCCCGGCTTTTGTGAATCTGCAAATGCTTCAGTATGTCCTGCCCGGTGGGCTGGTGGCTGATGTGATCGCCACCTTCAGCACGGTGGATATCTGCATGGGGGAGGTTGATCGGTAAATTATGCTAAGTCTTGGCTCTCAATTTCTCGTGGCCTTGGGGATGCTGATCGGAATCCTGATCATTCTGCTGGCCAGCATGTGGCTTGAGCGAAAGGCCCTGGCTCATTTTCAGTTTCGGCTTGGGCCGATGAGAACCGGATATCATGGCCTGCTTCAGCCTATTGCCGATGCCATGAAGATGGTGGTCAAGGAGATGAGTGTACCTGAGGGGGTTGATGTGATTCTCTATAAGACCGCGCCCTTCATTGTCTTCATTCCAGCCTTTATGGTCATGGCCGTTATACCCTTTACTGCCACCATCAAGGCTGCTGACCTAAATATGGGCATTTTCTATGTCATGGCTGTCCTGTCCATCTCAACCATTGGCTATATGATGGCTGGCTGGTCATCTCATAATAAATATTCTCTCCTTGGCTGTATGCGCTCAATCGGCCAATTCGTCAGCTATGAGCTGCCTATGGGGTTGTCGGTCCTGGCTGTAGTCATGATGGCTGGAACCTTAAATTTAAATAGTATTGCCCAGGCTCAAAGCTGCAACTGGAATATCTTTCGCTGGTATATCTTCAAACAGCCACTGGCCTTTATTATATTTTTTATTGCTCTGAATGCGGAGATCTGCCGTGTACCCTTTGATCTGCCCGAGGCAGAGTCAGAGCTAGTGGCCGGCTTTCACGTCGAATATTCTGGGATGCGATTTGCTCTACTGCTCATGGCCGAATATGTCGGCCTGTTTACCCTGACCTCCATCTGTACGACCCTTTTTCTGGGAGGATGGTATGGGCCGCCGGTTTTGCCGGGGTTGGTTTGGTTTTTCTTGAAAACTTTTAGCTTAATTTTCATCCTGTTCTGGACGAGGGCTACCTTGCCAAGGGTCAGGGCGGATCAGCTGATGTCTTTGGGCTGGAAGGTCTTGATGCCAGCCGCGCTGATTAACGTAGTGATTACCGGTTTGCTGATTATGCTTAAAGTGTATTGATAGTGCCAGGGCCAAGAAAAAGGAGTAGAGAGTAATGAAAGGAATTTTAACCGGAATGCGGCTTACTATAAGTCATCTGTTTGACAAGCCGATTACCCGGCAGTATCCGAAGGAAAAGCCGGTGCTCAAGGAGCGGTTTCGGGGGAGGGTTGGACTGGTCCGCAGCCGAGAGACCGGCGAGCTAAAGTGTGTAGCCTGCGGTCTGTGCGCCAAGGCCTGCCCAGATAATCTAATCCATATTGTCCCGGGCACAGGGGATCCAGAAAAAGGGGAAAAAAAGAAATTCCCCAAAGAGTACACCATTGATATCAGCCGCTGCATGTACTGCGGCTATTGTGTTGAAGCCTGTCCTTTCGGAGCCCTGATTATGACTCACGAGTATGAGCTGGCTACCTATAACAAAAACGATCTGATCTACACCATTGATAGAATTGTCGTCGATAGATAAACGGGAACCATTATGCAACTGGTCATTTTTTTCGTGTTAGCCGCTATCACTACCGTGGCGGGAATTATTATGGTTTCAGCCGATAATATTGCCCGCAGCATCTATTCCCATGTTCTGGCCCTGTTGGGTATTGCCGGGATTTATCTTCTTCTGTATGCTGAATTTATGGCCGGAGTGCAGGTTCTGGTCTATGCTGGCGGGGTGTCCATTATGCTACTGTTTGCCCTGATGCTCACCAAGCCAGCCAAGGGAGTGATCCGGGCGCTTGATCATCCTAGGCGTGTTCCGGCCTTCATTACGGCGGTTGTTTTGTTTGGGCTATTGTCATTTAGCATTTTTCAAGCCAAATGGCCGCTTAAGGTTGAGCCCTCAAGGGTCATGACCCCAGAAGTTATTGGCAAATCTATGTTTGCTGACTATGTTCTCCCTTTTGAGATCGTCTCGGTCATCCTCCTGGTTGCTCTGATCGGAGCTGTAGTTATCGGAGTCAAAGGAAGAGAGGATACTGATGATGAGGAGTAAGCATGATGAGGAGTAAGGAAAGACCATGATTCCACTTACCTACTATTTAATATTTTCAGCCATGCTCTTTTGTATCGGCGTCTATGGGGTGCTGGCCAGAAGAAATTCGATCATGATTCTCGTGTCCATCGAGCTTATGCTGAACGCCGTAAATATTAACCTGGTCGCCTTTTCGGCCTACCTCAGGGGGGATGATCCGATCGGGCAGATGTTTTCCCTGTTCGCTATTGCCGTAGGAGCAGGGGAGATCGGGGTGGGGCTGGCTATTATTTTAAATCTCTATCGGCTTCGAAATACGATTAACATTGATCAAATAGATTTTTTGAAATGGTAGGAGAAAGAAATTGTCACTGCCTATACTTTCATGCATACTTTGGGCTCCAGTTCTTGGTATGGTCTTGATACTTTTCCTGCCGTCGCGGGAGAGAGCGGCCAAAGCGGCTGCTTTACTTGGCTCCGGCATCCCGCTGGCGCTTTGTGCATACCTTGTCTTTCATTTTCAGCCTGATCAGGGGTATCAGTTTGTAGAAAATGTGCTCTGGATCAAGGAGCTTGGAATCTCCTACTTTCTTGGCCTAGATGGGCTCAATTTGGGGCTGCTGCTTCTGGTAAGCCTGCTGAGCTTCTTGGTGGTTCTGGCTATGCCCCAGCAGAAGGAGCGCCCGGCAGCATTTTACTTTTGCCTTCTGGTTGTAGAGTTTGGACTTGTGGGAGTGTTTCTTTCCCTAGACCTGATTCTCTTTTATATCTTCTGGGAAGTAGTTCTGGTGCCGGGCTATTTTCTCATCAGCATTTGGGGTGGCCCTAACCGACGAAAGGCGAGCCTTAAGTTTCTGATGTATACGCTTCTTGGTAGCCTCATTCTCCTGATTGCCATCCTGGCTATATATGCCAAGGCTAATTTGCATACATTCAGTATTCCGGCTCTTCTCTCGGCTCGGCTTTCACCCGAATTCCAACACCTCATCTTCTTTTTCCTCCTGATCGGCCTGGCTATCAAAGTGCCCCTTTTCCCCTTCCATAGCTGGCAGCCAGATGCTTATGTTGAGGCGCCTGATTCGGTTACCGTTCTCCTCTCAGGGCTGATGGCCAAAATGGGGGTCTACGGCTTTATCCGGGTCGGATACAGCCTGGTTCCTCAGGGGAGTGCTCAGCTCAGTTGGCTGGTTTGCATTCTGGCCGTCATCACCATTATTTATGCTAATCTGTGCGCGGCTGTCCAAAAGGATCTTAAGCGGATGTTCGCTTACTCAAGCCTGGGGCATATGGGGTTGATTATGCTTGGAGTTGGGGTCTTGAATCCTTTGGGCCTTGAGGGGTCCATTTTCCATATGTTCAATCATGGTATCATTGCTGGCTCCATTTTCATGGTTATCAGCCTGATTCAGGATACTCTGGGCACGATTGAAATCAGGAAGCTTCGTCTGATTGTTCACTATATCCCGACCGGAGCCATGCTTTTGTGGCTCTTTATCCTGGCCTCTTTCGGGCTACCAGGCATGAGCAGCTTCATTGCCGAGCTCTACATTCTGTCAGGGGCCTTTCAGGCCAAAGTTATTTTCGGGATAATAGCCATGATTGGGACAATCATCATGGCTGGGTATATTTTTTCCATGCTACCGAAGATCTCCTTCCGAGGAACTCAAGGAAGCGGTCCAAATCAGACAGAGACTCTTCAGGTAGTGGCAGACTACAATAAAAAGCTTATTTTTTCTCTGATTTCTTTATCAATTATTATCATCCTGCTAGGCTGCTATCCCAAATTGCTGCTCTTAACTTCACAGAACTATGTTGCTCAATTCATAGCTAGGATGCAATTGCCATGATTGCATTAATAAATAAAAATTTTGAGTAAATAAAAATCTTAGGGCTATTTTGACCACCGGAATAAACCAAGCAGACATGAGGCATAAGGTATGGAGTTTACCCTGATTATACCCGAAATCATTGTTTTCCTGACGGCTACGGCCATTTTGATTCTAGATCTTATCCTGCAGCAGGAGAAGCAAAAGAAACTTCTTGGCTTTGCGGCCGAAGCAGGTGTCATCCTGGCTATCGCCCAACTGGTCCGCATGTTTGCTTTGGGGCAGCAAGCCTCCTCCTGGGGGCTTCTAACCATTGATACTTTCGGCCATGTGATTAAAATCATTCTCTTGGTAAGCACCGGGCTGGTTATCCTGCTTTCGGTTGACTATTTCAAGACAATCATCAGCCGCAAGGGGGAATACTACTGCCTAATTCTCTTTTCCGTTGTCGGGATGATGTTTATGGTTTCAGCCGACAACTTTATCAGCTTCTTTCTTAGCCTGCAATTGACCAGTATCCCACTTTATATTTTGTCTGGAATCGATAAAAATGACGCCCGCTCAAACGAGGCTGCCTACAAATATTTGATGCTTGGCATGTTGGCTTCGGTAGTTATGCTGTATGGCATGACCTTTATCTATGGATTTACAGCCGCGGCTAACTTTGAGGGTATTGCCCGACAATTAACCTCCCTTGACCTGCACGAAAATCCCATACTACTTATAGCCATGATCTTCATCTTTGCCGGCTTTGCCTTTAAGGTTGCTGCAGTGCCTTTTCATTTCTGGGTGCCGGATACCTATGAGGGAGCACCGACTCCGGTAACATCCTTCCTGGCTACCGCTCCCAAGGTAGCTGGATTTGCCGCCTTGATCCGCCTCTTGACCATAGCCTTTAGCCCTCTGATTGCCCAGTGGCGGACCCTATTTATTATTCTCTCTATCCTGAGTATGTCCGTAGGCAATATCGTGGCTCTCTCTCAAACTAACATCAAACGGATGCTCGGCTTCTCCAGCGTAGCTCATGTGGGATACATTCTGATGGCCTTTGCCATAGCTGATCAGATGGCGGTGAGTGCAGCCATTTTTTATTTGATGATTTATGGGATTGTCAATATTGGAACCTTTGCTGTGATTGCCTCGGTCATGCGGGGGGAAGATCACCAGAT
This sequence comes from bacterium, assembly GCA_023512255.1. Taxonomy (GTDB): domain Bacteria; phylum SZUA-182; class SZUA-182; order DTGQ01; family DTGQ01; genus DTGQ01. The sequence continues at coordinate 547 of JAILZY010000021.1, read as the reverse complement.
TCAGGGATTGGCAGGCTTATCAAAGAGGTCTCCGCTTATGTCTCTTTCGGTAGCGGTTTTTATGATCTCCATGATCGGAATTCCTCCAACGCCAGGTTTTTGGGGGAAATTTAATCTTTTCGCCTCGGTCGTCAATGGAGGAATGACCTGGTTGGCCGTAATCGGCATTATCAATTCAATCATCTCTGTTTACTACTATATCAATGTGTTGCGGTATGTCTATGGAGATCAGGAGATCGGCAACCAGCAGGACAAACAAGCCCGGCGGCCCGCAGATCCCGCAGCTGATGGCCTGAACAACATCCCTTGCCTTATGCGACTAGCAGTAGTAATTTCCCTGGCTCTAACCATCATCATTGCCACCTATCCGCAGCCGTTTATCGAACTAGCCAAAGCAGCCGCCGTTGCTCTGAAAACCGGGCTGTGGCTGTAAGGCCATCGACTCCCAGTATTCTGTTAGACTTTAAATATCTACACTTTTGCAGAAATTTCTTAACGCCTTGAAATCCTTGAAAATTATCTCTAATAGCCAATCCATTAAAATCAA
>JAILZY010000127.1 GCA_023512255.1 bacterium | reverse complement strand
AACTTTCTTCTCTCTTTATTTTCTCTCCTCCCCTTTATATTTTCAACATTATTTTTTCAACATGGGGAACATCTGCTGTAGGGCATCCTCAAGCCATAATTCAGCCGATAAATATATTATATATTAAATATTAATCGCAAAATGGCAAGCTTGTCTTTTAAGCATATCTTGAATACCTGTCAGTGAAAAAACTTAACAGGATGCCTCAAAGATGAAAAATATCGAATCTCAAGATACTAACCACTCAGCCCGGGGAGCGGCTAATCTCATCACGCTCTTTCTGTGCGGCGATGTCATGATCGGCAGAGGCATTGACCAGGTTATGCCTCATCCCAGCGATCCTATTCTCTATGAGCCATACATGAGAGATGCCAGAGGATATGTGGAAATTGCCGAAGAGGCGAACGGCCCTATTCCTCAGCCTATCAGTTTCTCTTATATCTGGGGAGATGCTCTGGCCGAATGGGAGCGGACTAAGCCGGATGTTAAAATCATCAACCTTGAGACCACCATAACCAAAAGTGGCGACTATTGGCAGGGCAAGGACATACACTATCGGATGAATCCGGGAAATATCCCCTGTCTGACCGCAGCCGGGATAGATTGCTGTGCCCTGGCCAATAACCATATACTTGACTGGGGATATCATGGTCTTACCGAAACCCTCAGAACCCTAAAGAAAGCTAAGGTGCACGGTGTCGGAGTGGGCAAAAATTTAAAAGAGGCGCAGAGCCCGGCAGTGATGAAAGTCAGGAGCAAAGGGAGGGTAGTGGTGTTTTCCTTTGGCTCACCAGATAGCGGAATACCGCTTAGCTGGGCCGCCTCTGAAGACAAGCCTGGCCTGTGGCTGCTCAGGGAGCTTTCGAAAGAGACGATCCTAGATATTCAGGAAAATATCCAGCAGGTGAAACAGCCGAAGGATATCACAATTGCCTCGATCCATTGGGGTGGAAACTGGGGTTATGAGATTAGCCGTGAGCAAAGAGAATTTGCCCACAGGCTGATCGATGAGGCAGGGGTTGATATTATCCACGGCCATTCCTCCCACCATGTAAAGGGAATAGAGGTTTATCAAGACAAGCTGATAATCTACGGCTGTGGTAATTTTTTGGATGATTATGAGGGCATCGGTGGCCATGAACATTTCAGGAGTGATTTAGGCTTGATGTTTTTCCCTAGGCTTGATCCCCTAACTGGAAAGCTTGTTTCTCTATCCATGATTCCAACTCAGATTAAAAATTTCAGGGTAAATCTAGCCTCAGAAGCTGATGCCCGCTGGTTGAGCGAGGTCCTAACTAGAGAGGGGCAAAAATTGGGGACAGAAATAGAAGTTGGCAGGGATAATACCTTGAGCCTCAGATGGAGCAAGCCATCAAGATTGTAAAATTGCGGGATTCGGGTATTTCAAAGTTAAAATATATTTCAGTTTTGAAATCCTGGCTGGATTGTAATTTCCAGCGTTCATATTTGGATAACCACCACATTATGATTTGTCCATTGTGCATTGTCTAATGGGCGAATACCGGTTAGGGGCATCCCTTTTGATCGCCCAATCCATATGGGGGCGAATACAAGAATGCCCCCTACCTGATCGCCCCACTCCTTCATTCTTTGGTCCCTAATACAAAGAGTTATCTAACACATATGAAGCGATTTTCAAAAAGATAAGCAGAGATTGAGCAGACAGAATAAGCAGACAGAATAAGTGGTACAAAAATTGCATAATAAAATTATATCCCGAAGATATATCCCGGCTTTGTCCATCTTACTTTAATCTCTGATTAATGAGGGTTAGCATGTCGAAAGACGCAGCTAGAAACAGCAGGAAACTCATTTCCCCAAAAATTTGCCTCTTTCAATCCCCTGCCTTCCTCAAAAAAGGCGCTGAAAAAGCGACAGCCACAAGGAGCCACAAGGAGATAGACAAAGTCGGGAGAAATTGATACCTTAATGGAGAAATTGATACCCTTACTATAGGTTATTGTATATAATATAGGTTATTGTTATTGTTCACCCTGTGCTCATTAACCACCAGTAGGTTTGCCGACAGCTTATGAAGAAGATACAGATTTTGGGCCCCAGCGATATGGAATGCCGAAGGCTGGCAGAAAATGCAAAATCTGCGGCTAGAGTTCTTGGCCTCATCTATAAGATCGAAAAAGTGGTGGATACTGGTACTATTAGGCGATTCGGTACGGCGGTTATGACTCCTGCCTTGGCTATTGATGGTCAGATCAGAATTGCAGGTAGAGTGGCTTCCGTGGCCGAGATTCAAAAAATCCTAATTTTATTCAAAAATCCTGATCTTATGATAAAATAGGCTATTGTTTTTTTCTAATCTTCAAGGAGGAATTTTACCCATGAGAGGTCTTACCATAAAATGGCAACGTCTCGTCGATGAAAATGGCCATACCTGTGAGCGCTGTGGAGCAACAGAAAAAGAAGTTGAAAAGGCATTGTCCACTCTCCAGCAGGCTCTGGCCCCCCTTGGACTTGAGGTTACCTTGGAAAAAGGAATAATCGATGTCAGCACATTTATTAAAGATCCCTTGGCCTCAAACCGTATCTGGATTGATAATCGTCCTCTTGAAGAATGGCTAGGAGCACAGGTTGGGCAAAGCTACTGCTGCTCTTCGCCTTGCCTTGATGAGGAGTGTAGAACTATTACTGTTGAAGGACAGATATATGAAACAATTCCAGCAGACTTGATCGTCAAGGCCGGCCTCATTGCAGCTTCAAGGATAGGTGGCCTTGGCCCCGCCGGGTCTTGCTGTGGCTGCACGTCAAGATAACTACGCCGCCGCTCAATTCTGGCTCTCATTTGGCTTACGCTCATGGCTACCATTCGTGAGGAGCCGGAATCAGAGGAATTTTTACCCCTCGATTCCCGCTTTTGGCGAAAGTGACGGAATGGTGATTTAGCTGACTTTTCACTAAAAATGGCCATGAGCATTGGCTTAAAGCCTCGGCTGGAGCAATTAAATTAACTTGCAGGGTAAGCAAAAATCCTGCCCCAGTGGTATAGACTTGCCTTATCTCTTGGCATACTTCCTTCCCTGCTCAAGGCATATCCCCCTGCTTCTTAGCCCCCTCGGGGAAGGCAGCAAACAACAAAGCACTTTTCCCAGATGTTACCCATTTATATCCAATCCTAGTACGATCTTTTTCCGGGGTGAAAAAGAGGCTTTTTTCGCTTGTATCTCCCACTTTCAACTATTGTTTTTTTCCCTGTGGAACATCTGCACTTTCCCTCTGGCCATCAAAAGCCCCCTGGCCATCAAAAAGCCAGGGGGCTTTAGTATAATGGTAGGGTTGTACTTAAAAACCGACTAATCTCTTAATCCTCCTTATCTTAATCATAATCTTATATCATATTGTGGTAGTAGTCGATGGTACCGTAGTAGAGGGATTAAAAAGATTTGGGAAAAGCTGCTTATAGAGAGATGAGATACCTATATAGGGAACAGCCAGCATGAATGGGACCTGATAGGTAAGGCCTGTTCCGGTATCTATTTGATAATACATATTAAAGGAACTGAACGGGCTGTAGAGGCTATACATTCCAAGGCCATAGAGACCGCCCAGGCCATAGAGACCGTACAGGCCAAGACCTAAGCCATAGAGACCGCCCAGGCCATAGAGACCGTAGAGGCCATACAGACCTAAACCATAATAAGCCTCAACCTTAGATGTTCTTGACAATCCGATGATTAAAACCATAGCTATCGTCAAGATGCTCAATAAAAATTTCCCTTTCATCTCAAAAGCCTCCTTTTCCTTACAATCACGACTCATGCAATCAATGTTCTGATGATGATTAAAAATTTGTTAAAAAACAATGAATACATGAGATTTATATTTTTATGTAAAATCACCTCCTTGTTATTTATATTTCGATCAGTTATAAAAATAGTTATAAAAAACGCAAAAATATAAATATATTATAATTTAAATTTATAAAATTGAGAGCATACCCATCCCTAGTAGTGGATCTGACAACAGGTCAAAACTAAGTAAAGGTGAGAGCATATATACTCCGCTGCTCTGATAATAAGGGTTCATCAGCGCCAGTAGCCCTAAATTGAACCCGTATCCGCCGTATAGACCGCCGCCATATAAGCCACCAAGACCGTAAAGGCCCACTCCTCCATAAAGCCCACCTAGGCCGTAGAGGCCATACATACCACCATACAAGCCACCATACCACCCTCCCAAGCCGTACAGTCCACCATACAGCCCCCAGCCACCATATCCTCCGTAATAGGCATGAAGTGAGGTGGGAAATACTAAGCCACAGATGAGGAGCAAGCCTGAAATACCAACTAAGACTAAGTATCTATATCTCTTCATAATATCAATCCTCTTTAATGTTACCCTAAATGTTAGTTACCCCAAATGTTCCATTAAATCCTTATTCTGGCTTAAAATTATCTCATTCCCCCTAAGTATGAAAATGGAATCGAATTATCTTGAAAGTTTCCCAAAAATCAATTAGAATTTTTTATAGGATCTTATTCCATTATTACATTATTATAACTCCTTCTCCAGGCGGTCTTTTAGCTAACAAAGTGTGCAAGCTTAGGCAGGCACAAGGTCAGCACCTACTAAAGGTCAGCGCCTACAATTGATAGCGTAATTGATCCGCTGCGCACCTGGGTTACACACTTAGCGAAAGAACCACCATGTTCAGAAAGTTAAATAAATGGGCAAGGGGACGGACAGGAGCGAAGCTTGTGGTTTTCCCCCTTAAATCATAGATAGCCTCTCCTGGTGATTTAGAAAATAACTTGTTCTCCCTCGCCAAGCCCCTCTTCCGTCCCCTGCGCCTTAAGAAAAGGAGAAAAAAATGCTGGCCGCTCATCTCAAAAAAGATAACTATAAGGCCAGATGAGGAAAACACACTCCTTCTTCCTCAAGCTGCAGGAGCGACCGCAGTCGGTGCGGCTGTACTCGGTGCACCTGTTACTGATCCAGCATCTGGAGGAGGAGCGCCAAAGGTCGTATTTATACTAATACTTCCTGTTCCCAGCCCATAAAGTCCTCCTAATCCATAGAGATTATATAAGCTGGCCAGGCCGTATAGTCCCATCAAGCCGCCATACAAGCCGAGGCCGTAGAGACCAAGACCACACAGGCCGTAGAGGCCATAAAGCCCAAGGCCATACATTCCAAGGCCATAGAGTCCATATAGCCCGTATAAACCTAAGCCGAAAAGTCCGTACAAACCATAAGGCCAGAGCCCATACAGACTATAAGGCCACCAGTACAGGCTATAAGGCCAGTATAGGCCGTATCCCAAGCCGTATAGCCCATATAACCCATATAACCCCAAGCCATATAGCCCATACAATCCTAATCCATAAAATCCCAGGCCGTAGTAAGCATCTGCACGGCTAGGTATGGCCGAGGCAAGAACTACGCAGGCTAATATTACGATCATAACTCTCAAAAACCTGTGCTGATTCATAGCCTTACCTTCTGTATTTATTTTTATTTTATTTAGTCTTACCAAGCGACCTTGTCGCCTGTCTTGCTCATTTCGTCCCTCCTGCGGAAGGTTCATAATCTAGAGAAGATAGCGCATGAATTTTGAAACTTTTTCGCTCAAAGTGAGTTTTGCTCGTTAAGGTCTCCTCGTTAAAGTCTTCCTGAGTAGGCTGTATAGTGTTTAGGGTTAATCAAAAAAGTTTATTCCTGGCCCATAGACTCCCTGCCAGCCTAACAAACCAGGAAGAAAACTTGATCCCAAGACTCCATATCCCCACAGATAAGGTCTTGAGTAAACCGCGTAGCTGGCAAGCTGCGATGCCATAGTAGAAACTCCGCTTCCATACCAGCCGCCCAAGCCATATAAGCCATAGAGTCCGCCCAAGCCATACAGACCATATAGCCCACCGTATAGGCCACCGTACAATCCTCCCAGACCATACAGCCCGTATAAGCCTCCGTACAGGCCGTAGTAGCCGCCGTATAGGCCATAGTAAGCATGGCTATAATTTGGAGTTAGAGCTAAACAAAAGATGAGTACTGATGATATGATCACCATCTTTACAAGGCCAGATTTCTTTCTCATTGCGTTGTCCTCCTAAACAAGACACCCGTAAATACCTTACGCATAACGAACGAAAGAGTGGATGGTTACAAAGCCGAGTAAAGATTGGGAGTTACTTGACAGGGCTATCTAGTATCTATCAGGTGAGGTTTTCCGACTGCTACATGATGATCAGTAGCGCAAAAATTTACTTAAGATCTCTGGTCGAAATTCATGTCCGGAAAACACTTTATGAGGAAAATCCGTAAGATAACTTCACCAACTAACCTTCACCAACCAAAACAGCCTCTCGAACCATCCCACCTACTTTACTTCTCAAGCCATAGTAAATCTCTTACACTGCTAACCCTAACTCTTCCTCACTTTATTTTGTCTGACAATAGTAAACTCTTTCACTTTTCCCTTCTCCCGGCGGATATTTCACTACCAGCTTATTAAGCCGGGTAATTGGGGATTGTTATTTTCTCCCTTCTGGCGGGACATTACTGTCCCGCCTTTTTAATATTCGAAGGCTCTCGCCTCCACCCACCTACCAAATCATGAAAAAATCTTCCATTATAAAGCTTGGCTGTCAGATATAACCTTAAAACCTTATTCTCACCTCCCTTCCCACTTCCAATTCCTGAAAGGCCCCTTTTTCTCCCAGCATCATATAACAGGATAACAGGGGCCTTTCAGTCCCTCAGCAATATGTTTTATTATTATTTTACATCATTTATTATTTTACATCAATCTCGCAAATATATCAAATGCTCGCGTATAGCAATTGTCATGCTCTCAAATGTGGCTCCCTCATCAAGGCTTACACAAATTCAATAAAGCAAATTATATGCCATAAAATAGGCCTTAATAATCTCGTATATTACCTGCCTTAGTCTACTTTAATCTTTCTGCCAGCAGCCTATTTTAAGCCGCCGTTATTTCGCCGTTATTTCAAAGATGAAAAATATTTCAACTTTGAAATAACGCTATCTTTTGCAAGCCTGACAATCAAGGCTAGCAGGTATCCTGACGAGAAATGAGGTAGTTCGTCCTGCTGTCGGGTTAGGTTGCAGGGTGATTTGACCATGATATTTTTCAAGAATAAATTTACATACTGAAAGGCCAAGGCCCAGTCTGTTTTCTTTAGTGGTCAGAAATGGCTCAAAGATTTTTTCTCTGATCTGCTCGGCTATTCCTAAGCCAGTGTCGGAAAATTCGATTTCCACTTCAAGGCTCTTGCTTCGAGTTACAATGGTCAGTTCACCACCTGCTGGCATACTGTCAAAGGCATTGTCGATAAGGTGGATAAAAACTCTGCTTAGTTGAGCTTGACTTACCCTAACCAAAGGAATGTCCCTGGCTAGCTCTAAAATGATCTTTACCTTTTTATTTTTATTAGATAATGCGGTCAGTTTGCTCGAGCGAAGAGTTACTTGAAGAAGATCATTGACATTGGTCAAAACCGCATCCTCGGTCCTCTCGTTGAGAATAAAAAATAAATCAGTGAGGTAATCCTGGACTTGGATAATTTGCTGATCAAGCAAGGCGAGAAAATCCTTGAAACCATAATTACTTAGGCCTAATTTTTTCCCGATCTTGCCAAGAATAATATGCTGAGCAGCTTCTGCTATGGTCTTGAGATAAGAGGAAAAAAGAGCTACTACTCTCTCGACGGCCTGCACCTTCTCCAATCGAATCTGCCTGTCCTGTTCAATCCGCACTGAGGTTATATCCTGGGTAAACTGGACGAATCCCCAAGATTCATTCATCTTACTGTCAAAGATAGGAAAGGCTGTTTGCCGGATGATCCTAAGCTGATCATTGCCATCTCTCAAAGCCGTCTCTTGGCTGACGGCGCGGCCAGTCTTCATAGCCTGGCAGGCCGCGTCGCTCTTACAGACTGAGGCGGCTTGCCAGGCATGATGACCGCTACTGACATTACTAGCCTCGATAATACGATAGCTTTTGTCTGCCAGAATGATCTCTCCATCCATAAGATTGAAGATCTTCTGTAAAACCACTTTCTTTTCAGCTATCTCCCGGGTATTTTTCATTACCCTGTCTTCCAACTCAGCAAAGAGTTGATCCGTATATTTTTCCAGGATTCTAAGACGCTCTTTCAGCAGCCTATTTTCTTCCAGGAGAACCCCTTTATCTATCCTGTATTCCCTGCTCTCTAGCTCTCTCATAGGCTTATAAGTCATGATAAAACAACATTATGGTTTATCAGTCATGATAAAACATTATCAGTTAGACCATGAGTTATTGGACTGTCCTTTGAAGAAACGGTGTATCTTTCCTTTGGAGAAACGGTAGATCTTTGAGAAATATTGTCTTTTACTCTGAGAGTAAAATTGGCAAGTGAAACACAGAGCAAGCTTAAGGCAATAAGAAGCACACAAATCATTAGCCAAGTTAACATGTCCGATCGCCTCCTTTCAAATTCAATAAAGCTATTAAAAAATTCAATAAGCTCTTGACTGATAAATCAAGTTCCGTCTCCTTCCATAGGAGACTTAAACTTATATTCTCTACATAATTTTATAGCAATTAAGATGCCAGAGACGGCATGGCCGCCGTTTTTTAGTGCAAGGAGGGCCAAGGCGGAACATCTGCGGAACAAACAGATGTTCCCCATGTTGAAAAAATAATGTTGAAAATATAAAGGGGAGGAGAGAAAATAAAGAGAGAAGAAAGT
>JAILZY010000126.1 GCA_023512255.1 bacterium | reverse complement strand
TATTGTCTTTTACCTCAATACCCTTACCCTGCGGCTTATCTCCTCCTCCTAATTTAAACATGGGGAACATCTGATTTTGGGATAAATTATTTGTGGTTTTTATGCATAAACGCTATAATGAGGAATACACAAAAACCGTGAAAAGGCAGAAATCTAATCGAAATCGAATGAAATTTCTTGATCAGGTGATTGCCGAGCTGGAGGAAGCCTTTTTCTACACAAAGGAGTCCAAGAACTTATATCGATTTGTGATCGAAGCGGCAGAAAAGCCTCTGATTGAACATGTATTGACGAGAGCAGAAGGTAATCAGCTTAAGGCCGCTAGGATTTTGGGAATTAATAGAAATACTCTTCGCTCTAAGATCAAAAAGCTAGGGATTAAAGTAAAATGATAGGAATTAAAGTAAAATGATGGAAGGACTTATGTCAGAACAAATGTATATAGCAGACAAAGACTACCGGGTGCCTTCAGGCTGTGGAGTCTCCGGCATCATGAATGAGGCAGGAGAGAGATTCAGTGGAGAGGCCATTATGTGCTCTATTGCTCTCATGCGTGAGCGCTCCAATGGTCTGGGTGGAGGGTTCGCCGCCTATGGCATCTACCCTGATTTGGCAGACTATTATGCTTTTCATCTGATGTATGAAACTGACGAGGCTAAAAGACAGACCGACGAATACCTCAGAGCATATTACACGATCATGCATGATGAGCCTATACCGACTCGAAAAATCAAGGTGATCAGCCAAAGCCCCCTCCTGTGGCGGTATTTTCTCAAGCCTCGTGAGGATGTTCTGGCCAAAAATCCTCGGCTATCAGAACAGGACCTGGTCGTTCAGACAGCCATGTATATCAGTGGCAAGATAAAAGATGCCCTGGTAGCTTCAAGCGGTAAAAATATGGGTATTTTCAAAGGGGTCGGCTTTCCCGAGGATATTGGAGAATTCTACCGTCTGGAGGAATATCGGGGATATATCTGGACAGCTCACGGTCGGTTTCCTACCAATAGCGTGGCCTGGTGGGGTGGCGCTCATCCTTTTGGCCTCCTGGATTGGTCTGTAGTGCACAATGGAGAGATCTCCTCTTATGGCATCAATCGGCGCTATCTGCAAAATTTCAATTACTCATGTTCCTTTTTCACTGATACGGAGGTAATAACCTATCTTTTTGATCTGCTGATCCGAAAGCATGAGCTACCCTTTGAGATCGTAGCCAAGATTTTGGCCGCTCCCCTTTGGGCGGATATTGAGCGGATGCCGGAAGAGGAAAAAGAGTTTTATCAAAGTTTGCGGATCGTTTATGGCTCGGCCCTGCTCAATGGCCCTTTTGGGGTGATTGTGGCCAATAGCCAAACGATGCTTGGCTTGAACGATCGACTTAAACTTCGGCCTCTGGTGGCTGCTCGGTGGGGGGATTTCATCTATATCGCCTCTGAAGAGTCAGCTATTCGGCAGATTTGCCCCCAACCCGATCGGGTCTGGATGCCGAGGGCAGGAGAGCCGATCCTGGGGAGAATGAGAAGGAATAATCTAGCCAAAGATCCTCTTAGCCAGGAGGCGACTGCTGAGGTATTTGAGGCTGGTCGAGAGGAGGAGGGTCTGTAGGATGGCCAAGGTACCAATAGCACCAGATTTTATAGTTGAGCGGGATAAGGATAAGTGCATTAGTTGCCAGGTATGTTGCCGAATGTGTTCTAACGATGCTCATGTCTATGACCGGGAAAGGGATCAGGTCGATACCCTGTCTGGAAGATGCGTAGGTTGCCACTTTTGTGAAAACTTTTGCCCTACCGGGGCCTTGACTGTTAGACAGAATCCTTCACAGATTCGCCAGAATGCAAACTGGAACCAACAGATGCTGACTTGGGTAGCCAAGCAGGCTGAGACCGGCGGAGTGCTGTTGACCGGTATGGGCTGTGATCAACCCTTTCCGATTTATTGGGATCACATCCTACTTAATGCCTCACAGGTTACTAATCCTTCAATCGACCCCTTGAGGGAGCCGATGGAGCTAAGAACCTATATTGGACGAAAACCCGATCGGCTGGAGCTTGCCGGCGGATCGGATCAAGGCAAAGGAGCTCGTCTCAAGAACAAGCTCGAAAAGCAGCTTGTGCTTCAGACACCGATTCTCTTCTCGGCCATGTCCTATGGCTCTATCAGCCTGAATGCCTGTAAATCTTTGGCCTGGGCAGCGTCGGAATTTGGCACCTTTTATAACACTGGCGAAGGGGGACTCCATCGCGATCTCTATCCCTATGGGGCCAATACCATTGTTCAGGTGGCTTCGGGCAGGTTTGGCGTTCATATGGAATATCTGAAGGCAGGAGCAGCCATAGAGATCAAGATTGGCCAGGGAGCAAAGCCCGGTATCGGCGGACACCTGCCCGGGGAGAAGGTCGATGAGGAGGTCAGCCGGACGAGGATGATTCCGGTTGGAACGGACGCTCTTTCTCCTGCCCCTCACCATGATATTTACTCGATTGAGGACCTTCGGCAGCTTATCTATGCTCTGAAAGAGGCTACCCGCTATGAGAAACCGGTGGGAGTGAAAATATCTGCTGTCCATAATGTAGCTCCTATTGCCACTGGTGTTGTCCGGGCAGGGGCTGATTTTGTTACCATTGATGGTCTGCGGGGAGGAACCGGCGCGGCTCCGACCGTCATCAGAAACAATGTAGGCATCCCGATCGAGCTGGCCATAGCCGCCGTTGATAGCAGATTGCGTCAGGAGGGGATCAGAAACCATGCCTCGGTCATCGCTGCTGGGGGATTTCGCACTAGCGGTGATATCATCAAGGCAATTGCCTTGGGTGCAGATGCGGTCTATATTGGCACTGCCGCTCTGGTTGCTCTGGGTTGCCATCTGTGCCAGAGGTGCTATACGGGCAAATGCAATTGGGGAATCGCTACTCAGGATCCCTTTCTCACCAAGAGACTGAATCCCACGATTGGAGCTCGAAGACTGGTCAACCTGCTGCGCGCCTGGTCTTTGGAGATCAAAGAGATGATGGGCGGGATGGGCATCAATGCGATTGAATCTTTGCGGGGAAACCGTGAGGCCCTGCGAGGGGTGGGGCTTTCGGATACGGAGTTGAAGATCCTGGGGATAAAACCGGCAGGAGAGGCCTGGTAATTGAAGCCTGGTAATCGTTTAAGGAGAGTGAATTAAAATGAAAAGGATAGTTATTCATGAGGAATATTGTATGGGCTGCCGGCTGTGTGAAATCCATTGCCTGGTACAACATTCGAAGTCAAAGCAGATCATCAAGGCTTATAAGGGAGAGTTTCCCAAGCCTTTGCCGAGGGTTTTGGTGGAGGAGCAGGGATATTTGTCCTTTGCTCTTCAGTGTCGGCATTGTGAAGATGCCCCTTGTCTTGAGGCCTGTATGACTGGAAGCTTGCATCGGGATGCCGAAACAGGGGCGGTCATTTGCCATGAGGACAAGTGTGTAGGCTGCTGGATGTGTATCATGGTTTGTCCGCTTGGAGTTATTGCCAGGAGGAGGGAAGGGAAGAAGGCTGCTTCCAAATGCGATCTGTGTGCAGGTGAGAAGATACCTGTTTGTGTTCAGCATTGCCCTAACGAGGCTATCACCTTTGAGGAAAGATAAAAACGATTTTTTTAGAATCATGATAAGAAAGCAGGTTTAGGATACACAAAATGGTAAAGACAAAATATTTAATTATCGGCAATTCCATAGCGGCGGTCAATGCCGTAGAGGCTATTCGGGAAATAGATCGGCATGGGAGCCTTTGCCTAGTCTCGGATGAGCCTTATCATACCTATTCTAGACCCCTGATTTCGTATTATCTAGGCAACAAGGTCGAGGAGGAGGCCCTCTTGTATCGGCCAGACTACTTTTATGATCTCAACAAGGTCCAGGCATTTTTAGGGGATAAGGTCGTCAGCCTGAACTGTAGAGAGAAGCAGGTTGTTTTGGAGGATAAAACCTACATCCAATTTGAAAAACTCCTCCTGGCTACCGGCGGATCTGCGATCATGCCTCAGATGCCGGGCCAGAATCTGGCCGGTGTTTTTACCTTCACCACCCTGGATGATGCTCAGAGGGTTAAAAAATTTATTGCTACTCATCAGGTTAAAAAAGCCGTAGTCATCGGAGGAGGACTCATCGGACTTAAAGTTACCGAGGCCCTTGTGGCTTTGAACATTCAGGTTACGATCATAGAGCTGGCTGATCGAATCCTAAGTGCTACCTTTGATCGAACGGCTTCAAGGATCATTGAGCGGGCCTTAAAAGGGATTGGCTGTGCCTGCCTGACTAATACTACGGTGAAGGAGATTCGCCAGGGAGAAGAGGATGGCCGAGTGGGAAGTGTGGTTTTGAAGGATGAAAGCCAGATCGAATGTCAGATGGTAATTGTAGCTGTTGGTGTGCGGCCTAGAGTGGATTTGGCCAGAGAGGCTGGTATCAGCCTTGGCCGGGGAATTTTGGTTGATGAGTATCTAAAGACTAGTGTTGAAGATATCTATGCTGCTGGTGATGCAGTTGAGGCATACGATCTGATAGCTAAGATGCCACGACCTGTGGCCATTCTGCCTACCGCAGCTAAGCAGGGGAGGATAGCCGGATACAATATGGCTGGGGGGAGAAAAGTTTATGAGGGGAGCATCCCCATGAATTCCGTGGAATTGGCTGGAATTCCAACCATTTCGGTAGGGCTGACCGATCCGGCAATGCTAGCTGATGTGGACAGAAGAAATAGCCTGGAAATTATTCAGGATTATCGAGAAAGGGAATCGATTTATAAAAAAATTGTCCTTGAAGATAACCGGATCGTGGGGGTTATTTTGGTAAACAAGATTGACCGAGCTGGAATTTACACTGGTTTGATTAAAGATAGGGTCGATGTTGCCTATTTCCGGGAATATCTTCTCAAAGATGATTTCGGTCTTCTTTCGCTGCCGAGAGAGTATCGGAAACATATGGTTATTGGTCAGGGGATTGAGATATGAATCAGCAGAGCATTAAGATGGGGAGATCTTAGGCTATGAACGCGGCGAAGGTTGTGAATATCAATGCTCAGGGAATATATTACCGTGAGCTTAATGAGAGCATACACCAGGCGGTTCGCAATGGGCAAAAAGAAATTATCCTTGAGCAGGTCAACGGGCAGCGCTATATCGCTGACGGCTTGTCGGGAAAGGATGTCAAGATCACGATCCACGGCACAGCCGGCAACGATCTGGCTGCTTTTATGGATGGGCCGACCATTGAGATTTTCGGCAATGCTCAGGATGGGATTGGCAATACTATGAATGCCGGAAAGATCATCGTCCATGGGGATGCTGGAGATATTGTCGGCCATTCCATGCGCGGTGGGAAAATTTTTATCCAGGGAAATGTCGGCTACCGAGTAGGCATTCATATGAAAGCCTATCAGGATCTCTATCCGGTGATTATTGTCGGCGGCTGCGCTCAGGATTATCTTGGGGAGTATATGGCCGGGGGATTAATCATTGTTCTGGGGATGAATAATAATGGGAGCTGGCCGATTGTGGGAGACTATTGTGGCACTGGTATGCATGGGGGAGTTATGTATATCCGGGGTGAGGTGAAAGATTTCCAACTGGGCAAGGAAGTCAAGATCTTCGAGCTTGACTCTAAGGATAAGAAGAATCTTGAGCTATATGTTAGAGAATATGCCCAAGATTTTTCCCTCAATGCAGAGGAAATAATCAAGGAGCGCTTTTTCAAACTGATTCCTTACACTCATCGGCCTTATGGGAAATTGTACGCTTATTAAGGAGGCGATCCGTCCACACAAGGGCCCTTAAGCCTCTAAAGAGCGTCAGTGCAGAGAAAAGAAGGGAAAAGAAATCTTTATCTAAATCTAAGAGCCTATCTCCAAACCTCCCCTAAGCAGCGCGCGAGCTCGTTTGCCGTGTAGGGAGATGGGATAGGCTCTAAGTATTCTCCTACACGGTCATTCTTGAGCGAAGGCTCAAGAATCTATGCGTACCAATTCTCCTTTTCTCGAAAATGTCCCTCCTGAGAAAGTAAAGTAATGCCTTTTTCTCTTAATAGCCGAAATACTCCTCACCTGGGAGTTGGTATTTTTGCTTTCCTTATGACAATCCTAATATAGAAGGGAGGTGAGGTATAGTATGAAACTCAGAATTATGATTCTCCTTTTCCTCATTTGTGCATTTATCATCTGCCCATCTTTGGCCAATCGCGCCCTTGCTGCTGGTGATGCTAGATCTGCTACCCCGCTGAATGAAAGGCCCCTGGTAAGGTTTGCTTTACAAGCAGTGGGAAAAGGTGAAATTCTGCCTGATGTAGATATATCCTTCCCGACGACCATTCCAGAGTTGATCGATATGGTGATGAATTCTGAGATTGCTCAGCAGATTAAGGGAGTTTACCAGAAGAGAGTGCAAAACAGAGTGGAACGGGTTGAAAAGTTAAGAGAATTTTTTGATCGGGGAGATCAAAGTTAAGGCCGATGGAGCATGAGGCTCCTTTATTGCTTCTCTTTATTGATTCCAAATGATATATTTTAATTTTATTTTTTATTAATTATGTAGTATAATACATTTTGCAAAAATACCAACTCCTTTATCTTTTCCCGCTCAAGGTATGCAGAATAGTTTACAGCTTCTCTTTGGCTCGAGCATGTTAGCTCTCACCATTAGTTGAGGGATATTTGAGGAAAAATTTCCAAAGAGCGAGAAAGTATCTTGTAATCCAAGCGTTAGGCATTAAAGCCGGGCGCTTGAGGAACAAGTTTTGCATTATCTTTAGCCCTTGAATTCTTAAAAGGTGAAATCAGAGTTGAAAGGCCCACTAATTACTCAAATGCTGAAAGGGGAAGGCGAAGATTATGCATTACACATTCGAGCAGGCTGAGGAAGTGTTACATCGCATCCAGAAAAATCATCCGGAGATGAATGAAATAATTATTTTTTATCAAGAGATCTTGAAAAGGCAACTTCAGGCCAAAAAGAATATTCATCTGTCGTTTATTTCCCTGGCCAAAGAGAAGAGCAGAGAAAAATTTGAAAAGGGATATCCTTTGCTTGAGTTGAGCTTCATACCTGATACTCTGGCCGCTTATGAACCCTTGATAGAAGAGCTGATTGCGCTCTTGAAAGAAAGAGGACCGCTCGTCAGCGCTCAAATGGAAAGCATTCAACAGGATCTTTTACAAGATCCGCAAGTTATTGTCAGCCTGGCTCAAAATTACTTGCTGCACAATTTTGTCCCTATCTATGATTTCGGGCAGGCTAAGGAGCTCGATATTGCCCTTCTCTTTTTCCTTATCAAGAGTATTGTAAAACCCTTTGCCGAGCGCTTCGCCGAGGAGATTGCTGCAACGTGCGATCTTTCCCTCTGGCCGAAGTCTCACTGTCCAATCTGTGGAGCTCTCCCTGTCCTGGCCTATTTAAAGCCGAAAGAAGCCGAGGGTGGGCAAAATCAGCTCTCTTTTCGTGGAAAAGAAAGATTCCTCATCTGTTCTTTGTGTAACCATTGCTGGCCTTTTCCCCGCTTGAGATGCCCTTTTTGTCAGACAGAGCAGCCAGAGGCTCTTCAGTATTTTTCTCTAGAATCTGATAACGGATATGGCCGGGTTGATGTCTGTAATCTCTGCAAGGGATATATCAAAACCATTGACTTAAATCATGGGCCTCTGGCAGAAGAAGTGCTTTTTCTTGAAGATCTCAACACTATACATTGGGATTTGGTGGCTGAAAAGGAAGGCTACTGCAAGAAGGCCAAGGGGATTTTTTCTCTTTAGATCAATTTTTTCTCTTTAGGTCAGATGAGATCCTCGGGAGCTAACTCTTGCGGCAGGTCCCTTTCTCGATCGACGATACAAAAGAAGCCAAAGGGCTCCTTTCCACAGTTTAAGAGCTGGTGAGGAGTATCGGGCGAAATATAGGCAATGTCTAGAAAGTTCATATGGTGAATTTCCCTCCCCAGGCGAAGCCGTCCCTGGCCCCGGACGCAGATTATGACATGCTCGTGATGATGTTTTTCAAGGCTTGAGAATCCACCCTCGGCTATTTCAAAGTATCGCACCTCGAAATGACAAGACTCTCCCCTGGCCCCGACGATAATATTACGGACGATATTGGCAAAATTGCCCGGCTCCTGTTTGTAGGCCTCAGGTCTAACCCCGCTCCAGTTGTAGTTATCAAAAAGATAAAGCACGCTCACCTTATTGCCTGGCAAATTATTGTCTGACAAAGCCTGATGATTTTGCCCGGCTTTCCATTCACAGGAAAATCCCTCTTGCCCATCGGTCTGATGCAGATTGCTACTGTGGTGGCTATTTTGGGACATTTTTCACTTCCTCCCTTTGTGCCTTATCACTACCGGAAACATTCTATCGTCATTCCCGCGAAAGTGCTAA
Organism: bacterium; assembly: GCA_023512255.1. Taxonomy (GTDB): domain Bacteria; phylum SZUA-182; class SZUA-182; order DTGQ01; family DTGQ01; genus DTGQ01. The sequence continues at coordinate 395 of JAILZY010000126.1, read as the reverse complement.
TCCATGTATATGAATTCTATATGGATTCCCGCCTACGTGGGAATGACATGAAATGCCTGCACTTAGAAGGCATATACAAAACCGGAAGATAAAATGTATCTGGTAGCGAGTGTGCCTTTTATAAGAAGATAATTTTCGCAAAAATAATAGAGAAAGACAAGCCAAAAGAAATAGATGTCTCACGAAAAAAATGGACCACTCAAGCATTATGAATGTGTTTTCCATCTGCTTTTTTGCTTTTGAGTCACTTTGTCGAATCATTTCAGCCGATAATCTTTTATGGCAGGGTGTCCCTGTGCGGATATCTAAATGTGAAGATCGCTCTTATTTATTAGCTACCATTAAGAGACATAACCCTAATAAGAGCTAAGCCCCTTCGAGGGTTTATGGTTGTT
>JAILZY010000125.1 GCA_023512255.1 bacterium | reverse complement strand
CTATTGTCTTTTACCTCAATACCCTTCCCCTGCAGCTTATCTACTTCTCCTAATTTTAAATATGGGGAACATCTGGGCCTGCTCTTTATCTTTGACTTTTTTGGCCAATTGTGTTGTCCACCACTCTTTTATCCCCTTATCTTTGGCCAGCTTGCTCAGGTAGGCTGTTCTTAAGGCGCCTTTTACCGAAGTGCCTGGAATATAGGGCAGATTGGTATGAGGATTATAAGCTGTCCGGCTGATGGCAAATTTGTTTAACTCTTGCTTGATTTTTTGCTCATCCTGAAGTGGCAGCTTCTTGACTTTATTATAATGTTCTTTCAGATCAGCGGCTATTTCGATCTGCCGACCCTTACTAATAATCTGGATCTTCCTGTCTGAAATAAATCGGTAGATTTTGATAATCGAGGAAAGCGTTCCCTCCATGCAGATGCTGGCAAATTGCTCCTTATCATGTGGTGAGAGAGAGCTGATAAAATCTAGGGGATCGAATTCAATCAGCTTCCCGCTTTTCTCATCAATGACAAAGCTTGTTGGCTCATATGCATCGCCACAGCCAATATGTACCGGTGATATGATATGCATCCTTATTTTAAGTGGTTTTTCCATCTTATACTTCTCCTTCAACCTGCTCTGCCCGAATCCGGAGTGGCTGCCTTAGGTTCTTTAGTTGAGATTGAAACCGGAATATAAAGGGTATAGCCTTGGGCTACCGAGTTGGGTTCTACCTTTGAGATGTCAGATATAGCCAAACCAAGGTAGGGCTTGCTGAATACCCGGCTATTATCCTTTGGCCTTAATACTCCTCCCTCATCGGCCATGATTACAGGATTTTTGAATGGATTACTAGACTTAGCCAGCGTATCCCCATGCCTACCAAACCTAACAAAAGGGGTAAAAAATACCTCATCGAAAGTGTCTTTCTCAGGAACGCACGGAGCAAGCGTATAGCAGGCATTCGGTGAGCTGCTGCCCAGCTTAGCGAGGTCAATTTTCCTAGGCTCACCTACTACGGCAAACCTGCCTAACCCTGATGATCCATCCTTACCAAACCCAAAAGCACCTATTCGCTCAAGAGCTTTCTTTACTTGGGCAATATCTATGGTTGATTCATCAAGGCCGACAAACAACGCCAATTCGCTATCAGGATAAAATACCTCCTGCTCAACCGCAAACGGAGCAAAGCGGCCCTCGCCGGTCTTGCCAGTAAGCCTGTTGATGGTGTTGTGCGGCTGATTGAAGGTGGCCACAAGGCTTTTAGCTCCGCCTCTTTTGGCTAATTTTCTGCCTCCAGCCTCGGCAGCTACACTCACTTTGATCTTATCGAGAAGCTCTTGGTTAGTAAGTTTTTCTAGCTCACGAAAAGATGATATCTGACCACTCTCCTTAAGGATCATCCACACCTTGCTCTTATATTCTTTGCGCTTTTTGATCTTCTCTTTCTTATCCTCTGGCAGATCAAATAATTCCACCATAGGCAGGGCAGGAGTCTTCAAGGCATAATGATCCTTTTGCCCGATCTTAATCTTTGGATAAGCAGATGAAAAGATAATGAAGGGGCTGGTATGGTATTGGGCAAGGAGACTGTCAAGAGTTTTATGGCAAAGCGTATCATCATAGACAATCTGCCAGCAAAATTGCCCGAATATGGTATCCCCTTTCAACGGCGTCCCAAATCCTGAGAGTGGTTTTATGGTTATCTCATAGACCTCCATGGTTTTCCCCTCCTCATGAAAAGGGATTCAGGGCCGCAAATTTTTTTTCTACTTCTTGGTCTTTAAACTCAAACTTAATCCTTCCATAGCCCCGGCTGCCGTTTCCACCAAGGGTATCCATCTCAAGAAGCTTAAGCCCTTTCAAAAGCACGCTATCAAAAAGCTTATTATCGCTATCTTCTAGCACCTTAAAGGTGATTAAGAAAGAAAATTTGGCTCCCTCTGGCACCCGCTCAATAAAGCGCGGATGCTCGGCCACACCCTTGATCCTATTAATAATATTTTCAGATTTTTCTTCAGTCAGAAGCCAGCGATTCTCTTTAGCCTTCTCCCTCCAATCATCTGCCAGATAGCAGTCCGCAAAAGAGACCCTAGTTGGCCCAAACCCTGTTTCATCTTCCTTATCTGCACCGCTTGAGCCAAAAATTTTCAGTATAGCCTCACCCTTGTCCTTTAGTAGTTTCAGTATAGCCTCACCCTTGTCCTTTAGTTTAGGATCATTAGCTACTTCCTTCAAGGTCTTCCCTGAGACCACATCCCCATTGGTGTAGATCATCAGGCCGCTTTCCATTTCAAGAAGAGAGCGGACCTTTCCTTTAAGTGAAGAGCCAGGGATATAGGGTTCGAGGGTATGGGGATGCTTGATTACCGGCATGTCTGTTCCGCCAATATGCATTTCCATATTGCCTGAGCCAATATGAAGTCCGCTTTTTAACACAATTGTCCCCTCAAGTTTTTTAATCTCGATGAGTCTCATATTCTACCTCCTTGAGCAATCTGCTCTCCTTCTTTTTCATAATAGAACTTATAGTAGCCCATAAAGGCTTCAAACAGAGAGACAAAAACATTAAAATCCTCCTTATCCTTAATCTGATCCAGTGAAGTTGAAATAAACTCCTTGAATCCTTGTGAAATTAGGTTTCGGCCCAAAGCGTAGGCTGCTTTGGCATTTAGCATCTTCAAATACGGGAGTAGTTCGCTAAAGTTTGTCTTTGTCTTTATGAGGCTATCAAACCGCAGTACCTCATCGTAGAATTTTCTGATCTGAGTAGGCTTGTTTAATTGCTTCTTTTCCTGATCCTTTCCCTCACGGTATATTACCCTGGCTAACTCGTCCGCTCGAGCTGAAAATAGATCTGGATCAATCTCTTTATTGGTCTTATCTTGCCAAAGCTTTAGCGCCAATTTTTGCGAAGGCTTAGATTCCATATTCATAGCCTTATCTTACCTCCTTACACTTTACTTTTTGTGGATTGATTTTACTTTGTGAAGTTGATTTTACTTTTGAGGTTTATTACCTATGATTGTGGCCTGGGTCTCATGGCTTTAACCTCCTTTGGTTGTAGATAACCTGCCAGAGCGGAATCTTCATCGCTCCGCCATACTCATCTAGCCAGAGGGCGGCCTCATCCACTTTGGAAATAGCCTCATTTCTGGCACTTTCTTGTAATTTCTTGCCAATATTTCTCACCAGGTTGTATTTGAACATAGCGTGCCACTTCAGGCATTCGCAGTCTTCAAGGGCAACCCCTCTATTGGCTACTTCCTTTGCCTGTTTTTTATCTCCATTTATCAGCTCTTTCTCCTGTTTAGCCATTTCTGAGAGTAGATTAAGCCTAAAGAGCATGGCATTATTAATGTAGGATTTATCCAGCCAGCTTTCTATCTTCTCTTTAACTTCGCTATTTAATTTCTCAAATAATTCCCATTTTACCGTCTCATCAAAGAGAGTAATTGAATCTCTGCCATTATGTTTTGCCTTTTTCAAGGCATCCTCGGCCGTTTCGGCAAGCAGCGGAACAGGATCAGATGGCTTGTGGATACTCAGCCCGGCTGAGATGGTAATATGCTTATTTTGGCAAACATATTGCCTGAATGATTGATTAAGGAATTGGGTAAAATCTATGATTCTGTTCCAAGGGCCGATTAGGAAAAGGTCATCTCCGCCGCCAAAAATTGTGTAAATATCCCTAAACTTTTCTTCTTTGCTTAATAAGTAAGGCAAGTATATAGCAAAGTAGTTATTCATTTGCCTGCTCAGGGTAGCTAGATGGGAGATGCTGTTATTTTTAAGCCCGCAGGTAAAGATAAGCCCTAAATTATCTACATCTGCCTTCAGGACCCCTAGGGCCTCTATCCCGCACGTTTTGGTTTCTCCCTTCTCTTTATAGTTAACTTTTACATTTATGGACATCTTGGCTAAATAGAGAAACTCTTTTATCGCCCCTTCCTTAATAGCATCAAATAATTCATTTTTTGTCTTTTCTGACTTACGACCATGAAGAATGCGAATTAAAGTTTCTTCTGTTTGATCCTCTTCTGACCAGACCGGCACATAGCCATTGATAAATTTGGCGGCTATCTCTTTGGTAATTTTGCCATCCTTGGAGATAGAAAGGTCCCAATATTTTAAAAGCTTCCCTTTTTTGGCCAGCTCATTAAGCTTTCCCTCAACGTCGAAAGATACCTGATACTTACCAAAGATTGGCTCACTGAGCTTATCACCATAAATTTCCGCATCATGGCTGACAATAGCCATCTTTGGGGATTTAACCAGCTTTTTGCCTAGATAAATATGGTCTCTGCATATCTTGCAGGCTGACCTATTGTTATCATCTCTCACCAGGGGATCATTTTCTATCTGTTTATCTGATGGCCTCTTGCCGCAAAATGGACAGAGCTTGCTGCTCAGCTCATTGTTAAACTGGTCAAGGTAGTCTTTAACTGCCCCGCCATATCTTTCGAGATCGATTTTGCTATACTTTTTCTTTTCTAGCTCCTTAGCTAGAGAATCCCATAAGCCTTCGATTTGTTTTGAGCTAAGATCACTACAAGAGGCCTCAATCCAGGCCAGGCCAATGGTTGACTCCCCATAGAAATTTTTGATTAGCCAGTCATTGATTTCCTTTTCAACCGCCTCAATCTGTCTGCGCACCTTATCCGTATTCGGCGCCATAATGGTGAATTTGCCGGCGGCATTCAGAATAATGGAGCAGGTGGGAGGCAGTCCTATTTCTCGGCAAATTAGATCTGCCGCTAGCTCTGAGATAAGCGATATGGCAAATGATCTGCCTCGCAAAAGCCGCGCCGCAGCTTTATTTGTGCTTCCTCCAGCGCTGAAGATAAAACTTTGGATGCCGTAAAAGTCGCCTGAGACGATCAAAAATTTTTTCTCTTCGTAGTCAGTAATCTTCTCTTTTTTCATACTATCGGTTTGTAAATGATACAAATACAGAGCAGCGGCTAAGGCTGCTGTGGCCTTAGAATGATCATAAAGAGAGACATTAGGGATAACCTTTCCGACCGTAGCTGCGGGTATGTAGGAGGCAAAGATCATAAATAGGCTATCAAAGTGCTCCAACCAAAGAGGTATGCTTTGGTAGCGGTGGAGCAATTTCTCCAGTTCAGCTATAAACTTATTGAACAACTCATTATATTCTTTCGATGCTTGCTCATTGTCTAGCGATCTTAGGGCATCTTCATTTTTTGGAAATAAGTTCTCTGGATTTGGAGAAAGCTCTTTTAAGGGATATCTAAAATGGTAAGAGTCTAGGCTATCAGCTTTTCCACCCCTATCCGGGTCTATCCCCTCAAAGATAGGGATAAGTCGAGTCTTTTTGTAGTCTCGAACCCCTATTTCCTGGTTATAGTCCTCAAACTCATCCCGCTCAAAACCGCTACTGACCCTATCGGCCATAGCAATTATCCATTGCAGAGGAGTTTCAGGCATATGATGTCCAGCAGCAATGTTGATGAAAGAATCCTCAAACCCCCAGTTTGCCCGGTTAAACTCCTTGGGTAGAATTTTCTCGAAAGAGTCAATAAAGGCAGCGGTATACAGGGCATGTCGGTGAGTGTACCGATTGTTTCTATGAGGTTGATACAGATCGGCATTGCCGATCTCAAACTCTTTGTTGATAGGCATGTTCGCCCGCTCAGCGAATTTACCTATGTCGTGCATGAACCCGGCAATAGCGATTTTGTAGATGTTATCATTCATATTTTTTTCTCCTTATTTCTCTCTAGGTCCCCTACTCTCCAGCTGCCTAAAAGTATACTCCTTCAGCCTGAGATTTTCACCCTTGGCAACGTTGACAAAGTAGTAAATTGATCCTCAAGCCTTACTCCTTGGCTGCTTTCGTCAAATGCTGCTCAAGGTCACTTTTCCCCTAATTTTTTATCCCCTAATTTTTTAGTGGCTCTATCGCTAATAAAGTCGCAAGCTGCAAGCGGACACATCTCTAATAAAGTGCCCAAAGCTGTGGCGGACCTGATGGCCGCGCTTACAATTAGCTTATCCACCCCTACAAATTACTTATCCCCGCCCCTACAAATTGATAGCGTAATTGATCCGCTGCACACTTGTGTTACGCACACTTAGCGAAAGAACCACCAAGTGATTGTATCAGCCTGCTTATCCAAGGGGGGTGTATCAGTCTGAAGGTGTAGTTTGATGGCGTCCACTCCTTATTCATCCGGCAGTATGCGTATCCATCTCTTATCCAGGAGGAGGCCGTATCTGGTGTCTGGCTTATGGCCAACGGATGAGATCTCAAGAAGGCGCAGAATAGATCCCCCAAACTGCTGGATGATTTTCTTTCTGATCTTAGCCTTGTACTGATTGAAGGTTTCAGCATCGAGACTGTTTATGCTGCTGGGGGGCGTAGCTGCTGCTGAGCGATGATGCCAATCGAGATGATGCCAATCATCATGATGGTGCGTTTCAGCATCGAGATTGCTTATATTGCTGGGAAGAGGCGAATGAGTGAGAGGCGGCGGTGAATAAGACTTGCTTTTGATGCGGCGGTATAGTTTGTCTAGCTTATCCTGAGCCTTAAAAATCTCCTGGATGGTCAAAAAGCACTTCTGGCAGTCGCGGCATGAGGCTTTCTTTAGCGGGCAATTCTTTTTCTGCTGAGCAAAGAAGGTGTAGAGGGCTAAGAGTGAGGGTGGCAGGTCAAGTTCTATTCTCTTGTAGATCAGCTTTTGCTCAGACAAATCTATGGTCAAGGTGGGGTGTTCATCTCGAATGAGCGAGAGCATCAAGGTTGCCGGATCCTGAGGCTCGTTCAGCCACCTGTCAGCTAGGCGATCGCGGATTGAGACAAAGGGCACGCAGATAAGGCTAATCTGGGCATAGCTGGTTTTCTTGATATACCGATCTCCCTTTTGATCCCTCAATTCAATCTCGATCGGCACTGGCGGAGGGTAGAAAAAGTTTCGGTTATTCTCAAATTCTGGCGATACCAGGACATGATAAATTCTATCCTGCGGTCGGCCATACAACTGGGCAGCCAGAGTCAGACAAGAGCTCATAGTTTTGCGGCCACCAGCAACCAGAAAAAAAACAGCGGTTTGCGAATCAGCGGTCAGTTTAAAGGTAAGATCAAGACACAGCTTGAGCAACTGCTCATTATCATCCTCGTCTCGGATATCCTCTATCTGTCGGCCACTATCATCAGTAATTACATGAATATTATTCGGGCCAAACTCTATCTGCTAGGGGCTTGGTGGTAATCCCGCAGGTATTGGTAATACTGCCCATCAAGGGGAGAGAGAAGAGAGGAGCAAATCATCTCCTTCCCGTCCCTGGTGGTAATCACATGAATGGCATCGACCCGGCCACCCTCCTGGTGCAGAGCATAGAGAGCCTCAGTAATCACCTGGGGACTTAGCCCACAGACAGCCAAAAGAATATTTCGCTTCATCCCGACTACCCTAATTCTGACTACCCTAATTCTGACTTCAGCCATTCTGACTCATTTTGACTTCAGCCTGACTTTCAGCGCAATTTGCCTTTATTCTACAATTTGCCTTATTCTGCCTCCACCATAATTTGCCCCAGCCCGAAGGTGCTTTGCTTGCCAAGATGGACCTTCTCCCCTAGCTGAAGTAGGGCCAGAAATTCCCCCAGATTGCCCCGCTCGCTCCAGTAGCTGATGCTTCCTAGCATACCGCCCATCAGCATTTTTGTATCCTGACGGCTTGAGTAGCGCGACCAGTCAAACCAGCAAAGATCAGACTCCTCGACCCTAATGCTCCGATCCTGGGCCCGGGCCACCAAGCCCCGATAGTCTAGGGCAAGCTTATCCTCATCCCCCTGTCCGTAGCAGGCAAAGAGTGAGGATATTCGGCGAAGAGCTGCCCTGATCAGGACGTGGAAAGGTAGATCACTCCTCAATAGGCGGTTTCCATGCTTTATCCGAAGCGGTGTCTTGAGATAAACAGTCAGACGACTCACCTTTTCTTTCTCCGGTTTTTGAAGCTTAAGCTGCACTGCAAACTCATCCTCTCTGATCAGTCTCTGATCCTGGCTGGAGTAGATAATCTTGCCACTTTCGGATGAGACGGTTTTGAGCACAAATCCAGCCCTCACTCCCTTGATCCGCTTTCCAATGCCCACCCGGCCCATCTGGTCAAAGGCATAGATGCAGTAGGGAAGATAGTCATTGGCCCGGCCAAAGAGGATGAGGTTGAAGTCAAAGCTATCACCTGGGTTAAAATTCACCTCGGTAGTCAGCGGCGGCTCAATGACAAAGGGATGAGGCGGTGAGGGAAGACGGAGCCCCTTCTTTGCGCACGCGGCCTTTCTTTCGAAAAAAAAGGGATATACGCACCGGCTTGCCAGCAAACAGCTTTGACACTCCTGCCTCTCAAGCGCACAGGCCACCACCCGCTTTAAGGCATTGCCAAAGGCCCCGCGAAAGGTCGAGCCCTTAAATAGGGGCAAAGAGGCGCTGGCGCTAAGTTCAGTAGTAAAGCTTAGGCGGCTGTATAGCATACTTTGGACTCATGCTCTCACTCTCATGCTTTGGACTCATGTTCTCATGCTTTGGACTTGCCATCTTTATTCCTTTATTGTCTTTATATCATATCATTTCGCAATCCCTTAATCATCAGGTCATGGATTTGTACGATAAATCAAAATCAGGCGTAGACGAAGAGTTTCTCAGGATTGCTCTTCTGCCAAGGGGATAGGGCCTTTGAAAGGGTTAAAAACAGTTGGATTTTCAATGAATTTAAAAGCATCAGCTCGCCACTTTTCATCATTTATGGCTCTGGCATACTGCT
>JAILZY010000124.1 GCA_023512255.1 bacterium | reverse complement strand
ATACTATTGTCTTTTACCTCAATACCCTTCCCCTGCGGCTTATCTCCTCCTCCTAATTTAAACATGGGGAACATCTGTCAAATAAGCTATTGTATTGTTTTTGGCTAGATAATAGAGTATAGTATTAACATTACACTTAGGTTAAAAAAATTACACTTAGTGGTTTTCTCGCCAAATGCGTAACACAAGGTAGGGGGTGGTTTTAAACCCATTCCTACGTCTAGGGGCGGCCCTTAGGTCCGCGGCAGCTTGCGCGCTTTATTAGCGAAAAGACCACTTAGGCTGCTTTCTTCTATCTTTCATCCCGCCGGATAAGGACAGAGTAGGGATTAAGAAGAGTGGCGCGGTCGGCATAGCAGAAATATTGCATGTATTGCCTGGTTTTTTTAAGTATTGGCTGGTCTTTTTTAAGGATGTATGGTGTGCGAAAAATATACCATCTAAGGAGTATATTAAGGGGAGTATATAAGATATGCATAAGGTTAGGAAAGAGATTGGTTATCGGGGGAGTTTTGGTTATTTTATTATCCTTCCAGGTATGATTCTTATGAACATCCTACTCTCTGGAGCTCTGCCTTCGGTCTGCTGGGCTCAATCCGAGACGGCTATGGTCATAAAATCAATAACTCCGGCTAAAGGCTATACCAATGCCGCCACCCTAGTCTCAATCCAGGGGGAAAATCTGACTAAAGAGGCCGCTATCAGCATCTACCAGGAGGATCCCTTGCCCAGGAGGGAGTGTAGAATTTCAGGCTGGGCACAAGGAGTGTATGCTCAGGGAAACTATGTGTATGTAGCTGATGACACCGTAGGGCTTCAAATCATTGATGTCAGCCAGCCTGATCGGCCTCTGGTGGTTGGAAGCTACGACACGCCAGGCTGGGCCTGCGGAGTACAGGTTCAGGGGAATTACGCTTATATTGCCGATGGATATTGCGGTCTTGCGATAATTGATGTCAGCCAGCCTGATCAGCCCTTAATGGTGGGAAGCTACGATACCTCAGGCTATGCCTATGGGGTTTTTGTTCGGGGGAGCTATGCTTATGTGGCTGATGACCGTTGCGGCCTTCAAATCATTGATATCAGCCAGCCTGATCGGCCTACTCTCAAGGGGAGCTGTGATACAGCTGGCTCTGCCCACAGTGTTTATGTGGCCTCAGATTATGCCTATGTGGCTGATGGTGCTTTTGGTCTTGCGATCATAAATGTCAGCCAGCCAGCCAAACCAGCTCTTGTGGGAAGCTATGACACGCCAGGAAATGCTATCAGCGTCTCGGTGGCTGGCACCTTGGCTTATGTGGCTGATAGCGGCTTTGGTCTTCAGATTGTTGATATCAGCCGACCCACTAAGCCCTTCCTTATAGGCAGCTACCAGAGCGGCTCTGGCTGGGCTTGTGGAGTACAGACTCGTGAAGGGATGGCTTTTTTGGCTGACAGTAGCTTTGGTCTTCAGGTAATCGACGTTACCTATCCAGCTAGGCCAATCCTCAAGGCACGCTGCCGTACGCCAGGATCACCTTACGGGATTTTTATCCTGGGGAACCAGGCCTATGTGGCTGATGGCGGCTTTGGTGTTCAGATGATAAATATCAGCCATATCAACAGTTCCACCTTGCCCAAAAACTATGATACCCCAGGCTGGACCTATGGAGTCTTTGTTCTCAATGGTTATGCTTATCTAGCTGATGGCGATGCTGGCCTTCAGATTGTAGGTTTTAACACCAGTGGCCAGCCGACTCAGATTGCAACCCTTGATATGCCTGGCCGGGTGCAGGGGGTTTGGGCTGCGGATAAATTCCTCTACCTGGCCGAGGGTGATGCTGGTCTGGCAATAATTGATGTCAGCCAACCTGCTAAGCCTGAGCTCAAGGGAACTTGTGACAGCCCAGGGCAGGCCAACAAGGTCGTTGTTGCCAATAATCATGCCTATGTAGCTGACGGTGATAGTGGCCTCACCATCATCAATGTTCAAAATCCCAGTCAGCCAGCCCTTGTCGGCAGATGCGATACCCTAGGCACAGCCTATGGAGTTAGGGTTTGTGGCGGCCTTGCTTATGTGGCTGATGGTGATAGTGGCCTTACCATCATCAATGTTCAAAATCCCAGTCAGCCAGCCCTTGTCGGCAGGTGTGATACCCCGGGCACGGCCCACGGAGTCTTTATCAGCGGTCAATATGCCTATGTAGCTGACGGCGCTTGCGGCCTTGCGATCATCGATATACAAAATCCCAGCCAGCCTACCCTTGCTGGTAACTTAGACACCACAGGCTATGCCGAAGAGGTCTTTGTGCTCGAAGGCTATGTCTATGTGGCTGATAAGACAGGAGGTTTAATGATCGTTGATGCCAAAAATCCAAACCAGCCCCTGCCTGTAGCTCATCTTGGTCAGAATCTTACTGGCGAGCCTATCGGGCTATGGATTGATCAGGGCCGCCTCTATCTTGCCTCAGGTGAGTTTGGCCTTCAGGTTCTCTCTCTGCCAATTTTCTGGCCCAGCCAGATCAAAGGGGCAAATGCCGAAGGAACCCTGGCTCAGGCAATTATACCGGCTGGTCTGGCAGAAGGGTTTTATACTATAAGAATGATCGACAAAAACACCCTGAATACTAGTTGGCTGACTAACTCCTTTGAAGTAATGAGCGATAATCCCTTAATCCGCATCCTCTATCCCCAGGCAGGGGAGATATTCAAGCAGATGATTCGAATTCAGTGGATGGCTGATCAGGGTAGCTTTAGCTCAGAGGCGGTGTCGATAGATATTGACTACAGCCCAGACCGAGGCCAGAGCTGGAAATCCATCGCTACGGGCGAGAAAAATGATGGTCTGTATGAGTGGGATACCAGCCGAGTGGCGGACGGCGATGATTACCTGATCAGGATAACCTGTCGGGCATGGGATCAGGGGGAGCGGAAAATCATATCTCAGGCTGTCTCTGAGTTCCCATTTTCCATCGCTAACGGCAATAGCCGGCCGCAGGTTCTGGATGTCGCCGCACAGCAGCAGGCCGATGGCACAGTGCTTATCCACTACCGCTGCCTTGACAATGAGCAGAGCTCGGTGAATATCTCCTTTCAGTATAGGGATGGCTCTGGGTGGCATTCATGCAGCAGCGTAAGCGGCGCAGGAGTGCAGCCGACCGGACAACTTCTGTCCGCCTCATGGAGAGCCAGGGAAGATGTTGCTGGCCGCTACTATCAGAATTGCTGGATTAAGGTCATAGCCGATGATGGCCAGGCGATTGATCATCTGGCCGAGGGACAGAGTCAGGCTTTTGCTCTCGATACTGCTCCTCCCAAGTCTTTGGCTACCCCGGCCGGGGGTGTCTATAGCCAAAAGATAGCCGTAACTTTGACTGCCAGCGATGATTCGAAAGTGGTCGCCATCTACTATACCACTGACGGGTCAAACCCTACGGTTCGATCGTCCCGCTTTAGCGCAGCCGAGCCGATAGTCATTGACAAGACCATGATCTTGAAATTCTTTGCCGTAGACAGTTTTGGAAACCAAGAGCCGGTTAGGGTGGAACAATATCGGATGTCTAAAAAGGTTGTTATTCAAACTCCTGATTTTGCCTGGCCAGGGACAAGCCTGAGCATCAGCTGTGTGGTTCAAAACCCGGATGGCAGCCTAGCGGCTGGAGAAGCAGTCAAATTTACCCTGTCGGTCGATGGGTCGGCAGTTTTCAGTCCAAATCCTTCGGTCGGCAAGCTGCTCCTGATGAACAGCAGCGGCAGTAGAGCCCTAGTTGAGACCGAGGCTGGAAAGGTTGTCCTCAGCCTAACTGACAGCCGAGCAGAAGAGCTACACCTTGTGGTCAAAGATACAGAGAGGATGGGGCTTGAGATTGCCGCCCCTGAGAGCGGGCTTTTAGTCAAATTCCTTGATCCTGACCAAGATGAGGATGGCGATGGCCTGGCAAACCGGCTTGAAGCCTTATCAGGTTGTCTTAAGGTGAGCAGCGCTGATTCGGATGAGGACGGCTTACCTGATGGATATGAATACAGCCGCCCCTGTCTTGACCCTTGCGATGCTGGATTGGGAAATCCTAGCCACGGCCCTTATGGTGATCCTGATGGTGATGGAATTAAAAATCTCTTTGAATACCGAAATGCTACTGACCCCTGCCTAAAAGATACGGATGGCGATGGGCTAGCTGATGGCCTGGAATGGGGCCCTAATGCCCAAAAGCCTCTGGACAGCGACAATGACGGCCTGATCGATGCTCTTGATTATGACAGCGATAATGATGGGCTTTCTGATGGCCAGGAGTATTTTATCCTCAAGACAGATTATACCAGGCCGGACACTGATCAGGATGGAGTGTGGGATGGTTTTGAAGTCGGACCAGATCCTAATAATCCGGCCATGTGCAGTAGCGAGAAGAATAAGCTCTGCCTCTGTGCTCTCGATCCTGGCAATAAGCAGACCAAGCCATCTGTCAAATCCATTCGGCCAGGCTGGTCTTCGGATGGAGTTCCCATTCTGACCATAGATGGAGAAAATCTCACTGCCTCCACCCTGATCGGCATCTTTCGGGATGAGCCTCTGGTGAAGATTGGAAGCTATAGAATTGCTCAGGGAGAAGCCCTGGGAGTATGCACGGTGGGAAATTATGCCTATGTGGCTGCTGGGCGAAGTGGTCTTTTAGTGATTGATATCAGCCAGTCGGAGAATCCGGCTCTTAAGGGAAGCTGTCCTTTGGATGAGGGAGCCTATGGAATCTGTCTCGCTACTCTGTTGGCTAAAGCAGAGGATGGCGGGGTGAGGAGTAAAAACTATGCCTTTGTGGCCGCTGGATATTCAGGTCTTTTGGTCATTGATCTTAGTCAGCCAGAGCAACCTCGGGTAACAGGAAGCTGCAATACGCCAGGATATGCCCGCGGTGTGTGGGTTTTGGGGAATATAGCTTATGTGGCTGATGAGTGGGCAGGTATTCAGGTCATTGACATAAGCCAGCCTGATAAGCCAGTGTTCAAAAAAAGCCTTCCTATACCAGACTGGGCTTATGGTGTAAGCGGACAAGGGAATTATCTCTATGTAGCTGCTGGATATTCAGGCCTTTTGGCTATCGACACAAGTCGGCCTGAAAATCCGCATCTTGTGGCAAGCTGCGATACGCCAGGCTATGCCGAGGGGGTCTCAATCTTCGAGCACTGTGCTTATGTGGCTGATGGCTACTCAAAGTTGCAGGTGATCGACCTTGCCCAGCCTGGATATCCTTTTCTCATGGCTGGTATGGACTTGCCTGAACAGCTTCAGGTACGGGGGCTTTGTCTGAGTGATAAGTATCTATTTTGTGCCGCAGGATCAGCAGGTCTGGTCATTCTCAGCAAGCCCTCCTACTGGTCTGCCCAAACCAGCGAAGTTAACTCTAGCGGCAGGCAGATTAAGGCCCTCCTCTCCTCAAGCATACCGGATGGCTCCTTTATGGTCAAGATGGTGAATCCTCCCTTTGGTGAAGCTGATCCTGTTAACCAGACTTTTGGGGCTACAACTAACAGCCCCCCAAGGGTTCAAATTATATCGGCCAGGCAGCAAGAAGGGGATGGTTCTGTGATTATCACCTATAGCTGCCTTGATCAGGAACAGTCCCTGATATCAATTAGTTTCCAATACTGGGACGGCTCGCGGTGGAGGGATTGTCAGGCTGCTTCTGGATATAGCTTCCCACAGCCTATCGGATCAAACCTGACCGCCATTTGGCAGGCTAAAGAGGAATTTAGCGGCCAGCAGCTTGCCGCCTGTCGAATCAAAATCAAAGCTGATGACGGCCAGGCGGCAAATGGGCTAGCTGAGGCGCAAAGCGCACCCTTTCTCCTTGATACTAAAGCTTCAACTATTATCATCTCTCCTGGAGGAGGACCCTACTCCTCCCCACAAACCGTAGTGCTCAGCACCGATGAGCCGGCCATTCTCTACTACACCACCAACGGCACTGACCCTGATACCGAATCGAATATCTATACCGAGCCCCTGCATCTGTCCAATACAACCACCCTGAAGGTTTTGGCTATAGATTCCTTTGGCAACCGTGGGGCGGTCAGATCGGAAACCTATAGTATTTTGCCAGCTAAACCTCAAGGGGGACAGCAGTCGGCTGCTAGCCAACCGGCACAAGGTGTACCGGCACAGGGTGCGGCAGGTGTAGGCAGCGCAACAGGTGCGAATCCAGGATCCAGCGGAGGTGGTGGCTATCCACAAGTTTTGGTATCTTCTGGCTATTCTTCCTGGATGAGTGGCCTTACTAGTGGTAGCTGGTCGCAGCTTCCCTCCCTCAGCCCGCCAGCAGCCTATACCTTCGGCTCCCTAGCCGCCTTCGGAGGAGTATATGGACCGCTTAACCTAATCGGCCCATTGGGTGGCTCTTGGTCATACTCTGGCTTAACTAGTTTTTGGCCATCAGCCTCCGGCTATGGATTTTCCAATAGCATTTACTCCTGGTTGACAGCAGGCAGTTATAACCTGTGGAATCCTTGGTATTATGGTGGGACATCCTATGGTGGGGCATATTACGGGGAAAGCCAATACTACTATAGCGGCGGCTATCAGGGCAGCGGCTATCAGGGCAGCGGATTTAGTCTGGGCAATTACCCCTCCTCGACAAGCTGGTCTAGCTTTGGGAGTGCCTGGCCGTCAGCCTACAATAATGCGGGTGGTTTATCCTGGTAGAGATATTGATGCGGGTAGCTTCTTCTGGTAGAGATATTGAGATTGGCATACCATAAATGGTTTTCTCGCTAAGTATGTAATCAATAAAACTAAAGGCCAATCTTTAAGATCTTGGCCTTAAGAGTTTATCGTGAATTTATATTTACTTAGCGAAAAGGCCACTAAATCCAGGACATGATTTTTGAAACTTAACAATTCTCATTGGTGAAAACTATGACCGACCGATCAAAAAGTATTAACTGAGTCAGGGCATAGGAGCTATTTGACTTTGGGTCGAAAGATAAATATAGTTAAAAGATAAATATAGTTATTAGGTAAATGATCCTATTTGTCAAGGAGGTATGGTTGTACAATGAGTACAGAAGTCATGGAGCTATTTACTATCTTCGCCGAGAGTTTCGGCAAAGAGAAAGCTCAGTTAGCCGTGAAAGATATTGAGGCATTAATCAGTCGTGCCAGAGATTATGTAATCACAAAAGGGGATTTGCGAGAGTCCGAGTTGAGATTAACCAAAGAAATAGAGCAGTTACGCCTAAATCTAACCAAAGAAATAGAGCAGGTTAGGGGAGAGCTAACTAAAGAAATAGAGCAGCTGCGGGGAGAACTGATCAAAGAAATAGAGCAGATGCGGGGAGGACTGACCAAAGAGATAGAGCAGGTCCGAGGAGGACTGATCAAAGAGATAGAGCAGATGCGGGGAGGACTGACCAAAGAAATAGAGCAGGTCCGCTCTAGTGTGATTAAATGGGTAGCTGGATTGCTGGTGGCCCAAACAGGGGTCATCATTACCCTGTTTACCCTGTTCAGATAAAAGGGGATTGTCCGCCTTTAATCTGCTTGGCTAATCTGCTTGGCCATGTCGATTGAGTTTACCCTTTTTAGATGAGTTTACTCTCTTTAGATAAGAGGGATTGTTCAGATAAGAGGGATTGATCGACATCACCCCTCTTCATAGAAGGTTATTAGTAGTCTATCTTACACTATTAGCTGCATGCCTCATGTTTCCTTAAACAGAGTAACCGTATTTCTCCTTTGCTTAGACTGATATAGTGCCTGATCAGCCTTATGTAAGAGCCGCTCAGGGGTATCTAGGCTGCTGTGGAATTCAGCTAATCCAATACTGAGCGTGATTTGACAGTTGGGGAAATTTTTCTGTCTTAGTAATCCGTATCTTTCCACAATGGCCCTGACCCGTTCGGCAAAGATAATAGCCCCCTGCTTATCAGTATTTGGCAGGATAACCAAAAATTCATCGCCCCCGAGTCTGCCGACGATATCAATATTTCTGGAATTGCTCTTTATGATTGCCGCCACATCCTTTAAGACAACATCGCCCGCCTGATGGCCATAGGTATCGTTGATTTTTTTGAAGTGATCGATATCAAAGAGAGCGATCGAAAATATCTGCTGAAAACGAGCCGATCGGTTGACCTCAATGCCTAATGACTCATCCAAATGCCGTCGATTATAGATTTCGGTCAAAGAATCAATTCTTGCCATCTGAGCAGTGAATTGAAACAACTTGGCGTTTTCCAGAACCAGCCCAAGATTCATAGCCAGGATTTCGATCACCTTGATCGTGTCAGGGGAGATAGCCACTCTTGCATCCTGGTTGTCGATTAGGAGCAGATCGGTAACCTTCTGATCAGTTCTAATTGGCACAATGAGTAACTCGCTGCTCTGCATTGCCCTAAGGAGCTGGATAGCTGGCAGTTGACTGCTTTGCTCGCTTTTTAGGTGGAGAATTTTTTGTTCCTGAATAGAGGGCAGGAGGCAAGAGCCGATCTCATCATCCCAGCTTAGCCCCACACTGGTAATAGACAAATGGTTAGGGAACTGGCCGCAGGTTGCTTGGGGGGTGATAAATCTTTTTTGCTCATCAACGGAAAACCATATAAGCCGAGGGAAACCAAAGCCCTCGCTTGTTTCCTTGAGGGCATTTTGAATGATTTGAAGCGGCTTTAGGGTCTCACGAGCTTTATAGGTGATCGTGTTTAAGGTATTCAGCTCATGGATATGTTTTTCCAGCCTCTTTCTGGTATCATCATACAGGGAATTGAGCTTTCCAAGCTCAAGGTTGGCCCGCTGAAGCGCCTCTCTGAACCCCTTTAGGTCATTGATCTCCAGGTTGAAGATCTTGGCGTTCATAGCTATTTCCCGATTCATCTCATCCAGAATGGCTTCAATTTTCAAGCTACTCAGATTGACCATTCGCTCGACCTGGGGATTGAGAGTAGGGTGAAAGAAAAAGTTGAACGA
>JAILZY010000123.1 GCA_023512255.1 bacterium | reverse complement strand
TATATAAAGAGTTAGTTTGAATCTTAGTTTTTTAAAAGTTATTTATTTTCAATTAGTTATATTTACGATAAAGTCTATTGACCATCCCCTGTGCTCTCGTGCCTATTTTTAACACTCAGCTAACAGATATAGTGCTTCCACTTTGGTTTTCCCAGGCACGATTTTTAATTAGCTATTTTGGTGAAAATTTATGGTTTATTTCGATATTGTATTCAGTTTACCATAAAAATATGTTTATTGACGTGATTATCAATATTCATGCCAATCAAAACCTACCTTAAACGAGTATACTTTTTCTATAAGTATACTTTTCAAAGATACTTTTGCATTTTTTGTAACTACTCAAGATTTTATGACTATTTAATATATTGATTAATATATTGAAACTTTGCACTAACTCTTCGTCGCGAAATTCTTAGATAAAGCTCATGATCCTGTAAATATCAAAGGCTTACTGATTTTGGGCCTTGCACCCAGAATGCCAGAAAGTGCAAAGGCATAAAAGGCATAGTTATATCATCATATCACCATTCACCATAATCATATCGCATAGGCTACCTCCTTCAGGCTAAAGGAGGCGATGCCGGCAGCGCCGATAATTCCGGCATCATCTCCCAGAGAGGCTTTGCGAATTTGGGCGGTTTGGGCCAGACTGGCAAAAGCCCGGCGACGGACCTCGGCTAGGGTGATAGGATAGAGCATATCCCAGGCATTGGCCAGTCCACCTCCAACAACAATGAGCTCTGGGTTAAGGAGATTAATCAGGTTGGCAATACCGATGCCAAGATATACGGCGGTCTCTTCCATAATCTCCTTTGCCAGTGGGTCTCCTTCTAAGGCGGCCTGGTAGACAATCGTAGAAGTGATTTTATCCTGATCACCGTTTACCTGATCCATGACTATCGTTGTCCTTCCTGATTGAATGGCCAGTTTGATTCTACGCACAACAGAAGAGGCAGAGGCATAAGATTCCAGACATCCGTAGTTGCCGCAATTACATCTCAATCCGTTTGGCTGCACGGTCATATGCCCAACTTCCCCAGCCATGCCGTCAAATCCATGCCAGAGACGTCCACCAAGGATAATAGCCCCGCCAACCCCTGTCCCCAGGGTTATACAAACCATGCTTTGAACATTCTTCCCTACTCCTACCCATTTTTCTCCATAGGCAAAGGCATTGGCATCATTATCGACAAACACTGGATATGGGATTTTATTTTCCATGATCAGCTTCAGAGGCACCTGGCTCCATTCTGGAAAGTTCGGAGAAGTGACCACTGTGCCTGTCCTGATATCAATAATGCCGGCAGATCCTATCCCCACTCCCTTGATCTGATACCCTTCCTTCTCGCTCTGTTCGATAACGCTCAAAATTGTGCTCACGATCCTTCCAATCACTTCTTCCAGCCCAAGATTTACCCTGGTTGGAAGCGAAAGGCGGTGAAAAACCTGACCGCTGGAGTTCACTGCTCCGACTCTAGTATTTGTTCCGCCAAGATCAACTCCGATGAACAATTTCTTCCTCTCCCCAGTTGTAAACAATTAAATCTCTTCAGTTGTGGATAATTAAATATTACAATTTTTTGTAATTTTTATAAAATATTTTAAAATATTAATATTTTTAATCTTTAGAATAGTTAAATAATTTCGTTCAAAAAAGACACGCCCTTAGTTAATTCGGAAACATAAAAATTTTGAGCTATAGTTTTAGCTATATCAGCAAAAGAAGATCTGGTTCCCAGATTGACTCCCGCTCGAGCAAAGGGAGTATAGGCCAAAGCCGGCGTATATTCTCTTGAGTGATCAGTAGATGGCGTGACCGGATCACATCCGTGATCCGCGGTAATCAGCAGAAGGTCATTGGGAGACAAAAATGCCAGCAGTCTCTCAAGCCGCTGGTCAAAAAACTCAAGAGCCTCAGCATACCCTTTCGGATCATTCCTGTGGCCATAGAGCATATCAAAATCCACCAGATTCGCCAAGATAAAGCCCTCTTTCAGCTCAGATAGGGTCTTTTCAAGCACGTTCAAGGTATCGGCGTTGCCCTTGGCAGGAATTGTTTGGGTAAAACCCCGTCCGGCGAAAATATCAGCCACCTTGCCAATACCAACGACCGCGACTTGCCGCTCCTTCAGCCAATCCAGTACTGTTGGCTCAGGAGGCTCCAGGGAGAAATCTTTCCGCCGTCTAGTGCGCTGCCAATTTCCTGGGCTGCCGATGAAAGGGCGAGCTATAACCCGGGCTACAGCGTGGGGGCCAGTCAGTATAGAGCGCGCTATGGCACACCATTCATATAACCGCTCAGGGGGAATAATCTCCTCATGAGCAGCAATCTGAAAGACACTATCCTGAGAAGTGTAGACAATTGGGTATCCTGTCCGCACATGCTCTTGGCCCAGTCGCTCTATGATTTCCGTGCCTGAGGCAGGCACATTGCCCAAAATCTCAGTACCAATGGCTTGACGGAAAGGGTCGAGAATCTCATCCGGAAACCCGGATGGGTAGACTGGAAAAGGCCGATCGACCACAACACCCATAAGTTCCCAATGCCCAACCGTGCTGTCTTTGCCTTTGGAAACTTCGGCTAGCCGTCCATAGGCCCCCACGGGCTGAATGGTGGAATCATGACCAGCAAAGGGACAAACATGACCCAAGCCCATTCGCTCAAGATTAGGCAGGTGAATTCCGCCCACAGCCGCAGCTAGGTTCAGCAGCGTATTGCTTCCACTGTCTCCATATTCGGCTGCATCCGGCAGCGCTCCCACCCCAAGGCCATCAAGAACAATGACCACGATGCGCTGAAATCTGTTTCTCTTTAAGCTATCGTTTTTTGGCAAGGCAGAAATTATGATGGATATTTATAAAATTATCGCTCTTATATATCAGACACCATAACCCCCCAAGGTATATCAGAACAACCATAAACCCTCGAAGGGGCTTAGCTCTTATTAGGGTTATGTCTCTCAATGGTAGCTATAAATAAGAGCGAAAATTATTCAGACAGCTCACCTGCTCGCTATCCTAGCACATAAGGGCCAACAGTCTTCTGCCGCGGCCGCGGCGGCCGCAATCTCTCGCTATCCTAACACATGAGGGTCAACAGTCGAGTTGGCCAACTTTTCGCTCATTTTCTACTTCCAGGCTCCCGCTTCTTTAAACTGATGAACCAGCTCAGCCACTCTGGCTCCAAGGGCTTTGCCCTGATTGATCGCCCTATGATCCGGCTCTCCCACAGCCGCAGCTCCATAGTGGCCGCCAGCGCTGATCGGATCTCCCACAACAATCATTTCATGAATCAGCATGGCCTGAATAATCGACATAATGGTTGTCTCCTTGCCACCGCTATCATGGCCAGAGGTAACAAAGGCTGCTCCGATCTTATTTTTCAACGATCCTCTTATGGTCACGCTTCGGTCAATTAATTCTTTGACTGGTGCAGCCATACTGCCAAAATAAACAGGCGAGCCGATGATGATCGCATCTGCTTGGAGAAGATCGTCATTGCTCGTCTCTTCGACCTTTTTTACCTTGACCTGAGTATCCTGCCCTTCGGCTCCTTGAGCAATCGCCTGGGCCAGGGCTTGCGTATGTCCGCTTCGGGAATGATATACAATCAATATGGTTTTCATTCTCCTCACCCTCCCTTACTCTGTCATAAACAAAAGATTTTTAAAACCCTACTTTTCTCTGCTCTTTGAGCAGAGCTCTTACTTACCCCCGCTACTTCACTTCTATCATAAATAGTCAGGGGTGTCAACATCTTTGGTGTTATCTTCTTGGGTGTTATTTTATTGAATTACTTGACTGAAATCCCTAAGGGCAAACCTTACAATCTTCTAATAACTTCTAATCAATTTTCTAATAAGGACCTGCTTCTTAGTGGTTCTCTCGCTCAGTAAAAATATACATTAACGATAACCTTTTGAAGCCAAAACCTTAAGATTGGCCTTTAGTTAGTGATTCCGTACTTAGCGAAAAGACCACTTAGTTTCGCTTTAAGGTTATGTAACTACATCCTGATCTTAAGCGACAAATTTGGCGAAAAGGTATAAAAGAGAGGACTAAGATTTATTTTAGCTCGGTGCGGGATAAAGGATTTTTTTGCCGCCTAACATAGACTTACCAAAGCTTAAAATCTATTGTATGGAGCTCAATCGACGAGATTTTTTGAAGATATCGGCAGGCGCGACTGCCGGACTGGTTCTTCAGAGTCTAGGATTTGATAGACCGGCCTTGAAAGCTGAGGCCAAAGCTTGGCCACTTAAGTATGGCCGGGAAATCCCCTCTATCTGCCCTTACTGCGCTGTCGGATGCGGCCTTTTGATCCACGTCAGGGAGGGGAAGGTAATATACGTGGAGGGAGATCCGAAACATCCCATCAACCAGGGGGCTCTGTGCAGCAAGGGAGCGGCCCTGATTCAGGTTTCGGGACAGAATCGGCAGCGGCTGACTGTGCCCCTGTACCGGGCGCCCAAGGGAAGAGAATGGAAGGAAGTCTCCTGGGATTGGGCCTTGAATCGGATTGCCGAGAATATTTACTACTCTCGCGAGCGAACCTTTGTTCAGCGAAATGAGAAAAATCAACTGGTAAACCGGACCGAAGGGATCGCTTCCATAGGTAGTGCTGCTCTCAATAATGAAGAGTGCTACGCTTACCAAAAATTTCTCCGCGCCTTGGGACTGGTCTACGTTGAGCACCAGGGCCGACTCTGCTACTCTTCCACTCTAGCCGCCCTGACCGAGTCTTTTGGCCGGGGGGCCATGACCAATCACTGGATTGACTTGAAGAATGCAGATGTCATCCTGATCATGGGCAGTAATCCAGCCGAGAACCACCCTATCTCGTTTAAATGGATCATGGAGGCCAAACATCGAGGGGGCATCATTATTCATGTAGACCCACGCTTCACCCGCACCTCGGCCAAAGCGGATATCTATGCCCCGATCCGGTCCGGCACCGATCTTGCCTTTCTGGGCGGCATGATAAACTACATTATCGAAAATCGACTCTATTGCGAAAAGACCCTTCGTCTCCATACCAATGCCTCATTTCTGGTAAATCCCCAGATCCAGTTGCCCGATGATCTAGACGGCCTCTTTTCCGGCTATGATCCTCAAACTAGAAGCTATAACAAATCCACCTGGGCTTTTCAGCGTGATCCTAGCGGCATGATTAAAAAAGATCCGACCCTAGAGGATCCATACTGCGTTTTTACCCTCCTGCGAAAACATTTTTATCGCTATACTACAGAGCTGGTCTCTCGCATTACCGGTACACCAAAAGAGCTCCTTGAGAAGATTTATCGTACCTTTGCCTCTACCAGGGGCCCTGAGCGCTCTGGAACGATCATCTCGGCTCTTGGCTGGGCGCAGCATACCGTAGGTACGCAAAATATCAGGGCTATGGCCATCATTCAACTGCTGCTTGGCAATATCGGTGTTGCCGGCGGCGGGATCAATACTCTGCGGGGAGAATCGAATGCTCAAGGGGCTATGGATCATTCCCTGCTGTATGAGCTGCTGCCAGGATATTTGAAAATTCCCTACGCCTCACAAACTACCCTAAAGGAATATTTGGAATTCAATACCCCAAAAAGTGCTGATCCGCACAGTGCTAATGAATTGCGAAATTACCCGGCCTACGCCGTGAGCCTACTTAAGGCTTTCTTTGGGGACGCAGCCAGGCCGGAAAATGATTTTGGCTACCATTGGCTGCCAAAGATTGAATCGGACCAGAATTATTCCTGGCTAATGCTGTTTGACGCCATCTATTCAGGGAAGATCTCTGGCTTTCTGGTCTGGGGGCAGAATCCTGCTTGCAGTGGAGCCAATGCCATCAGGGTGAGAAAATCTCTAGCCAGCTTGGACTGGCTGGTCAGCGTTAACCTTTTTGACAATGAAACTGCCTCTTTCTGGCGAGAGCCTGGTGTTGATCCTCTCGAAATCAATACCGAGGTCTTTCTGCTGCCAGCAGCCGCCTCCTTTGAAAAAGAAGGAAGTATTACCAACAGCGGGCGGTGGATGCAGTGGCGCCAGCAAGCGGTTGATCCTCCTGGACAGGCTAAATCTGATGGGGAGATAATGACTGAGCTGGTGAGCCGGATAAAAGAGATTTGTAGCCGTAAGGGAGGCAGAAATATCGAGGCTATCCTTAACCTGTCATGGGATTTTTCAACTATCATGCCAGATGGCACACTCAAACTCTTTGATCCGCACCGAGTGGCCAAAGAAATCAATGGTTATTTCTTGAAGGATGTGTACATTAACGGCCAGATGTTCAGACAGGGGACCTTGGTTTCTGACCAGAGTTACTTGCAGGCAGATGGAGCGACATCCTGCGGCAACTGGCTATACTGTGGAAGCTATACCCAGGAGGGGAATATGGCCAGCCGCAGGGATAGTCGCGATCCAAGTGGCCTTGGACTTTATCCCTTCTGGGCTTGGTCCTGGCCGAACAATTGCCGTATTCTCCACAATCGGGCCTCGGTCAATGAATATGGCCTTCCCCGCAAGCCTGCCAAGGCGGCTATCAGATGGGATGGTTGTCAGTGGCTTGGAGATGTCCCCGATGGGAATTGGCCGCCGCAGGGGGAACCTAGCGGCCAGAAGCGGCAAGATTTCCGCTATGCCTTTACTCTGCTGCCTGAGGGGCGAGCCCAGATTTTCGGCCCCGGTATGGCTGATGGTCCTTTCCCCGAACATTACGAACCCCTGGAATGCCCGATTGAAAAAAATCTGCTCTCTTCTCAGCGGTTGAATCCTACGATCAAGTTGCTCAGCGAAAAGGGGATCAGGAGCGGTGAGATGCGATTTATGACCTGCGATCCGAAGTTTCCTATTGTCTGCACCACCTATCGGGTCAGCGAACATTGGCAGACCGGAATCATTAGCCGGCGACAGCCTTGGCTGCTAGAGCTGCAACCTTGCGTATTTATTGAAATGTGCCGAGAGCTGGCTGAGGACAAGGGAATCAAAAACGGAGACCTGTGTCTGATCAAATCCGCCCGAGGTAACCTTGAGGCTATAGCTCTGGTTACTGAGCGGCTTCAGCCATTGCTGGTTAATGGGCAAAAAATTTATCAGGTAGGGCTCCCTTGGCATTTCGGCTGGCTAGGACTTCAGGCAAAAGGAGATAGCGCCAATATCCTTACCCCCTCGATTGGAGATGCCAATACCATGATCCCTGAAACCAAAGCCTTTTTAGTGAATGTAGTAAAAAAAGAAAAGATTTAGTTTTGATATTTTTCCCCCTCATCCTGTA
Source organism: bacterium (assembly GCA_023512255.1). Lineage (GTDB taxonomy): Bacteria > SZUA-182 > SZUA-182 > DTGQ01 > DTGQ01 > DTGQ01. Next base: position 1,671 of record JAILZY010000123.1, on the reverse strand, counting down.
TAATTTGTAAGAGAGTGTCTCAATGTCTCTTACAACGCTTCTTAAAGATTCGTCATGGGCATCCATGAACTTACCCCTTAGGAAGACAAAGCAGGAAGAGATATATGAACAAATTAGAAGCAGTACAGACCCAGATCAGTAAGTTAACCAGGGGAGAGCAATTTGCAACCCGGGAGGAAATCCCATGCCTGGCTGATATCCTATGGGATGAGGAGATTATTGAAAATATGCTTGAAGCTTCAGACGAGAATGGATTTTCTCGCGGTATGGTTATCCTTACCAATCAGCGCCTTATCACCATCTTGAAAGTGTATCTCACTTGTGAATCGAAACTATCCATCAGGAAAAAGTGCCTGATCGAAGTCAACGAGTTTCCCTATCGGGAAATATTCGATATCTATCCGAGGGGATTCGGCAAAATTACCATCGAAAGTAGCAGGCATGGCCGCAACTTCAGCTTTATCTTGAAAGATAGAACTCAGGATAGAATCCTGTGCGACTACCTTGATTCAAAATTACTTTGCCATCAAGCGAAGTAAAGCCACACTCTACCTGCTAATCTCTTTTGTTTACCTTCATCATCACTGCTTTTTTCTACCTTTACGGCAAGGCCGTATAACCTTAACTCTTTACTCTTCTCCATTATTATTGTTATTGTTGCAGACTATGCTCCGAAAAATCTTCGATGGTTTGAACGTTACCACCTTTCGCTCGACAATGACCGCTTCCTCACCAGTACGTGGGTTTCTGCCCATTCGCCTGTTCTTCTCACGGACAGTAAACTTACCGAATCCCCTAATTTCGATAGATTCTCCCTTCACCAGAGTTTCCTTCAAGAGATTGAAGGTAGTTTCATATATCCGCCTGGCCTCATTAACTGTAATATTCGGAAGCTGATCCCAGATGGCTCTAATAATTTCTTCTTTAGTCATAGAGAACTCCTCAATAATTTTATAATTTATGTTGAAGGCCACCAAGACTTATGTCATTGTTTATTCTTATTGTTATTCTTTATGAAGCTTATCCTTTACGAAACATCTTCAGATGATCTTCCAGCAGAGGAAATTAGACCTACGATACTGATTCTTTAGGGGGGTACGGTAAGATCGTAAAAATAAAAACGACCTACATGGTCGTTTTCGCACTGACCAAAATTGACCACCAGGTTCAAGAATTATAGAAGTTCATAATCTTTTGAATTTCTTGAAAGTAGTAAACTTTTCCGTAAGCCAACTCCACACCTCTCAACTCTTGGAATTAGCTGGAAATTCATCATAGGATATTTCAATTATCTATATATTAAAAAATAATATTTTCTGATTATTAAAATAGTACTCAATCCATACTTTATTGTCAAGATAAAAATAGGTGCTATTATTTATAAGCAATGGTGTATTAAGTACTTATATCTAAAGGATCTTAAGGATCTTAAGGTAATGAAGATAAATGCCGGAGGAGGGGGTCGAACCCTCATGGGCGCTAAGGCCCGCGGGATTTTGAGTCCCGTGCGTATGCCAATTCCACCACTCCGGCAATTTCAATCTTGATAAATATTTATCACATGTTTTCGACCGTTGTCAAGCTATTTTGGAAGGAACCAGATGTTCCCCATGTTGAAAAAATAATGTTGAAAATATAAAGGGGAGGAGAGAAAATAAAGAGAGAAGAAAG
>JAILZY010000122.1 GCA_023512255.1 bacterium | reverse complement strand
ACTATTGTCTTTTACCTCAATACCCTTCCCCTGCAGCTTATCTACTTCTCCTAATTTTAAATATGGGGAACATCTGACAAGTGCATATTTTTCTTGACAATGTTTTCGATCTTGTGAAAAGATAAAGAGTTATGAAATTGCTATTGACAGCACATGGGGTGGGAAAGCTGTCTTAGTTTAAAAACAATTACCCTTGGAAATTACCTTTGGAATTTTTTTCTAAAATTTTAATTCAATTACTCTGGTTGCAATATTCTTCTTATAATGGTATTCTTGAAAAGATCGCTTTTTTATTCTCGTCATGAGCAATGCGGCCAAGAGTACCAACGCGGCCAAGGGGGAGATATCTATGAAAAAGTACACAAGAGATCAAATCGCCGGGGTGAAGATTAGTTTTTAAAAATTGATCCGAGTCCTGAGGTTTTTTAAGACGATGAATTCATAGAATGGCACAAAACCACAAGCTTTGAGTAAATTCCCTGCCTTTGCAGGAAAAAATAGTGAGATAAGAAGCGATATAAGAATAAGATAAGGCGTATTATTAAGGCATAAGCAAATATAATATTACTAAGTCATAAACTATATTACTATGATATTAATTAAGATATTATGTTAATAAATAGCAATTGAATTATATATTGAATTATATTATTTTAATTAAGGTAAGGTATATTATTTTAATTATTTTTCGGAGGTTTAAACTTTAATATGAGCGAAGCAGAAAAAGTTCAAGAAATTACTCCCAGCGAAGGGGGTGAGGAGAATCTGGCCGAACTCCTAGACAAGAGCAACACCAAACCCAAGAAATATTCACAGGGGCAGAAGATAAAAGGCAAGATCGCCCGCATTTCTGAAGAGTGGGTTTTTGTTGATCTTGGCGGGGGCAAAAGCGAAGGAGTTATCGCCCGAAGTGAACTAGAGGATGAGCAGGGACAAATCAAACTAGCTGAAGGTGATGAGATCGAAGCCCAGTTTCTTTACTTGCAGGATGGGGAAATTGTCCTGACAACTAAGATCGGAGGACAGGCTAAGGCCAATAAAAAGCAGCTTGAGGAGGCTTATCGAAGCCATATTCCAGTAGAAGGATACGTAGTGGGTGAGATCAAGGGAGGGCTTGAGGTTAAGGTTTCAGGAGTTAGGGCTTTTTGTCCTGCCTCTCATATCGAGTTGCGCCGGGGAGCAAATCTTTCAAAATATATTGGAAAACACCTTACATTTCACATTCTTGAATATAAAGAGGGAGGCAGAAATATTATCCTGACAAGGCGGGATATTCTCGAGCAGGAGCAGGAGAAGAAAATCGCTCATCTCAAGGAGACCTTGCAGGTCGGTCAGGAGATTACCGGTCCGGTGCGCTCAATTCAGAATTTTGGCGCTTTTGTCGACCTGGGAGGGTTGGATGGGCTGATTCCAGTGTCTGAAATGAGTTGGGGCAGAGTTGAAAATCCTGCTGAAGTGCTAAAAGTCGGCCAGCAGGTTCAGGCCAAGATAACCTCAATCGACTGGGATAAGCAGCGAATCTCTCTTACTTTAAAGCATACTCAGACTGATCCGTGGCTGACCGTTAGTCAGCGGTATCAGGAAGGCGCATGGCTTCAGGGTACGGTAGTGCGGCTGACTGATTTTGGAGCCTTTGTTGAACTCGAGCCGGGAGTGGATGGACTGGTACATATTTCGAATTTAAATGCCGAGCAGCATGTAAAACATCCCAAAGAAGTTGTTGAAATTGGGCAGAAGGTGGATGTTCGGGTTCTCAAAGTGGATGAGCAAGGCCGGAGGATCTCCCTAACTATGGAACCTGAGCGGATAAACCCCTTTCATAGTCAAGATCTTGGATTCAAAGAGGGCGATCTGCTTGAAGGAACTGTGGAATCAGTCAAACCATACGGGGTTTTCGTCAAATTACCTAATGGACTTACGGGTCTTGTCCCTAATGAAGAAATGGGAACTACGAAGGGAGCCAAGCACGCTCAGATGTTTAAGGTAGGCACACCCATGAGCGTTGTGGTTCTGGGTATCGACCGAGAAAACGAGAAGATCAGACTGAGCCGAAAAGCTGCCCTAGAGATTATAGAAAAGCAGAATGTGCAGGAGTATGCTCCTCCTAACGGGAAAAAAGGCAAAGAGGAACCTCCGCTTGGTTCTCTTGGGGTTATCCTTAAGGCAAAGCTTGAGGAAAAATGGGGTAAAAAAATATAGGCCACAAGTGGTCTTCCCAGTATTTTATGCTCTGATCCGTCCGTCACTGTCATAGACTTGAGGCTAACCTTTGGTTTCGAGTAAAAATATCTGACCTCAAAAACTCAAAAGGCTTCGTATTATCCCCAAAAATATCTTTTCTGCTCTTCCTCTTTGCGGACACTCCACTTTTTTCAAAGTGGACAACCGAGAGCTGTCCTTTTCTCTTCTCTTCCACAACAGGATGGGAAAAGAGCCTAGGCACGGAGAGAGCCGGATTTTCATCAAGCTACACAATGTGGTTTATCTTTCAAACAAAGGGCCTAGGCACGGAGAGAGCCGGATCAAAACCAGACGGGGCAGATAGGAGCAGAAAAAAGAGCCTAGACACGGAGAGGGCCGGATGAGATTGCCGAAAAGATAACTTTCGGCTGTGCTATCCAGAGTTTATTCAAGGCAAAATCGCCAAGTTTAATAATCCGAGAAAAAAGCACAAAAAGATGAGGCCATAAATATGAGCGAGCTGCCGGATATGAAAGATCTTGAGAAACTGAAATCACGGCCAAAGATGGCTTGGGAGCTTCTGAGCGAGGAGGAACGCAAGCAGGTCGCATCTTTTGCCCAGGAGTATATTGACTTTTTAAACGCTGCCAAAACTGAGAGAGAAGCGGTGAGAGAGATCCTAAAGCAGGCCAAGGAGCAAGGATTCCAAGACCTATCCTCATCCTCTGCTCAGGCGAGCAGGAAATTTTATCAGCTCAATCGTGGGAAAAGCATCGCTCTGTGCTCCCTGGGGAAAGAAGATATTTGCCAGGGGATCCGGATTATTATTTCCCATATTGACTCTCCTCGGCTCGATCTAAAACCGAATCCCCTCTATGAGGACCAGGAGCTGGCTTTGCTGCGCACTCACTACTACGGAGGAATAAAAAAGTATCAGTGGGTAGCTCTTCCTCTGGCTCTTCATGGAGTTGTGGTCCGCTCCGATGGCAGTAAGATTGAATTTTGCCTAGGGGAGAATCCAAACGATCCTGTATTCACGATCAGTGATCTTTTGCCGCATTTGTCCGGAAGAATTATGGATGAGAAGAAATTGAAAGAAGCGATTGAGGGAGAAAAGCTGACCATACTGTTTGGCCATGAGCCGATAGCCGGACAGACGGAAGATAAGGAGCGGATCAAGTTGAATATCCTCTCCCTGCTGCATGAGCGGTACGGAATAGTCGAGGAGGATTTTATCAGCGCGGAGATAGAAGCAGTCCCTGCCTGGCCAGCCCGGCTGGTTGGCTTAGATCAGAGTATTGTTGGCGGCTATGGGCAGGATGATCGGATCTGTGCCTATGCCTCGCTGCGGGCTATATTTGCACAGACAGAGCCGCCCCGATATCCGTCGATGGTTCTCTTTATGGATAAAGAGGAAACCGGCAGTGAGGGAAACACTGGCGCCCAGTCCTGCTTTGTCGAGCTGGTGGTCAGCCAACTTCTTCAGAAATCAGGGCTAGAGCCAAAGGAGCATCTGGTGCGTGATCTTCTTTTCCGCTCCAAAGCCTTGTCAGCGGATGTGAATGCCGCACTTGACCCGAACTATCCAGATGTTTTTGAAAAACAAAATGCCTGCCGGCTCGGCTTTGGGGTCAACCTCAGCAAATATATCGGATCGAGGGGAAAGTATGCCACCAATGATGCCAGTGCTGAGTATATTGGAGACATCAGAAGGCTGTTCAACGAGCACGGTGTAGTCTGGCAGGCCAAGGAACTGGGCAAGGTAGATGAGGGAGGCGGTGGAAGCATAGCCAAGTTTCTGGCTAAATATGGGCTGGACATGATTGATTGCGGCCCTCCTATCCTGAGTATGCACTCTCCTTTTGAAATTGCCAGCACAGTTGATCTATACGAGACTTTCAAGGCATATCGGGTCTTCTTGGAAAAGAGCTGACCCTTGCGGGATTTGGGCCGTCTTTGAAGATATCATCTTGCTTATCCGCAAAAGCTCTCTGTAAATCTATACTTAAGATATTTCTTTCCCTATCTGCCTATTATTTATTTCTTTCCCTACACCTGCCTATCACCAAATGGTTCTTTTGCTAAATGTGTAACACAAATGCGCAAATGATAGAGCAAGAAAAATATCGCCGATCGCGGCGATCCTGTAACCCCGCTCTTATCCCCTCAAAATATTGGGGCAATGAGATTGAGCGGTTCTTTCGCTAACAAAATGCGCAAGCTGCGTCGGCCAATTGATAGCATAATTGATCTGCTCGCACTTGTGTTACGCACTTAGCGAAAGAACCATTTAGCCCCGCGCCCATTAATTGTTCCTTCAGCCTATCCCCTCAAATATGGAGGTAGAAAGGTATTTCTCCGAGCCAGGGGAGGTCGAAGGATTTCTGACATAATGACCCCCTGCCAAAGCAGGTCAGGCTGTCGCAGAAATAATATCCCTTCAGCGAGGGCAGGTTTTTCCAAAAAATCTGCCACTTCGTCGGATATCTGCGGCCCAAATCCCTCACGTGCTGCCATAGCGGCTCTCTCACCACGGGCAAGAGTGATCGAATCTGGCAGCGATGCTCGGTGCTGGGGTATAGTCTCGATCACACTCTCTGGCCAAGTAGTCGAAGAGGGAGAAGAGGGACTCTTAGACCCCGCTCCGGTGGCTGGAGCAGGCACTGGCAAAGGAGGCTCTTTCTTCACCCTTTCTTTTGTCGAATTAAAGATCTTGTCTCTTGCCGGTGGGGCTTTGGTGGGCTCTTTGCGGCGATACTGCTCTGTCAAGATCTTGCCCCTTGAGGCCGGGGCTTCTGATTCTGATGTGTGGACCCTTGGTCTCTCGGCTCCTCCGCCTGCGGCTCCTTCGCGGTGGGCTTTGGCCCTGCGCTCCCACTCGGCCAGAACGTCCAAAGCTTTTCTCTCACTGGGAGAAGTTGCTGGAGCAGGGGCTGTTGTTGGCCTTGGCCTGGCGTCGGGTGAAGGGCTACCTGACTCTCTCCTTGGGGCTGGAGGAGGCGTCGATGGAGGCCGAAGCGGCTCCCGTTGCTGTTGATGCGGGATAGGGGGATAGGATCGTCGATTATCTGCCGGAGGAGAGGGTTGATCGGGCCTCTTTTGGGGGCTCTTTTTCAAAAACCGGAGTAAGGAGCTGATGAGATAAAATATAATGACAAGTTCAATAACTCTTTCCATGAGGCTAGCCCTGGTCTTTTTCGGTTTTGGATGGTCCGCCGGCTGGTGGTTTTTCGCCTCCCATTCGGGAAATAGATTCTCGCATCTCGGTATCAGCCAAGATATTCTTGAGGTGATAATAATCCATCACTCCAAGATTTCCCTTCCGTAAGGCTTCGGCTATGGCTAGCGGCACCTGAGCCTCAGCCTCGATGACCTTGGCCTTCATTTCCTGGACCTTAGCTTTCATCTCCTGCTCCATAGCCACAGCCAGAGCGCGGCGGCTCTCAGCCTGGGCTTGAGCAATTTCCTTATCAGCCTGAGCCTGCATGGTCTGCAGGCGTGCTCCCACGTTTTCTCCAACATCCACATCGGCAATATCAATAGACAGGATTTCAAAGGCGGTCCCTGAATCAAGCCCCTTGGCCAAAACGGTTCGTGAGATGGAGTCTGGATTTTCTAAAACATCTTTGTACGAGGCTGAAGAGCCGATGGTGGTAACTATTCCTTCTCCGACCCGGGCGATAATGGTTTCCTCTCCAGCTCCTCCGACTAGCCGCTCCATATTGGCCCGGACCGTTACTCTGGATTTAGCCTGGACCTGAATACCATCTTTGGCTACGGCAGCCACAGTCGGAGTCTCTATAACTTTGGGAATAACACTCATCTGAACCGCTTCCAGCACATTGCGGCCAGCAAGATCAATGCCTGAGGCGATATCAAAGCCCATCTTGATCCCTGCCTTGTCAGCAGAGATGAGAGCCTTGACCACAGATTCGACATGTCCCCCGGCCAGATATAAAGCCTCAAGGTCGTTGATAGCGATATCGAGCCCGGCCTTGACCGCGCTGATTCTGGCATTGACTACCACATGGGGCGGTACACGGCGGAATCTCATGCCGATGAGGTTGACGATTCCTACATAAGCTCCAGAAGACCAGGCGGCGATCCAGAGCGGGACCGGAATAAGGTAGGTAAAGAGAACAAGAAAAATAATGATAAAACCCAAAATTAGAAATGGGAATAACGGAATGATAGACATAATCTGAAAGCCTCCATCAATTTGTGGTTATTACTTTGTGGCTATTACTGTGGTTATTATATTATACTTTTGTGGTTATTACTTTTTTGATGGTTAATTTTTTAATATTATTGTTCTTCCTCGACCACTATCCGGCTGCCTTCGATGCGAATGATCTTTACTCTGGTACCTTTTTTAATATATGTGCCGTCAGTGAGCACATGCAGTCGGCGATCTCCAAACTTGGCTATCCCTGCTGGCCTAAGGTCGGATATGGCTTGACCGATTTGTCCTTCGGAAATAGCCGCTGACTTTACCGCGATCTTGCCATCTTCTACCATCTGATTATCTTCTTCCTCCTGCCTCTTGGCAGAAGCAGACAAAAGCCTTCTCCCCCTACTAGCCGCTCCGGTCCTATAACCACCAACCCGCTGACTCAGCACAAATCGGCTCATCAGACCGGACATCCTCGCCAGAACGATCATCGCCACCAAAGATACGGCACTGAGCAGCGTTACTCCAATGGCCCAGGCAAGAGTCAATTTTACCCAGGCCAGAAGGATGCCAAGAGTCAGAAAAATAATGGCTCCAATACCCGCTATACCAAAGCCTGGGATAATCAACACCTCGATCAGGAAAAGCACTAGCCCTAGGATCAGGAGCAAGGCAATGAAAATAGACCAACTCATCAACCTCGCCTTTCCTCTTTACTATTAACGTTTTTATCATTAACCCTTTCATCGACCTTTCGCACCACGACCCTGTTACCCTCTATCTGAACAATTCGAACCGCACACCCCTGGTCAATAAAATCCCCCTCGCTGACTACATTCAGTTTCTTATTCCCAAACGCTGCCTTGCCCGCAGGTCGCAGATTAGTCAGGGCTACTCCCTCCTGGCCGAGATCATCGATCTGGTCTGCTGGTCTAAGGTTTAACTGTGCCTCCTCCCCAGGCGCTTCAGGCGCTGCTGTTTCAGCCCCCGGCTGCTCAGCCGGTGGCTGCTTTCCTTCAGCCGGCAGATGCTCGGTTTTCGATCGTCTGCTGCGGCCGTCGAAGCGGGTATGAAGTACCAGGCGCTGGATAGCCGCGCTCTTAGTTAAAAATTTCACCGACAGGGCGAAGGCGGCTAAGGCAATAAGCACTACGGTTAAGATGTGCGATCCTGCTTTTGCTATCTCCCAAACGGTCGGATTCCTGCCAACCAGACTCAAGGTGAAACCAGCAGCCAGGAATAGCAGGCCAAGGATGCCGGTCAGACCAAATCCAGGGATGACCAGGACCTCTAGAAGAAGTAAAACCGCTCCGATCAGAAGGAGCACAACCTCTTCCCAACCGACCAGTTTGAGAATCACATGCCCCCAAAAGAACACAGCCAGACAGAGCAACCCCACCGCTCCAGCAATCCCCAAGGTGGGGGTCCGCAGCTCAAGAAGCAGGGCCAGCAGGCCGATGGTCAGAAGCATGGAACTCACTAGACTACTGCTTGTAGTCCGGAGAAATTTTTCAGCCCAATTTGCCCTTTGCTCTTCTATGATAACTCCTGCCCCAGCCGCCTTGGCCAAAAGGTGAAATTTTTCCACAATCTCATCAACTCCACCTGAGATTTCAAAATCAGCCACCTTGTGCCGAAGAGCTTCCGAAGTGGTCAAAGTAAGAGGCTTTCCTCTTTCGCTTAGTCCTTGAATGACTATCTCAGGATCAACCATAGCTTCGGCGATCCGAGGAGGACGGTGATTTCTTTCCGCGGTGGCTTTCATTTCTTTACGAAAGTATGATATTACCTTTTCGCTGGCTGGCTCCATCCGCTGATTAAAAGGATTGATGATAACTGGAGTGGCTGCTCCTATGGTGGCTGCCGGAGCCATAACAATTTTCCGGCAAGCCAGACAAATCAAGGCTCCAGCAGAGATAGCCCGCTCATTGACATAGGCAATGGTTAAGGTCTTGGCCTTCAGCAGGACATCCCGAATATCGACTGCCGCATCTATCCGTCCGCCAAAGGTGTTGATTTCAATGATAATAGCCCGAATGCCCTGCTCATCAGCCTGCCGAACTACACGGCTGATAAACGGAGTAAGCCCCTGATCGACCTCGCCTCTGAGTTTAAGCAGGTAAAGTCGGGTCTGCTCACCTCTTCCCTGTTCATCTCCACTCCCCGCTCCGGTGTCAGCCTTACTGCTAAAAGCTGCCGAAGGGAAAAGGAGTAACCAGAGAGCCACTGACAGTATCCAAAGCGCGGAAAATACTCTCTTCATAGTAATTTCCCTCGAGAACTCACAATGTGTGAGTATAACAGGCTAAAGACTGATTAGCAAGGGTTTCTCTTTTTAGTTATATACTTAGCCATCGGTAATCGGTAATATGCATGAAATATAAAATATAGATGGGATTTGTTTTGAAAGCGGAGCAAGAGGCCCTCCAGCGGATGGGAGAAATTAATGATCGACATTAGGAGGGCTAGGCTCTTATAGTTGGCCCTCCTTAGAGGTAAAGTAAACGATAGTTACTTTTGGCAGATGTTCCCCATGTTGAAAAAATAATGTTGAAAATATAAAGGGGAGGAGAGAAAATAAAGAGAGAAGAA
>JAILZY010000121.1 GCA_023512255.1 bacterium | reverse complement strand
TACTATTATCTTTTACCTCAATACCCTTACCCTGCGGCTTATCTCCTCCTCCTAATTTAAACATGGGGAACATCTGTATAGTTATATTATACCTTGAATTTTATTTCATATTGTACTACTATATATAGTATTTATAAACAAAAAGTTTTATTATATAAAGATAATGATTCTAATAATTATGAAAATTAATTCACAAATCGAGTTTGTTAATAGGCTATTTATTTACCATTTTTATTTAACAGGCTGAGCTTTCGCTCCATACATCTCTTTGAAAATAAAAGATAAATAAATTTTATAGAGACATATAAAGAAAAAAGCAGCATTGGCATAATTTATGCTAATATAAAAACTCTATATTTATAGATTTCAAATTAATATAAGTTAATTAAAAATATTTATATATATTTATTAATACTTATTTATTAACTTTATTAATACTTAATTTACTAAGAGGAGGTCAAAATGAAATCGTTAAAGTCAATTATTGGGGTGGTTCTGTTTTTGAATCTCTGTTTAGGATTTTATGGATATGCACAAGCCCAGGCCGGCATAACGGTCAATCCTACCACCAGTGTACTAGAAACATCAGAGGACGGCGGCACGGCTACTTTCGATGTAGTTTTAACCAGCCAGCCGACGGCCGATGTAACCATAGCCCTGAGCAGCTCGAATACTGCCGAGGGCACGGTATCGCCTGAGACCCTTACCTTTACTACTGACAACTGGAATACTGCCCAAACCGTAACCGTAACCGGAGTTGATGATAACGTGGCTGATGGTCCCAAAACTTACACGATTATCACCGCAGCGGCGGTGTCCGAGGATACAGCCTACAGCGGCCTTGATCCCGATGATGTTACGGTAACCAATTATGATGATGAGACAGGGATAATAGTCAGCCAAATCAGCGGCCCAACCACTGAAAGCGGCGGCAAGGCTACCTTCACAATAGTGATAACCACTCAGCCACTCATGGACGTCACTATAAAATTGACCAGTTCAGACACTGACGAGGGAACGGTATCGCCTGCTAGCCTTACCTTCACTTATGACAACTGGAATACTCCTCAGACCGTAACCGTAACCGGAGTTGATGATGATGTCCCTGATGGCCCTCAAACTTACACGATTATCACCGAACCGACAGAATCTTTCCAGACAGAATATAATAATATTGATCCCGATGATGTTACAGTAATCAATTATGACAATGATCCGGGCATGTTGGTTAGTGCAATCAGCGGCCCTACCACTGAAAGCGGCGGCAAGGCTACCTTCACTGTGGTGCTGACTACCAAACCGACAGCTGATGTGACCATAGCCTTGAGCAGCTCGAATACTGCCGAGGGCACGGTATCGCCTGCTAGCCTTACCTTTACTGATACCGACTGGAATACTGCCCAAACCGTAACCGTAACCGGAGTTGATGATGATGTGGCTGATGATGATAAAACTTACTCGATTAATTTAGTAGCCTCAAGTACAGACGGAAACTATAATGGCAAAACTGCCAGCGTCTCGGTAACCAATACCGATGATGATACTGCCGGCATAACGGTCGATCCAGCGAGTATAACTACAACCGAGGCAGAAGGTGCAGGGCATACGGCTACCTTCGATGTTAAGCTAACCAGCCAGCCGACGGCCGATGTAACCATAGCCTTGAGCAGCTCGAATACTGCCGAGGGCATGGTATCGCCTGAGACCCTTACCTTTACTCCTGACAACTGGAATACTGCCCAAACCGTAACCGTAACCGGAGTTGATGATGATGTGGTTGATGGTCCTAAAACTTACACGATCATTACCGCGGCGGCAGTGTCCGCTGATCCAGCATACAGTGGCCTTGATCCTGATGATGTTACGGTAACCAATACCGACAATGATACTGCCGGAATAACAGTCAATCCTACCAGTGGACTACAAACATCTGAGGCTGGGGGCACGGCCCAGTTTACCGTGGTCTTAACCAGCCAGCCTGCGGCTGATGTGACCATAGCCCTGAGCAGCTCGAATACTGACGAGGGCACAGTATCGCCTGCTAGCCTTACCTTTACTTCTGCCAATTGGAATACTGCCCAAACCGTAACCGTAACCGGAGTTGATGATGATGTGGCTGATGGTCCTAAAACTTACACGATCATTACCGCGGCGGCAGTGTCCGATGATCCAGCTTACAGTGGCCTTGATCCCGATGATGTTACGGTAATCAATACCGACAATGATACTGCCGGCATAACGGTCAATCCAGCGAGTATAACTACAACCGAGGCAGAAGGTGCAGGGCATACGGCTAGCTTCACCGTAGTGCTGAATGCCAAGCCGACGGCTGAGGTGACCATAGCCCTGAGCGGTGTAGATGATAGCGAGGGAGCAATAGATAAAACTTCCCTTACCTTTACTCCTGCCGACTGGAATACTGCCCAAACCGTAACCGTAACCGGAGTTGATGATAATGTGGCTGATGGCAATGTAAATTACACGATTAACTTAACCGCCTCAGGTGGAGGCTATAATGGTGTAACTGCCAGCGTCTCGGTAACCAATACCGACAATGATACTGCTACCGACAATGATACTGCCGGCATAACGGTCAATCCTACCAGCGGACCCCAAACATCGGAGGATGGGGGTACGGCCCAGTTTACCGTGGTTTTAACCAGCCAGCCGACGGCCGATGTAACCATAGCCCTGAACAGCTCGAATACTGCCGAGGGCACGGTATCGCCTGCTAGCCTTACCTTTACTACTGACAACTGGAATACTGCCCAAACCGTAACCGTAACCGGAGTTGATGATGATGTGGCTGATGGTCTCAAAACTTACACGATTATCACCGCAGCGGCGGTGTCTTATGATCCAGCTTACAGTGGCCTTGATCCCGATGATGTTACGGTAACCAATAGGGACAATGACCCTGGCATCTTGGTGAGTGCAATCAGTGGCCTCACCACCACTGAAAAAGGTGGCACGGCTACCTTCACTGTGGTGCTGACTACCGAGCCGACGGCTGAGGTGACCATAGCCCTGAGCAGCTCGAATACTGCCGAGGGCACGGTATCGCCTGCTAGCCTTACCTTTAGTTCTACTAACTGGGATCAGGCTCAAACCGTAACCGTAACCGGAGTTGATGATGATCGGGATGATGGTGATAAAACTTACTCGATTAATTTAGTAGCCTCAAGTATAGACGGAAACTATAATGGCAAAACTGCCAGCGTCTCGGTAACCAATACCGATGATGATAAGGAGGATAATGGGGGATGTTTCATAAATTGCCTGATTCGGCACAGTAGGTGGTAATTCTTACGAGGTATCCAAGAAAGTTTTTATCCCACTTGCTGCTCTCCTCCAGAAAAAGGGGAGTGAATCTGCTCGATTCACTCCCCTCTCGGATTTTAGGGCTGGAAAACTGGTTGACAGTTTACTACTAAGCTTGATAAAATAAAAACTTTCTATAAAATGTATATAAAATATCTATCCAGTATATAGAAATATCCAGAAAAAGTCAGGATAAGCAAGTGGGACAGATGGCCAAAAAAGGATTGATCATTGCTATTGATGGCCCTTCGGCTGCTGGCAAAAGCACGGTGGGGAAGATATTGGCCAGAAGATACCATTATACCTACATCGACACTGGGGCCATGTACCGGGCGCTGGCTTTGAAGGCAATGCAGGCTGGCATCGCCGAGGATGACGAGGTATCATTGACCGATCTCCTTCACCGAAATACTATTTCCCTGCAAAATGTTTTTGGCGAAGGTAAGCAGGGGAAGGAGGGGGGGGGGCATTTGCGAATCTTGTGGAACAGCGAGGATGTTACCTCTATGATCAGGACTCAGCAGGTTGGGATGATGGCTTCCAAGATTTCGGCTCTCCCTGGGGTAAGACTGGCTATGGTCGAGATTCAGCGGCAAATTGGCCGGCAGGGAGCTGTGGTTATGGATGGTCGGGATATTGGGAGTTTTGTCTTCCCTGAGGCGGACAAAAAATTTTTTCTTGACGCTAGCTTAGAGGAGCGTGCTCGTCGCCGCTTTGAGGAGCTGAGACAGAAGGGTATGGAGGTAAGCTTTCAGGAAGTTATGGCTGATTTAGCGGCCCGGGATCGGAATGATCAGAGCCGGCAGCTTGCCCCACTGGTTAAATCCGAGGATGCCATTGTCATTGATTCGACTCACCGAGGGATTGAGGAAGTAGTAGAGATCATGGTTAGGGAAATTGGTATCTGATTGCCCCTGAGATAGGGCGATTGCAAGAGAAAATGCAAGAGAAAATTGCCTGATAAATTGGTTAGCCAATAATATCAAGATGTTAGAGAGCTAGCCTGCAAAATTAAATTAATGATTAATCCGCATAAGTATTTGATATCTTTGGATACTGGTAGATTTTCGTGCGATTGCCCTTTTGGGTGAGATTATTTCCTTGTGAGTGGAGCGAAGGTGTGATATACTTAAACGTACGCTTTTTAAAAAGCGTACAATCAGAGTGTTATGCTCTGATTCATTATATATTTTAGGGGGTTTAATGGATAATGACCATGAACAGCGATCCAAAAGATGTCCTTCTGTCTGAGGAGGATATGATTTTGGAAAAGAAAAACAGCCACAATTCACAGCAAACGCAGGCGGGCTCAAAGGAAGATGAGCGCATCTTGTCTCCTCAGAACGAGTCGGAGGATGAGGAATTTGCGGAGGATGAAGAATCGTTAGGGGAAGAAGAACTTGAGCGGCTGTATACTGAGAGTCTGCGGCACATTGAAGAGGGTGAGGTGGTCAAGGGGACGATACTCCGGATCATGGATGATGAGGTTCTGGTGGATATCGGGTATAAGTCTGAAGGAACCATTCCTCTGAGAGAATTTCGGACCCCGAGCGGAGAGCTGAACGTTAAGGTTGGTGATGTAGTAGATGTCTTCCTAGAAACTATGGAAGACAGTGATGATTTGATTGTCTTATCCAAGGAGAAAGCTGATAAGATCAAAATCTGGGATGACCTGATGAAGATCTATGAAAATGGAGAGACAATCGAAGGAAGAGTCGTCAAGAGGATCAAAGGCGGATTAACGGTCGATATCGGCATCCTTGGATTTTTGCCCGGCTCACAGATTGACATCAAGCCAATCAGGGACCTTGACAGTTTGATCGGTAAGGTCCTGAAGATGAAGATCATTAAATTAAATAAAAAGCGTGGCAATATTGTCTTGTCCCGCAGAGCGCTTCTTGAAGAGGAGAGGGACAAAAAGAGAAAAGTTGCCCTGGAAACTATCGAAGAAGGCAAGTTGGTCAAGGGAATTGTCAAGAATATCACCGAATATGGAGCTTTTATTGATCTGGGTGGAATCGATGGCCTACTGCACGTAACCGATATGTCCTGGGGGAGGGTGCGTCATCCTTCAGAACTATTTGTGGTCGGTGACGAAGTAGAAGTAATGGTTTTGAAATTTGATCAAGCCAATGAGCGAATTTCTCTTGGCCTTAAGCAAAAAACCCCTGATCCCTGGGAGCGAGTGGATGAAAAGTACGTGGTCGGCAGCCGGGTACGCGGCAAAGTAGTCAGTCTGACTGATTATGGGGCTTTTGTCGAGCTTGAGGAAGGGGTCGAGGGGCTGATTCATGTCTCTGAAATGTCCTGGACCAGGAAGATTCGCCATCCTTCCCGGGTAGTGGCCATCGGGGAAATTGTCGAAGTAATAGTTTTGGATGTTGATAAAGAGAATAAGCGGATCTCACTGGGCATGAAGCAAACCGAACCCAATCCCTGGCTGATTATCGAAAGTAAGTACCAGGTTGGATCGAAGATTACAGGCCGGGTACGTAATATTACTGATTTTGGAGCTTTTGTCGAGCTTGAGGAAGGGGTCGACGGTTTGGTCCACATTTCCGATATCTCATGGACTCAGCGGATCAAGCATCCTTCGGAGGTTTTGAAAAAGGGAGAAAAGATCGAGGCTGTGATTTTGAGTATAGATACCCAGAATGAGAGGCTTTCTCTAGGTATCAAGCAATTGCAGCCCGATCCTTGGTCAAAGGTTGAGGAAAAGTATCCGGTGGGCAGCATTGTCCCCTGCAAGATCATCCGGCTAACCGATACCGGCGCGGTAGCAGAGCTTGAGGGTGGGGTTGATGGTTTCATCCACGTAAGTGAGATGGGAGATGAATCGATTACCAATCCCAAGCAGGTTCTGTCAGTGGGCGATGAGATTATGGTTAAGGTTATTCGGACCGATGTCGAAGCCAGAAAGATCGGCCTTAGCATCAAGGGGTATGAGGAGTCGGCTCAGAGTGCTTCACTAGAAGAGTATCGGAAGCGGCAGGCAGGCCAGCGTAAGGACGAGGGCAGCGGGGCAGAAGGCGAGGCTTCAACCCCCTCTCCTGCTCAGGTAGAGGAGAAAAAAGAAGAGCCTTTATCCTCCTGAGAGCCGTGAAGTTATCTGGCCAGCTACTATATGCCTTTTCCGCTTATACGCTTTTCCGTGTTGTGTGGCTTAAGGCGATAACCTGTCAGTTTGTGAACATTCCATAATCAATAAAGGGCACTTCCAGCAGTTTAAGGAGTGCCCTTTTTGCGCACCTTATCAACAATGAAAAAAATCTTATCTAAATCTATCTTAGCAGGTGTTAAGTCTTCAGTTGAAAAGGGGTTGATCACATCGGAGGCTTATTCTTCCTCCCTTAAGGTTTACTTTGAAATTCCGAAAGAGAAAAAATTCGGCGATCTAACCACGAATATCGCCTTTGTGCTTGCTCCGATAGCCAAAATGCCTCCCAGGAAGCTAGCCGAGATCATTATTGAGAATATTCCAGCTTGGCCAAATGACGTAGACAGAGTCGAGATTGCTGGGAGCGGGTTTATAAATCTGTTCCTCAAACCACGGTTTTGGCATAAGGTTTTGCGGCAGATTTTGGCTCAACCGAAAGAGTTTTGTTCACCGGCAGTAGGCAGAGGGAGGAAGGTGAATATTGAATTCGTTAGCGCCAATCCGACCGGGCCTCTCCATGTTGGGCACGGCCGATGTGCGGTAGTTGGAGACAGCCTAGCCCGAATTCTTGAAAAGGTCGGCTATCGAGTAACCAGAGAGTATTACATCAATGATGCCGGAAGGCAGATGGATATTTTGGGCAGATCGGTCTTTTTACGCTACTGCCAGGAGCTGGGCAGGGATGTGCCTTTCCCTGAGGATGGCTATCAGGGGGAATATATTCGGGATATTGCCCGTGACCTTATTAAGGAGAGGGGAGACAGCATTCTGTCGATGCCGGAGAAGGAGGCGATTTCTCTTCTTACGAAAATTGCAGCCGATGTAATTTTGCACCAGATTAAGGCTGATTTGACTCTTTTTCGGATTCAATTCGATCAATGGTTTAGTGAGAAAAGCCTCTATGAGAGCCGAGCAGTGGAAAGAGCCATTCGCTATCTTCAGAAAAAGGGGTGGATTTACGAGCAAGATGGTGCTCTGTGGATGAAGACCTCTGAGGTAGGGGATGAAAAGGATCGGGTAGTTGTTCGCTCAAACGGAGAGCCAACCTACTATGCCTCTGACATTGCCTATCATCGTAATAAGTTCCAGAGAAGATATGCTCGGCTGATTGATATCTGGGGTGCAGACCATCACGGCTATGTTAACCGGATACGGGCGGTGGCTAGGGCATTTTCGGTGTCTGAGGAGAGGGTATCGATTCTCCTGGTTCAGTTGGTCAGACTGATGCGTGGTGACACTCCAGTCAATATGTCTACCAGAAAAGCCACCTTTACCACGCTTTCGGAGGTCATCGAGGAGGTCGGTGTGGATGCCGCCAGGTTTTTCTTTCTGTTGCGCAGGTTTGATACGCATCTTGATTTTGATCTTGAGTTGGCTAAAAAGCAATCGAGTGAGAATCCGGTCTACTATACCCAATATGCGCATGCTCGCCTGTGCAGTATTTTTCGAGAGGTTGAAAAAAGGCAGCTTCACCTGCCTGATCCAGACCTGTCCCTGCTTCGCAATCAGGAAGAGATTCAATTGATTCAGAAGCTCTCCCTCTATCCGCAGGTTCTGATCGAGGTTGCCGAATCTCTTGAGCCTCATCGGCTTACTTTCTATTTAATCGAGCTGGCCACGCTATTTCATAAATACTATAACCTTTATCGGATAATTTCCGAAGATGGTGATCTTTCATCTGCCCGCCTTGCTCTTGCCTCGGCCACTCAGGCCATTATTGCTGATGGTCTGACGCTTTTGGGGATATCCACGCCGGCGGCGATGTAGTAATGGCGATGTAGTAATTGATGTAGTAATTTATGAGAGCGATTCGAGAGGTAAAGAAGTTCGAGAGGTAAGAAGTTATGGAGAAGCAGAAGATTTTTGTCAGGAGTGGGGGACAAGCTTGGTCTGAAAGCCAGGCTTTTTTGGCTACAGGGCATATTTTGGGGCTGGTGGGTCTGCTGTTTATTTCCCTGGCCGCGCTTGCGGCAGTAATTTTGCTTAGAGAAAAATTGAGCATTCAGGATAGTGTCAAGGAGCTAGAATTTCAAATCAAGCTTGAAAAGAGTCAGGATCAGTTTACCTTTTTCCACACGCTGCCGGATCGAAAAGGGAGCGGGGTAGGCCGAGCTGGCAGGATATCCTCAGCGAGCTTGAAGGTTGCCTCCCCATCTTGCGGCTGTAAAAGGTATATGGTTCAGGTTGCAGCCCTCAGGATGGAGGATGAGGCTGAGCGGGTGATTCGATGGTTAAAGGCTAGGGGGTATTCAGCTTACTTGAGCAAAGAGGAGGCCGAAGGTAGCGCCTCTCAACCCTGGTATCGGGTCAGGATCGGCTGGTTCTCTGACCGGAAAGAGGCTGAGAGGCAGCTCCGTGAATTGAGTGAAAAGGCCGGATTTCAGGGGTTTATCATTGCTGCTGGTCAGCAATGAGAGTAATTAATTAGCAGATTTTAAGGCCTTATCATTTTTAAGGCCTTATCGCTTGCTGCTGCCGGTCAATAAGCTGGTCGAAATTAGTAATCAATCATCGGGATCGGCCCCAGATGTTCCCCATGTTGAAAAAATAATGTTGAAAATATAAAGGGGAGGAGAGAAAATAAAGAGAGAAGAAAGT
>JAILZY010000120.1 GCA_023512255.1 bacterium | reverse complement strand
CTTGAAATCCTTGAAAGTTACCTCTAATAGCAAATCCAGTAAAATCAAGGCCTTGGAGAAAAAGTGCAAAAGCATAGGAGGTTAATATTAAATGATTCTTTCGCTAAATGTGAGAGCAGATCCAATTACCCAACCAACTGTAGGGGCGGCCCTTAGGGCCGCCCAAATTGCGCACTTTATTAGCGAAAATACCATTAAAAGATATATTAGCTTGTTAAAGATATATGAGTTTGTGCAACACATTGAAGCACTTAGTAAATTGTGCACCACATTGAAGCAGTCGGATTGATCTTAATGGGGGATTCCCTCACCCCTACCTTGCGAAGCGGCATTAATAGCCCTGCCTTGTAGCCATCGAATCTATGGCATCAATTTTGCTTTTTTAGTAATTATATAATAATCATCGCAACCTTAACAATTTAGGGGGAAATAGAAATTTTAAAATAAAATAAAAATTAGAATAAAATAAAAAAAATATATCAATTTAGGGGTAAAAAATAAGGGAGCCCTAAAAATGTCAAACCAGCTTGAAACCCGCAGTAGTGAGAAAATAAACTTTGCAGTAAAAAACCAGCTCATTCAAACTCTAGTAAAAAAGGCAAGCGGAAAGACAGGCCGAGCACTTAGGGAATTTTTATCCAAAAGCGATCAACCGATTCAGGATTTGGCCACATCTGATCTAATTAAAAACAACGCAGCCTGGGTAATTGAATGCCTCCTGCCCTTGCTGTATAAACATAAAAATGATCTGCATGAAACTGATGCGCATGTAGGCACTATGGCCCTTGAAATCATCGAGGGGCTTGCCTACGACCACATCTATTTGCTCACCCCATTGCTTCATGATCAAGATGAGCTAATCAGGGCCCAAGCGGCTGACCTGCTTGGTCTTGTCGGCAATCCCAAAGCTGCAGAAGCATTGATCGCTACTCTCCAAGACCCCTCTCCCAGGGTGAGAAGCTCGGCCCTTACCAGCCTGGGAAGGCTAGCTGATAAGCAGGCAATTCCAGCCATAGAAAGGCTCCTTCAGACCGAAGATGACTCATGGGTGATTTTCTCCTGCATCAAGAGCCTTGAAAGAATCGGCGGAAGGAGAGCTACTAAGATTCTCCTCGATCTTCTCAAGCGGGATGATGAATTTATCCTAGCTGCGGCCATCGAATCACTTGGTGAAATAGGCAGTCGCGGAATCATCCGCTATATGCTGAAAACTCTTGCCTACCCATCCGCAAGAATCCTTGAGCGAATGAGCACAGCTTTAATCTCCATACTCCAGCGGGACAGCCTCGTGCTTGACTCTTCAAGATCAGCCGCCGCACGGCTATCAAAGCAAACCAGAGCCGATCTTATCTCCTTCTTCACCATGTGCGCCAGCAGCCTGACCATAAATTACGTAACCAGAGTACGGGCCATTGATATTCTTGGAAAACTCAAGGCAGAAGAAATTCTGGCTCATTTGGAAAATTAAATTAAAGACCACTTATCACTATCGAGTTAATTTTATATTTACCCGTTATCACCCTACGGCCCCTCTCTCTGGCGCGGCCACTCTCTCTGGTGAGCTGCCGTCCATCAGGGGCCGTAAGGCATTCAGGGAAGCGATGACTGCTGAACCATTGCTGATCACGGTAGTGCCAACAGGCCCTAGGATCCCAAGCAGGACGAAGGCAATGGCTCCCGTGTTAGGATAGAGGTTAATCTTCCAGTTCTGCTGAATAAGATGGGTTGATCTGCGAGCAATATCAATAGCTTGAGGAACTTTCCACAAGTTTCCTTCAAGCAGGGATACCTGAGCGGTCTCTACGGCTACATCCGCCCCCCCTTTTACGGCTATGCCCACATCGGCCTGGACAAAGGCTAGGGTGTCGTTTATTCCATCTCCCACCACAGCCACAGTGCAGCCCCGCTCCTGGAGTGACTTGACCACTTGCGCTTTCTCTTCAGGGAAGGCATCGGCCACGTACTGATCAATACCCAGGCTGCGGGCCACCTTTTGAGCGATAGCTGGATGATCACCGGTCAGCATGATGAGATTTTTAATCCCCCTGGACCGAAGGGCTCGGATAACACTTGGCGCCTCTGGCCGAGGCGGGTCAGTATAGATCAAAAGTCCGATCAAGCGACCATCGACCGCAACAAACAAAGGGGTAGCGGCTCGCCCCCTCATCCTCAGAATATCTCGATCGGCTCGATCAACCTTGACTTTTTTCAAAGCCATGAACCGATGACAGCCAACCAGCACTGAGCATCCGCTAACTGTGGCCTCGATCCCCAAGCCAATCGAATATTCGGAAGACTCCCGCTCTGGAATGGCTAGCCCCCGCTTTCGGGCTGCCCTAACAATGGCCTCAGCCACAGGATGGGTCAGCCTGGCCTCGGCTGCTGCGGCCAGGGACAAGACCTTCTCGGGGCTAACATTTTTCCCATAGGGGATAATCTCGACCACCTCAGGCTCTCCGATGGTCAGGGTTCCTGTTTTATCAAAAACAATCGTATCGACCTTGGCCAGGAGCTCAAGGTAGCGGCCTCCCTTGATCAGAATCCCTTGACGGGCTGCCCAGGTCATAGAGCTTAAGACCGTAGTCGGGGCAGCCACTCGAATGCCTGTGCCATAGTCAACGATCAGCAGGGAAGCGGCTGTGCCAGTATTGCCAGACAGGGCCAGGGATACCCCCGCGGCCATAAAGCTCCAGGGCACGAGGCGTCCGGCAAATCGCTCAGCATAATTCTGAATCCTGGTTTCATGAATCGGGGCATTGCTCACCATTTGAATAATCTTAGACTTAACTGTCTCGGCTCCTACCTTCTCTGCTCTAAGATATAGTTTTCCCTCCCTGACCACACATCCCGCATACACATAGCCTCCTTTTTCCTTTTCTACCGGCATCGATTCTCCGGTAAGTATTTTCTGGTCAACGGTGGCTCTACCCGAAAGAATGATCCCATCCACTGGAATAAGCTCACCCGGATAGACGACCACCACCTCCCCCTTTTTAATCTCCCCGACCCTGACCCTGACCTTCTTCCCCCCACGGACAATCCAGGAGACTTGACTCTGGCCACGAAAGAGCCTCTCAATCGCCCGGTGAGATCGCTGCACAGTGGCCTCACGAATAAAATCCCCCAAGGAAACAAGCCAAACCATAGCTGCCGCCGTATTAAACTGTCGGCGAAGGGCAAGAGTAGCCACCGCCGCAGCATCGAGGACATCTACATTAAGCCTGCCTTTTTGGGCGAGCAGAGCATTCAGAGCACGATTTAAGATCGGAACGCTCGCTCCGGCCACAAGCCAGGGAACAAGAGCCGATTCAGACAACAGGCCAAAGGCAACCGCGGCGCTGGATAAGGCCAGAGGTAGCCATGATGACATAGGGTGCCCGCCGTCACAACGGGGACTGCCGGCCCAGGATGGTCTCTTCCTGGGCAGAGAGTAGCTATTCATGAGTTCTTCGAAGGAAAACTTCTCGATGAGGCCGATCAGGTCCTGTTCACTGACAAGATCTGGTCTATAGCTCAGGATTAGGCTTCTCGATGATCGATTCAGCCTAACCTCTGAAATTCCCTCCTGATCCTGGAAAAAGTCTTCCAAGCTCCTGAGCAGGTCATCATTGGAGCTATTTATCTTAAGCCGTACTCTACCACAGACAGCATGGGCAACCCTAATCTCCTTATCCCTCTCTTTTTTCTCCATCACTCCTTCTCCCCTCTAAAAGGTTTCCTCGCCAAGTACGGAATAATTAATTAAAGGCCAATCTTAAGGTTTTGGCCTCGATAGGTTATCGTTAAAATATATTTACTTAGCGATAGAACCACTAAAGCCAATTTGATGAAATTTAATGATAAGATGGCTAGTAAATTTAGATAAAACTTATCGGCTATTTTCAGGATTTGGAATTAAAAAAAGTAAAAATCTCTCCTAAAGATATTAAATATTTATGTAGATTAATCATTAATTTTAGGATAACTCTATAATATCTTCTTGATATTATTAGCCAAGTAATTTTTCATGCAATCGCC
Source organism: bacterium (assembly GCA_023512255.1). Lineage (GTDB taxonomy): Bacteria > SZUA-182 > SZUA-182 > DTGQ01 > DTGQ01 > DTGQ01. Next base: position 5,060 of record JAILZY010000120.1, on the reverse strand, counting down.
CTGGGGAAAAGGGAACACTATAATTGGACATAATGTGGGGAGTATCTGGGGGGGAGATAAGGGTTGCCTTTTAGTCAATTTAGTGATATTATATAACCCTATGCCGCTAAGAGAAATACTCGCTCATAGATCTTCGTTAACGAGAAGAGCTGCTGCTTTTCGGATATCCTAAAAACTAACCAGGCCGGAGGCGCTGGCTACTCTCACACTGGGTTTCCAGAAGAGGACGTTCTCTCTTCTAGGAAACTTTTTATTCCTTTAGAATCAGTAACTTGGTGATCAGTGTTTTTCTAGCAGTAATCTGAACATGCTGTCTTAGGGAATTAACCAAAATATCAGCATGAATCAGCATAGGAGACCTCAATCTATAAAATGAATTGTGAAGCGACATCAACAAGATGAGCGAGGAGAACAACATCTGGAGGATTTGAGAATAAAATGATAAAAGATTTAACCAAAGTTCGCAACATTGGAATCAGTGCCCATATCGACTCGGGAAAAACGACCCTCACTGAGCGAATCCTTTTTTACACTAAAAGAATCCATGCCATTCACGAGGTTAAGGGAAAAGATGGGGTCGGAGCAACTATGGACTCAATGGAGCTGGAAAGAGAGCGGGGTATAACGATCGCCTCTGCAGCTACCTTCTGCAATTGGGGGGATTATTTCATTAATATTATTGATACCCCAGGGCATGTAGATTTTACCATCGAGGTTGAGCGGGCCCTGCGGGTTCTGGATGGAGCGATCCTAGTGCTCTGCGGTGTCGGTGGTGTCCAGTCCCAATCCATTACTGTTGACCGCCAGATGAGCCGCTATAAAGTCCCCAGGCTAGCCTTTGTCAATAAATGCGACCGCTCTGGGGCAAATCCCCTGCGGGTAGTCGATCAACTACGGGATAAGTTAAATCTAAATGCCGTAGCTATGCAGATTCCTATTGGTCTTGAGCAAAATTTTCAAGGGGTTGTGGATCTGGTCAGCATGAAGGCCATCTATTTTGATGGACCTCAGGGAGAGATTGTCCGCACCGACACTATCCCAGCCGAATTGATGGAGTTGGCCGAAATCAAACGGGAAGAGATGCTGGATGCAGCTTCGCTCTTTTGTGATGAATTAACCGAGGCCATATTGGATGGACAAGTAACCGAAGAGCTCATAATCAATGCTATCCGCAAAGGAACTCTGGCTCTGAAATTGACGCCGGTATTTATGGGATCTGCCTATAAGAACAAGGGGGTTCAGCCCCTGCTGGATGCAGTGTGCAGGTATTTGCCCAATCCGGCTGATATTCACAACGAGGCCATTGATATTGGCAATGGCGGAGGATTGGTAACTCTCCAGCCCGATCCAGATAAGCCCCTGGTGGCGCTGGCTTTTAAGTTAGAGGAAGGAAGATATGGGCAGCTGACCTATATTCGGGTCTACCAGGGGAGCCTCAAAAAGGGAGACACCCTGATCAATGCTCGGACTGGGAAAAAGATCAAGGTCGGGCGGCTGGTCCGCATGCATGCGGATCAGATGGAGGATATCGAGGAAACCAGGGGAGGAGATATTGTCGCTCTCTTTGGCATTGATTGTGCCTCCGGTGATACCTTTACTTCTGAGGGCATCCAGTATACCATGACCTCGATGCATGTGCCTGAGCCGGTCATCAAATTGAAAATCGTTCCCAAGGACAATAAATCCCAGGTCAGTATGTCCAAGGCATTGGCCCGCTTTACCAAAGAGGATCCGACGTTTCGCTCCTACATTGACCCGGAAACGGACGAGACCATCATCTGCGGAATGGGAGAGCTGCACCTCGATATCTACATCGAGCGGATGCGTCGGGAGTACGGCGCTGAGGTTGAGACGGGTATGCCCGAAGTCGCCTATCGGGAAACCATCTCTCGGAGAGCAGAATTCAACTACACCCACAAGAAGCAGACCGGTGGGGCAGGCCAATATGGTAGAGTGGCCGGATTCATGGAACCTTCTGAAGAGCATTATGTTTTTATTGATAAGATTGTCGGTGGAGCAATCCCCAGAGAGTTTATTCCCTCCTGCGACAAGGGCTTTCAAGCCTGCTTGAAAAAGGGGAGGCTAATCGGCTTTCCGATCACTGGCCTGCAGATTACAATCAACGATGGGGCCTCCCATCCGGTAGACTCATCAGATATTGCTTTTCAACAGGCTGCTCAAGGGGCTTTCTGGCAGGCGTATGAAAAGGCCCAGCCGATCATTCAAGAGCCGATCATGAAAGTCTCGGTCGAGGGGCCCAGTGAGTTTCAGGGAGCCATTATCGGGGGATTGAACCAGCGTCGGGGAATTATTATCAGTACCTCTGAAGATGGGTTCCGCAGCGTTGTTGAAGCTGAGGTGCCGCTGGCTGAAATGTTTGGATATTCGACCGCTCTGCGTTCTGCAACTCAAGGGAAAGCAGAATTTACCATGGAGTTTTGCAAGTACAGTCCTGTACCTCAGACCATTGCCGAGGAGCTGAAAAAGAAGTATCAGGAGAAGAATGGGAAGAAGAAAAAGTAATCTAAAGTAATCTAAGGCACTCACCTCTCCCGATGGAGAGGTAAGGTTGGTAAATTGTGGTTTTCTCCTCGTATTTTCATTAAGAAAGGAGAGTCAATGCTTCTCAGTGAAATGGAAAAGAAAAGCCCTTTTCGGATTTTTGAAAAATCCATCCATGGCGGCTTGGGAAAGGGCAATATCGGCATTTTTATGGCCCGGGCCGGTGTCGGGAAAACAGCCTGCCTTGTTTATCTCGCCCTGGATGATATAGTGCGGGGAAACAAGGTAGTGCACTTTGGAATTGAAAAGAGCGTGGATAAGGTCAGGGTCTGGTATGATCAGATCACCAGTAATCTGGTTGAATCCTTTCAACTGGAGAATGCTAATGAGCTTCGGGAGATGGTAGAAAAAAATCTCATTATCATGAGCTACATGAACCGCTCCTTTTCTATTGATAAGATGAGATCTGCGATCCAGACCTCCATACATCAAGGAGGATTTACTCCTCAGGTAGTAATTGTTGATGGGTTTGATTTTGAACATACCACCAGAGCCGAGGTTGAGTCATTCAAAAAGATTGCTGAAGAGTTTAGCCTTGAGATGTGGTGTTCGGCCCGCACCCACCGCGAAGGTCAGCTTATTAATGAGCACGGCATTCCAGCCCCCTACAGTCAATTCGAGGACCTTTTGAGTGTTATTGTCGCCCTCGATCCAGTGAAGGATGCCATCTTTCTGAGGCTGCTGAAGGACCATGATGATTTCAATCCTACAGCTCTCCATGTCAAGCTGGATCCTAAGACGCTGCTGGTCAAAACAAGATATACATAAAACTGGAGATTATATAAAGTTGGGCAATGGCATGAAAATCTACCAATAAATACCCAAACAATAAATACCCAAAGATATCAAACAGTAAAGATATCAAGAGGGGAATTGGGGGCATCTGTCCGGTACATAAACCGCTTGACACTCTGAAGGTTATCCTGATAGTATAATTTATGGCCTTAGGTCCTGAAGGAGAAGATATTGATATCCTTGATAATTTTCATGAAAATTTCATGAACGCTGCCCTAGAGGAGGCAGAACGTGGTCTGAGAGAACAAGAGGTGCCGATTGGAGCCGTAGTCGTGCAGGGTGAGACAATAATTGGCCGGGGGCACAATCAGGTTGAGGCAAAGGCAGACCCTACGGCTCATGCGGAGATCATGGCTCTTCGCCAGGCAGGCTCTGCCTTGGGCGAATGGAGGCTGACGGGGTGTAGGATATATGTAACCGTAGAGCCCTGCCTCATGTGTCTTGGAGCTATTAGGCTGGCCAAAATTTCACAGCTCATTTATGCTCTCAGAGAGCCAAAGAGTGGTGCCGTGAGATCAAAAATCGGGGCAGTTTGGCTCTGGGGAGATGGAAAGCTGGAGGTTATCGAAGGAGTTGGCAGAGAGCGGTCATTATCCTTGCTCCAGAGCTTTTTTGCTCAGCTCAGAAATGATGGTTCGCGGAGAGGTACCGAAGTCTGGCCGTAACGGGGTCGACTCGAAATCGACTTGTCCTGTGATGAGCAGGGCACGTGGGTTCGAATCCCACCCTCTCCGCCATTTAGCTTTTTAGGATTTCTCAAATTGCGGTCTCATCTTGAGACTATGAATTATTGGATAACATTAAGTATTGAATATGCAAATCAAAGAAGTTACTTAGATGATCTCTTCCAAGTTTATCCAACAATTCCTGAAGGAATACGAGATATAAATAAAGATATTTGGAAAGAGGTCGAGAAAGCATTTAAAAAACGCGATAACTTTGGACTAATCAAAAATTTATTAAAACTAAACCTTTTCCCAATTAAAGATTCTTATGTTGCATACCTAAAACGAGATCCCTCAGCAATTAAAAGAAATCTAGCAACAATTGATCGTCTCTGTGGTCGTCTTTATGAGATGGGATTAGATAATATTTTTGTAAAATGCTCCGAGCCCAAAGAGACCAATCGACAAATTGGTCCCTTGTTTAGGAGGTGGCTTAATAAAAAATCATTAGGCATACAACCTATTAAAATTGATGAATTTATTAATACAAAAGAAAATGCCATCCTTGATGGTAGCGATAGAGAGATGCTTTCTTTCGCTAAAGAAAGATTACATTACAAAAGAAATAAAGGCCTAGATTTTATTGCCAGATTCAATGGGAAATAAATATATAATTGGATAAGCTAAATTTTTAACTGATTTTGGAGGTCATCAAAACGCGCAATTCAATGATGCTATCGCTACCTTGGAAATAAAAAATGTAGAGGCGATAACCATAGCTATCTTGGATGCTGTCTTGTATATTAAAGGCAATCGCTCTTATATATCAGACACCATAAACCCTATATCAGAACAACTATAAACCCTCGAAGGGGCTTAGCTCTTATTAGGGTTATGTCTCTCAATGGTAGCTAATAAATAGTAGCTAATAAATAAGAACGAATTTCTTTTACTACTCTTGCCACAGATGTTCCCCATGTTGAAAAAATAATGTTGAAAATATAAAGGGGAGGAGAGAAAATAAAGAGAGAAGAAAGT
>JAILZY010000119.1 GCA_023512255.1 bacterium | reverse complement strand
ACTATTGTCTTTTACCTCAATACCCTTACCCTGCGGCTTATCTCCTCCTCCTAATTTAAACATGGGGAACATCTGTGTCCAAAGAATGTCCCTTGAAAATATGGAGAATATGGGATATAATTAGTTTATTTAATTTTTGGAAAAACTTTGCTCTCAAGGCTCTAATCGTCATTGTTGTAAGGAGAAAAGATTCAATGCCTAGCCTCATGCGCAAAAATGTAAGATCTTTTTTAGTAAAAGCCATCATCAGTATTATAGTCTTAGCTTTCATCGGAACTATATTTCTTGTTTGGGGAGTAGGTGGTGAGAGGGCTAAAGAGAAAGGAAGGGCCATTGCTACTATCTTTGGTGAGGATATAACTCATCTTGAATACGCTACAGAATACCGCCAGCTTTATGAATATTATCAAAATCAATTCAAAGACCATTGGTCGCCGGAGATGGCCGAGCGGATGCAGCTCAAAAAAATGGCCTTGGATAATGTGATCAATCGCCGGCTTCTGACTCATGAGGCCATAAAGCAGGGGATCGTGGTTGATGAGAAAGAGGTGCTAGCCAAAATCCAGAGTATGCCGATTTTTCAGCAGAATGGACGATTTGACAGTCAGGTGTATGCCCAGGTCCTGGAATACGGAATGCATATGGATCCTGCCACTTTTGAGGATCAGATCAAGAAAAGCTTGCTAATAGATCGCTTGCGGGAGAAAGTCAGAGGGGGAATCAAGGTATCACAGGCTGAACTTCTCGATGCCTATACCCAGCAGAATGAGAAGGTAGAGGCTGATTATGTCCTTTTTACTCCGGCTACCTTTATCCCCCAGGTTACGGTTTCCGATGATGAGGTTAGGAGCTATTTTGAAAAAAACAAGCAAAAATATCAGCTGCCCAGACAGCGGAAAATTCGCTACATCTATGTGGCTTGTCAGCAGGTGAAAAATTCTTTAACCGTTGATGAGGAGTCAATAAAAAAATACTACGAAACCCATGAAACCCAGTACCAGCTTCCCAAACAGGTGCGGGCTCGGCACATTCTAATCAAAACAGATCCGGCCGCAGATGTTGCCAAAAAAGAGGAAGCCAAAAAGCAGGCCGAAGCCTTGTTGCAGAGAATTAAGGCTGGAGAAGACTTCGCCAAGCTGGCTGGAGAATTTTCCCAAGATCCTGGCAGTGCATCACAGGGTGGAGACCTGGGCTACTTTGGCCAGGGGCGTATGACCCCTGCCTTTGAAAAGGCAGCCTTTGCCCTGCCTAAGGGAGGACTAAGTGAGGTGGTGGAATCTCCCTTCGGCTACCATATCATCAAGGTGGAAGATATTCAGGAGGCTAGAACGAAACCGATTGAGGAAGTCAGAGAGCAGATTAAAAGTCAACTGCTTGATGAAAAAGCCTGGGAGGCGGCTGAAAATGAAGCCTATGCTCTAGTTCGCTCCTTTTATAAGGCAGGGCGTTTGGAAGATGTGGCTGTCAAGGCAGGGTATGCGATCGGCGATACGGAATTTGCCGAGGATGCGAAGCTAGTGCCAGGGATTGGGCCGTATGAAGAAGTGGTGAAAAGTGCTTTCTCCTTGAAAAAGGATGATGTCAGTATGCCTATCCGAGCAGGGGCAGGATTTTACATTCTGCGTCTGGTCGATGAGATACCAGCTCGAGTCCCAGAACTTGACAAGGTAAAAGATAAGGTGGTCATGGACCTTAAGAAAGAAAAATCTGAAGCTAAAGCCAAGGAAGTAGCCGAAGAGCTGCGCGGCAGACTGAAAAGCGCGCCAGCGGATCTTGCCTCAGTGGCTGGGAGCTATCAGCTCACGGTCTCTAATACCGGCGAAGTATCTCATAACGGATTCATTAAGGGGCTGGGACAGAATGAAGAGCTTTCCAATGCCCTCTTTAGTTTGAGGGAGGGAGAAGTCACTCCTGTGATTCAAACTAGCCGCGGCTATTGCCTTGCGGTTTTAAAGAAACGAATCGGTGTGGACCTCAAAAAATTCGCTGAGGAAGAGCCAAGGCTTCGTGAGCAGGCTCTGCGCACCAAAGAGTATCAAATGTTCCAGACCTGGCTTGAGCGACTGAAGAAAGAGAATAATATCGTAGTCGACTACAATCAGGTATAGGAAATTATTATTCTAAGCTGATAGCTCTTATTTATTAGCTACCCATTGAGAGACATAACCCTAATAAGAGCTAAGCCCCTTCGAGGGTTTATGGTTGTTCTGATATAGGGTTTTATGGTTCTGATATAAGAGCGAAGCTGATAAGAGAATAGGGTTAGCTCCAGTCAGGTTTTGTCAGGTTTGTCGCCTGTGGAGCCATCATCTCAAAGCCGCTAAGAGAGAATACGAAGAAAATAACACAGAAAGATTGTGCTTCCTTATTACCCCCTCTTGGTCAATCATCCATAATCGAAAAGATTAAAAAGAGGGGGCTTTTTTTATCTATATCCCCCCACTTTGGGGAAGGAGAATAAGATGAGCTATCGAATCGCTGACCGAAGGACCCTGGCTCCCTCTATCATACTGCTTGAGCTTGAGCATCCGCAATTAGCCAGGGCTGCTCGGCCTGGAAATTTCGTAGTGCTTAAAACCGATGAATATGGAGAGCGGATACCACTGACTATTGTCGAGCGCAATGAGCGAAAGGGTACGATCAAGGTTATCTATCAGATTGTCGGAGCATCTACCCGCAAGCTAGCCACACTCAACCAGGGCGATACAATCGTGGATCTGGTTGGCCCATTAGGGAAACCTACCCATATCTACAAGGCGGGAGTGGTTGTCTGCATCGGCGGCGGAGTCGGGATAGCGCCTGTTTTGCCGATCGCCAGGGCCATGAAAGAGGTTGGCAACAGAGTGATTTCCATCATTGGAGCCAAAAGTAAGGAGTTGCTGATCCTGGAGGATGAAATGAGAGCTACCTCCGATCTGCTCCTGGTGGCTACGGATGATGGCTCATACGGAGTCAAGGGGTTGGTAACCGACCTTTTGGCCGACCTAATCAACAGGGAAGAAAAAATCGATCTAGTCCTGGCTATTGGTCCAGTAGTAATGATGCGGGCCGTAGCGCATCTGACCAGAGAGGCCCGTATCCCAACGGTAGTCAGCCTGAATTCTATTATGGTCGATGCTACCGGTATGTGCGGCGCTTGCCGGGTTACGGTGGGCGACAGAACGCTCTTTGCTTGTGTTGAGGGGCCGGAATTCGACGGCCATCAGGTCGACTTTGATGAGCTGCTGAAGCGGCAAACCATGTATCGACGAGAGGAAAGCCTGGCCTCATGGAACTATTCCTGCAAATGCAAGGAGCAGGAGAATAAAGGTCAGCAGGAGCAGCAAAGCGCTGGACTCTCAAGCAGGCCAAAGAGCCGCGTTCCTATGCCGATGCAGAATCCGGCCACTAGAGTCCGCAATTTTGATTCGGTTGCTTTGGGCTACAGTCGGCAGGATGCCCTGATGGAGGCATCCCGTTGCCTGGAATGCAAGAATAAGCCCTGTGTTGAGGGCTGTCCGGTAGATATAGATATACCGGCCTTTATTCGCTTCATCAAGGAAGGAGATTTTCTGGCTGCGATCAGGAAGATCAAGGAGAAAAACAGCCTGCCGGCCATCTGCGGACGGGTTTGTCCCCAGGAAACCCAGTGCGAGGCGCACTGTAGCCTGAACAAAATTGGGCAGCCGATAGCTATTGGCAGGCTGGAGCGGTTTGTAGCCGATTATGAGTATGCTAACTATGGGGAGTTGCAAGCTCATGCGCCCTTTGTTCGCAGTGGCAAAAAGGTGGCTGTCATTGGCTCAGGTCCCGCTGGGCTGACCGCGGCTTGTGAATTGGCCAAAATGGGTCATGAAGTTACTGTATTTGAAGCTCTCCATAAAGCTGGTGGAGTTTTGACCTATGGGATTCCGGAGTTTCGGCTGCCTAAAAGTATTGTCCAGCGGGAAATTGACTATGTTAACCAACTGGGGGTTCAGATTAAAACTAACTGTGTTATCGGAAAGCTGGCTACCATTGAGGAGTTGAGGCAGGAAGGGTTTGAGGCCATCTTTATCGGCACAGGAGCAGGGCTCCCCTATTTTATGGGTATCTGCGGTGAAAACCTGAATGGAGTGTACACAGCCAATGAATTTTTGACTAGGGTCAATCTGATGAAAGCCTATCTTTTCCCTGACTACGATACCCCAATCCGCATAGGACAGGAGGTGGCCGTAGTCGGTGGGGGAAACGTGGCTGTAGATTCTGCCCGGGTAGCCTTGCGTCTTGGAGCGGAGAAGGTGTACATCGTCTACCGAAGATCAATGGATGAGTTGCCGGCTCGGCGTGAGGAAGTGGAAAACGCCCTCGAAGAGGGGATAGAATTCGTGCTTCTGGCTGCTCCTGTTCGTCTGCTGGACAATGGCCATGGGTGGGTGAAGGGGATGGAATGCGTAAGGATGGAGCTTGGTGATGTTGACCAATCAGGCCGAAGAAGGCCGATCCCTGTTCCTGGATCGGAATTTTCCCTGGATGTACAGACCGTAGTGGTAGCTATCGGTCAGGGGCCGAACCTCCTTTTGACCTCAACCATGACTGGCCTGGCCTTGAGCAAGAAGGGAAACATCATAGCTGATGAGCAGACTGGAGCCACGAATCTGCCCGGCATCTATGCTGGTGGCGATATCGTTACCGGAGCAGCTACGGTAATCAAGGCCATGGCCGCAGGGAAAAGAGCTGCCTTAGCCATTGATAAGTATCTGCGGGGAAAAAAGTCAGATGGATTCTGAGGCTGCGCAAAGATTTTGGGGGCTCCTCATAATTCTTCTAATTCTCATATTTTCCTCATTCATCAACCTCAACCGGCAAGGGACCTCGGTCCATCCCTGTCGGGATAGCTACATCAAGCAGCTTGAGTATAGTGGGCGCAAGGGCATGGATATCAAAGTCGGTTTCCTTTACCCTTTTCCCCTTAAGGTAAAAGAAAGCATCATCATAGGTGTGCATTCCAGACAGTTCACTTCGTCCGGTCAGGGAGGTTTGATCAATATTCCCTTTTAGATCATACCCATCATGGGGAATAGCCAAAAGGTCCGCGGCCTGATTCAGGCAGGGGCCATCGTAGATTTCCTCCCTGGCTACCACCTTGCTCAATATAGGCTCTCCGCAGTCAGGATCTTTCATCTCCATGATGGCCTCGGCAAGCTGCCTGCGGATGGTCTCATACTCTTTGCCCGGCTCGATCCGGCCACAGAATTCTCGGCCGCGGACATTGAGAAAGATCCGCCCCGGAATTAGGCTATAGGCCACAGTCTCAGGGTGCATCTCTTTGAGAGAGGAAGGCTTTTCACTGCTAAATTTAAGCCACCCTTTCTCCTGAAGCCACTGATTGACAAAGACCTCCTTTTTAATAGAACAAAATCCGTGGTCAGACAAAAGGATGAATTCTACCCCGGGGGTCTTCTCCACGAAGCGGTCATAAATTTCACCCACGTAGCTGTCTATCTTCTGATAGTAGCGGATAAACTCAGGAGCAAACTCTGGATTATCCTTTTCCCAGTCATCCCAGAAAAAGTGATTTATCCGGTCAGTCTCCATGATGTGAAGTTGAAAATAGTCCCATTCTTCGCGCTCAAGGAAATAGCTGGCTGTGGCCACCCTGCGATCAAGAGCCACATGTAGCTCCTCCAGGAATTTTTTCTTATCCTTTCTGGCTAGCCAAGCATCCACATCGATGCGATAGTCTAGTTCTTTGAGCTTAGATACGATAGAGGCTGGATAGGCGGCCTTGTCCAGCTTGGTGGCCAAAAAGCAGCCGATGAGAATCCCGTTCACTGGCTTTGGTGGGTAGGTAACCGGTACATTGATGACCACAACCCGCTTTTTGGCCTGGCTTAAGATCTGCCAAAGCGTAGCTGCTTTCATGTTGATGGCCGTGGGGATGAAGGGTTCGAATGGGTCAGGCTTGCGGTCAATAAACCCGTAGATATTGTGCTTGGCAGGATTTGTGCCGGTCATAAAGGACGACCAAGCCACCGATGAAACGGTCGGAATAGTCGATCGCATCCGCTGAAAGGTGCCATGCTGAAAAAGGGCCTGCATTCTGGGAAACTTGCCTGCGTTTTTTGGATTGGTCAAAAAGGTATAGGGAACGCCGTCGAGTCCGATAACCAAAATCTTTTTTTTCTGTGAACCACCGTGGGGTTTCTTGAGCCAGGCCGCCATATCAGATGTACCCCAAATCTCGCAGCCGCTGCTTGATTTTCTCTTCTTCCTCTTGACTGTAAATATCCTCTGCTTCACCCTCCTCGACAAGCTGGCTGTGGCTTTCAGAAAGATCTGGCAGATAACCAAGCTCGGTCAATTTAGCCAGTATCTTGGCTGTGCTCTCTTCGACCGACTCTCGGTCGGTCTCGACGATTATCTCTGGATTCAGAGGCTCTTCATACGGGTCGGAAACTCCAGTATAATTTTTGATTTCCCCAGCCAGGGCCTTTTGGTAGAGTCCCTTGACATCCCGTTGAATGCAGATTTCAAGCGGGCATTTGACAAATACCTCGACAAAGTCTCCAATCTGCTGACGGTTATAGTCCCGCACCTCACGATAAGGGGAGATGGCTGAGGCAATGGCAATGACCCCGTTTCGAGTCAAGAGCTTGCAGACAAAGCCGATCCGTTTTATGTTGGTGTCCCGATCCTCCTTACTGAAGCCAAGCCCCTTACTTAAATTCGTCCGAACCACGTCACCGTCCAAAAGCTCCACCTTAAAGCCCCGCTCCCGTAAGGTCTGCTCGACTCTCTGAGCTATGGTTGTTTTCCCCGCACCGGATAAGCCGGTAAACCAGAGGGTGAATCCCTTTTGTTCCATCTTATTGTTATTGCTTTTGTATATCCCTTGGCATCCCATGAATAATCATACCTCCCACCTATAAGCGTTAAGTAGGTTAAAGATCAACCTTGCTGAAGAATCATCTTTTTCTGAAAGCCCTTACCGCTGCTGCTGTTGTTGCCGCAGCCCAGCAATTAAAATCTCAGCTACTTCCTGCCGGGTAAATTCTTTAGGTGGAATCTCACCCCGACTCAGCATCTCCCGCACCTTGGTCCCGCTCAAGACCACATGATCGCTGCTGTCATGCGGGCAGGTCTTGCTGGAAGCCATACCTCCACATCGTTTGCAGTAGAAGGCATGTTCGAAGAAAAAGGGTGTAATCTCAAGCTCCTGCGGTGAAAATTCCCGAAAGATGTAGTGGGCATCATAGGTTCCATAGTAATTGCCGACGCCAGCATGATCCCGCCCTACAATAAAGTGCGTGCAGCCATAGTTTTTGCGCAAGATCGCATGGAAGATCGCCTCTCGAGGGCCGGCATAGCGCATGTTGACCGGCATGACTGAAAATATGGTGCGTTGCGGATGATAGTACTGCTTGACAATGACCTCATAACACTTTATTCGGATATCGGTTGGAATATCATCGCTTTTGGTTTCTCCCACCAGGGGATGGAGGAGAAGCCCATCAACCACTTCCAAGGCACATTTTTGCAGATATTCGTGGGCCCGGTGCACAGGATTGCGGGTCTGGAAGGCGACTATAGTCTCCCAGCCCTTTTCTTGAAATAAAAGCCGCGTCTCACGAGGAGACAGATTATAGCGGGCATAGGGGTCAGGCTGCTTTTTTAAAAGATCAATCTTGCCCCCAAGGAGGACCTCACCCATAGAATATACCTTCTTGACACCGGGATGCTTATCCTCTGTAGTCTTGAATACCTGCCGGGCCAGATGCTCCTTATCATATGAGTATTTATCCTCAAGATACAAAATGGCAGCCACATCACCGGAAGGATCAATCAGGGCGACCTCAGAGTCTAGCCGCAGCCTGTCAGCTACCTCCTTTTCTACATCCAGGATGATGGGAATTGTCCAGGGCAGACCATTTGAAAGTCGCATATTATCAACTACACTCTGAAAATCCTTCTGGTTCATAAACCCTTCCAGGGGACTGAAAATCCCATCGGCAATATTTTCAAGATCAGTCAGGGTATCCTGACTAACCGCGATTTTGGGTAAATCTTTCGCTCTTTCTCTGGCCGACTCCTGGGCGGCAGCAGACAAGATACGGTTTACAAGTTTTCCTCCGTGCGGTTTAATCATTGCTTTTCTTTCTCCCAAAAATGCCTGAACTGAAGTAAATGCCAGTCAAATTGTAGTGAAAACTGTGGTGAATATTATTCTTGCCAAAATTCTAGTGATACTCCTAGATGGCTTTTACTCCTTGATGTAGCCTAAGGCTCTCAGCCGTTTGCGGATTAGCTCCATCTCCTCTGCATTCAGCGCCTCTTCCTTTTGCAGTTTTCCTCCGGCCACGATGTCTCGCAGTACATAGACGATAAACTCTGTAGCGCTGCTAAAGCCTGTGTCTGCGATTAGATTTTTAACCTCCTCATACAATTTACGGGGGATTTTTATCGTTACCTTATCTTTATTATCTCCTGAGCTCATCGGTTTTTTCCCTCACTTAGTATGACACTCACATACGATTCTTATAAGAGTGCTTATCAGTGATAATAATACCATGCCTCACCTATCCTGTCAAATAAATACCTGTTAAATACCTGTCAAATAAATCCTGTCAAATAAATAAGGGATAAAATTACAGATGCTTCCCCCTAATTATATGGGAGATTTCAGACACTTCCATACTATTCGGACACTTCCATACTATTTTTCTACAAGAGGCGAAGAGGTTATATCGCTAAGTGCGTAACACGAGTGCACAGAGAGCAGATCAATTATGCTATCAATTGCGGATCAATTTTACGCTATCAATCGCAGCTCGCGGCCCTTGTGCCCGCCCCAAGCTTTGCGCACTTTATTAGCGAAAAGACCGCATAAATTCTACTGCTTATAGGTATATGATAACTCTACTTAACTAAAATCAATGCCTCTATGGCTAAGTTAATATTGTCAAGTTAAATATTGCAACTTTTTTCATATTCGACAATTAATTTCACAATATTTTATCTTTTATTACCGATTGTTAGAAGTTTAAGAGCAGTTTTAGAATAAATATTTTAACTACACTTTTGCAGAAATTTCTTAGCGCCTTGACATCCTTAGAAAGTTACCTCTAATAGCAAATCCAGTAAAA
>JAILZY010000118.1 GCA_023512255.1 bacterium | reverse complement strand
CTAATAAGAGCTAAGCCCCTTCGAGGGTTTATGGTTGTTCTGATATAGGGTTTATGGTGTCTGATATATAAGAGCGACGCACTTAGCGAAAGAGTCAGTAAAATAGCCAGTAAGTGTTTAAGGTAAAAAACTTTAGTTAAAGAAATCACTATTCCTTTCACTCCCCGATAATTTTAACCAGCACCCGCTTGCGCCTTTGGCCGTCAAACTCACCATAGAAGATCTGCTCCCAGGGGCCAAAGTCAAGCCGCCCACCGCTAACGGCTACCACCACCTCCCTGCCCATGAGCTGGCGCTTCAGGTGAGCATCCGCATTGTCCTCTCCGGTCCGGTTATGGAGGTATTGGCAGATGGGCTCATGGGGAGCCAGATGCTCAAGCCACCTTTCATAATCCTGATGTAGCCCTGGCTCATCATCGTTAATAAACACCGAAGAGGTGATGTGCATGGCATTGACCAGGCACAGGCCTTCCCTAATTCCACTCTCAGCCAGACAGGTCTCAACCTGAGGGGTAATATTGATAAACTCACGGCGTTTTTCGGTTTTGAACCAAAGTTCCTTCCTAAAGGATTTCATACTCGATCTTCCTCATTTCTGTTTCTTGTTTTATAACTGCTTCTTGTTTTATCCACTGTTTCTTGTTTTATCCACTATTTTCATGCGCTAGGTCTTAAACTAATGCACTAGGTCTTAAAACCTAGAGCCTTTCAGCAGCCGGCCATTCTATTCAGTCGTTTTATACAATAGGTTTTCAGCAACCCAGAGGCTTTCAGCAGCCCGATTTTCCAGCCTCTGCCTCGTTTTCTATCTACTAGCAGAGCCAGTAGTAGTATGGCGAGATTCACAAAAGTGGATCAGGCGGCTGATAAGAAGATTAGCAGGGGCTGGCAGGCCAAGTTCAGAGGCCATCTGACTGATGGCCCCATTCAGAGCGTCGATTTCGGTTCTCTTTCCCCGCCGCAGGTCCTGGAGCATGGAGGCGTGGTGTGAGGCTGTGGCTGGGATGAGCGTATTGAGGAGGTGATCAAAATAGCTTTCCGCGCTGCTCTGAGGCAGGGTTATGCCGATTCGGGCCGCCACCTGGTAGATTTCGGCTATGATCTCTTTCATAATGGCCTGCGTCTGGGGATTTTCTCCTAATTCTCCGTAGGTTACCCCAAGCAGGGCAGCCAGCGGATTGAGGGCGCAATTGTACAAAACCTTGGCCCAGATAAAGGGAAATATCTGATCAACCATCTCGGTTGGAATATGCGCCCGGCAAAAATCTTCAACAATCTGTTTGATCTTCTCTCGATCTGCTCCTTGCGGCCCAACAGATCCGAGTACTACCTTATCAGCGCACACGGTAACCTGAGCCTCACCAGGTCTTGGAATCTCAACTCCAAAAATAACCCGGCCTCCGAGCGTGCGCCTTGAGCCTACTTCGGCCGCAATTTTTTCCACATTGCCAAGGCCATTTTGAAGCGAGACCACCAGGCCATCTTCAGCCAAAAGATTAGCTGTCTGCCGCACAGCCTCAGCTGTATCAAAGGATTTAACACACAGCAGGATGACCTTGCAGGCCGAGGGAACCTCCCGCGGGGAAGAGAAGGTTTTAAGTCCACTCACCCTATGCTCCCCCCAGATACCCCGAATGAGTAATCCCTGCCTGCGGATGTGCTCAAAATGCTCCCCCCTGCCCAAAAAACCTACTTCCTGGCCGCTTAGGTGTAAAAATCCACCGAAGATACTCCCCAGCGCTCCTGTGCCTACGACTAAGTATTTCATACCAAGCTCACCATGAATTAACTTCTTTTTCTCTGAAATACTAGTTGGATTGGCCTATTTGGTATTTCTTCACTCCTCGCTTGTGGTTCCTTCATCCTGAAATCCAGAGTGAACACCTGAAAAGCTTTATATTCCAGAATGTTAACTCAACACATTTTGTGAAAGTTAACTGATTGATTTTAAAATGCAATCAAGCATTCGCTCTGGCATAAGGTTCATTGATTGCTTGTTCATTGATTCCTTGGCCCTATTGTATCATTGCTTGTTATTGCTTGGCTTATTATTGCTTGGCCCTCCTCATCACTTTATTGCTTGGCCCTCATCACTCAGCTAGTTTCCCACCACAATTGGGGCAGAAGTTAAACTCTTGGCTAGCCACTGCAAAAGAGCACCTTGGGCACATCCTGCCAATGGGGGCAAGCTCCACGATCAGCTCACCCTCTTTGACCGGCACCATCTTTTTATCCTCTTTATAATTAGCAAATTTGAGAATTCGCTTCACGATCCCATCCATTGGGGAAAGAACAGCCTTTTCCTGCTTCATGATGGTGATATTGAAAAGCTCTTCCCCCTTTTTGACCATATCACCGACACTGACGTACATGATCCAAAGATCTCCATTGCAGGGTGAGGCCACATGGTAGGGGTTATTTTTGTCGGCCATCTCAATGGCCCCCACCTTTCCCTTGACTGCTTCAGACACCTTGACCGGATAGGTAAAAAATTCACCATCGAGGGAATAGCGAACCAGACTCATGCCCTGATCGTTTGGTCTTGAAATATCGACAATAGTCATAAGGTGAGGCTTGCCACCACTATCATTAAAATATAGCTCCTGATTGGGAAGCAGCCCCTCAAACCATACATCCAGGGGCAGAAGGTTCGGATCGCCGAACTGTTGCTGGAACCGAATAGTCTTTAAGGCATCGCTGGGATGATTCAGATACATCACCAGCTCTTCCGCTGAGGGTTCGCGGTTGAGGTGAGAGGCAAGAGCCTGGCGCTCAGCCTCAATATCCACATCCTCCAGGCAAGCACAATCAAGGGAAGCGCTTTCGCTTCGTCTGGCTATAGCTTCCCGCCAGCCTGGGCCAAAGGCGCTCTCATACACCCAATCGGGCGGAAAACCCAGGGGAAGCGGGCCAAATTTGCCCAATAAAAGCTCCCTGAAGGCGTCATTACTATCTCGGTAGATGATCAAGCGCTCTTTTTTTAGCTCATCGCTCATCTCCTCCTCAGGCGTATTGACCACCTTATCCAGCACATTGAGCAGGTGTCGCACCTCCTGGTCACCACCCCGCTTGAAAGCACTGGTTACAGCCAAAAAAGCCGTGTTCCAGGTAATCTGAGACCCTGGGGTAACATCGTGATAGCGGACAATGGTGCGGATTCCAGCCAAAAAGTGAAGCATAGCGGGCAGAAGGTGAATATAGCCCTGCTGCATAGCCCCTTCTTGCGAGGAAGAGGTAGCCCCGCCCGGCATCCCATGTAATACCACATCATGATCAATCCCTTGAAAATAGGGAGCAGCGTATCGGTCATAGTAGGGCATGATCTGCTTTAGGAGGAAGCCACAGCTTCGGATCATCTCTTTATTCAGGTTAGTCGGCAGGCCAAGCTCGCCCTCGATATAGGCAGCAGTGGCCAGAACATCCCCCTGCCCATACCAGCGGACAGCAGGGCCAAGCCCCGTATCCACTATCCTGGCTCCTGCCTCGACCGCAGCCCCTATGGCTGGAACAAACAGGCCATCGGTGTAGTGCCGATGATAGTGAACGACTAGATCTGGATAGCGCTTTCTAATGGCTGAAACCAGCTCCCTCATAAACCGCGGGGGGCAGACTCCAGCCATATCCTTCAGGCCGAGAATAAAAATGTTTGTGGCTTTCTTTCTGTCTAGGCCGCAAACCCTGGCCACCATATCAACGATTCTATCCAGCACACCAAGATAGTGAGGCACATCAAACCCCGCGGCCCAGGAAAGAGATATAGCTGGCTCAAAGACATTGGCCGGAGAATTCAGGGCCACTTCGGCAAAGGGTTCCATATTTTCGATATGGTTCAAAAAATCAAAGCAGCGAATGATATCGTAGTGCTCGCAAATCATCTCGGCGGTAAGCCGCATCAGGTTCTTTGGCTGAGGCTTGTAGCCCAAAACATTAGTCGATCGGATCAGGATCTGCTTTGGGGTTTGAGGCGCAAATTGATTCCATTCCTTAGCTTCCTGAAAGGGATAGGTCATGTTAGCCATCATGGCTACATGGAAATGCGCTCCACCGCCGTTTTCCAGGGAAAAGAAACCGCAATGATCAAGGTATGGGCCGATGAGCCTGTCCTCGGCCAGTCGAAAGCGGTTTCCGCTGTTTGACTGAGTAATGTCGCGACTTGTAGTATCAGTGAAATGAACCACACCTGAATCACGAACATAGTCAAGGAGCGCGCTGCGATCTCGCCTGGGATAGGGAGAGCGGTATTGATCGAAGTTTTTCTCAGGCAGAGCGGGCACAAATCTTCCAAGCCGCTTGTCCTGCCTTCCCCGATATTCACCAAGCTGGACAAAGGGATTATAGCCTCTGGCGCAGATCTCGGCCACCAGTCGTGAAAGCCGCAAAGGCTCTGGCTCATGCTCTTGATAGTTTAGGAGCTCAGGGGTATTAGCAATAAAATTGGTATCAAAATCACCAGCTCTAAATTTGGGATGATCAATAATCTGAAGATGAAAGGGTATAGTGGTCTTTACCCCACTGATAATATACTCCCGCAAGGCACGGTCCATGATTCCCAGCACCTTGGTCCAGCTCTTTCCGTAGGCAATCAGCAGCGAGGCGGCAGAGTCATACTCTGAGGGGAATTCATAGCCTGAGGACACACAGGAGTCAACCCGTATGCCCTGACCGCCGGGTGAGATGTAGCGGGTGATCAGACCGGCGTTAGGAGCAAAATTGTTCTGCGGGTCTTCGCAATTGATGCGAACCTGCATGGCCCAGTTGAAGGGTATGGTCTCCTTTTTATTGAACCGTAAGGCAGCACCAAAGGCAATAGCGATTTGCTCTTCCACCAGGTCGATTCCGTAGCGGCACTCGGTGATCCCATGCTCCACCTGAAGCCGGGTGTTGACCTCGATCAGATAAGGATTTCCTTGGGCATCCACCAAAAATTCCACAGTGGCTAAGGAGTAATAACCAACGTGCCGAATCAGATCCTCGGCGTAGCGCTTTAGCCGGTTACGAAGATCTTGGCTCATGCCAGGCCAGGGTGTAGGGGTAATCTCGATCAGCTTCTGGTGTTTTCTCTGAACCGTGCAGTCGCGCTCATCAAAAGCAAAAACATTTCCATAGCGGTCAGCCGCAACCTGAATCTCAAGATGGCGGACAGAGGGCAGGAGCCGCTCCACATACAGCCTGGGATTGCCAAAGGTAGCCTGAGCCAGAGCTGAGGCCTTGTCAAAGGCCCGCTCCAGTTGCTCTTCGGTGTAGATTTCATAAATCCCTCTGCCTCCGCCTCCCCCCTCGGCCTTGAGCATGATCGGAAAGCCAAGCTCTCTGGCTATCTCCCTTGCCTCATCTACACTGACTGCACCTGATGAGCCCGGCACAACCGGAATGCCTAACTTGCGGGCCAAGACCCGAACCTCAACCTTATTGCCCAAAAGCTTCATGGCCTCACTGCTCGGGCCAATGAATAAAATACCCGCCTCCTCGCACTTAGCCGGAAAGGAGCTGTCTTCAGAAATAAACCCCCAGCCAGGGTGAATGGCGCAAATATCTCGTGCCTTGGCCAGGGAGATAATCAGATCCATGTCTAGGTAAGCACGAGAATTTTCCCCAAGAAGAAGCAGCTCCTGAGCCCCTGAGGTAAAGGGGGCGGTTTTATCAACATCGGTAGCCGTCATAATCGGGATGGCGTTGAATACCTCTCGGATGGAGCGCACAATCCGCCGCGCCGGAATTCCCCGGTTGGCCACAAGTATTCTTTTCCCACGAATGCTCTCGATCACCTGGTCGAATGTTTTTACTTTTTTCATTCTATCCTCTTTGTATCCTCTTTACTGGTAGTCTAATTTGTTCTAATGCTGATAATCTAATTTCTTATAACTTTTTTCTTATAGCTTTCTGATTTTTTTCACTGATCAGTCATCAGTTTTAAAGTGCTGGCCGCTGCTAAGCGGGTAGATCTTTCCTGAATGGATTATCCGCTCTCTGCCGGCCACCCGAATCAGAAGGCCACCACTTCGGCTATCAAGCCCTATACTCTTGGCCTGATAGAGGCTGGCTTGCCGATAATCATCAATGATCACCTCCTCACCCATAAAGGCAAGATGGGGCTCAAGGTCAGCAACAAACCGCTGTGGGCTGCCGCAGTCAATTATTTGCTGATAGATGGCCTGGCCGATCTGCACCAATCTGATCCAAAGATCCAGTGCCTTGGCTGAACACCCCCTTGCCGCCTTCAAAGAGGTCGGAGAAAGTGCCAGCGGATCATCAAGCTGATCTTTCTGCGGCGATGAAGAAAGATTAATGCCTACTCCGGCAATAATCGCATCCCTCTTGGCCTCAATCAGAATCCCACCCACCTTTTTCCTGTCGATCACTAGATCATTAGGCCATTTGAGCCGCACCGAAATTCCGGCACTCTTAAGCCCCTGAATAATCATATACCCTACCAGCAGGGAGAGCATATCACCCCAGGGCCTTGGAGGATCGGGCAGACGCCAGGCTGCATAGATATTGCCCGGCGGAGAAAGCCATTTTCGGCCAAACTGTCCTCTTCCCGCCCACTGGCTTAGTGGAAGAACCGAACCCCAGACCGAAAGGATGCCCAGCTGATAAAAGTGCCAGGCTAGATCAAGGCTGGAAGAGCAATTGCCGGTGATAATCAGGGGAGGATGCTCTTTTGCCGGCCGCGATGATACCCAACACCTGCTTTTGGGCCCTTCCTTGACTATGGAGAAAGCAAACCAGGGCGCCAGCTCTGAAAGATCGAAGACAGCAGTGGATAGGGTTGACCTTGACAGCACCTCAGGGCTGGTTTCTTCAGCTAGCCCCCTAAGGCCACTCCCCCAGAGAAAGATAGCCGACATTTCCGACCTTGATAGACAACCTCTTATCTCTAAAACTTACGGCTAATTATAACCAGGGAAAGATTGGATCATATTAAACATTGTTTTAAACAATATAACACATTTAGGCCGCCAAAAGCTAGTACCAAAAGCTAATACAGCGATTCAGAGAGTACCTAAATATTCAACCCATTAATTCAATGGGTTACGAAAAATCGCCTATTAGGTAGTGGTTCAGTTTAATTTAAAAATACCTTGAGATGAGGTTACAGTCAGTTGAAAATCAAAACTTAAGGTCTATTTCTATAATTAGTTGATTTTATTTGTGTTTCAATCAAACTGAAATAGTGCCCGCCTCTTCTTCTCTCTGAATTGCTGAGCTAGTAATTTTTAAACCGATTTAAATCAAAGGCCAGTAAATTTTTCACCAAGGCCAGTAAATTTTTCACCAAGATATTTTCATATCTCCTACGCCCTATCCTTCCTTTTAGCAAAATTGTCCGATGCATCTGATGCGATCTCTTATCAGACTATATTCAAGGAGATAAAATAGATTCAAGGACATGAAGGAGCTCTTGAGGCTCCTGTAAGGAGGAAGGGGAATCAATGCCAAAGATGAAAACCAAGCACGCTTTCATGAAGCAGTTGCTTGCTGATGGAGTGAAGTATATTTTCGGAAATCCGGGCACGCTAGAGGAGGGATTTCTGGATGCGCTGTCTGATTTTCCTGAGCTCACCTATATTCTAGGGCTACAGGAGTCGGCTGTTGTCGGTATGGCCTTTGGCTATGCCCGAGCAGCTAGAAAGCCGGCTATGGTGCAATTGCACACTATGGTTGGGCTCGGCAATGCTATGGCTATGCTGTATGAGGCGAGGCGAGCTAGCCTACCTGTTGTGGTTTACGCTGGTGAGGGTCCGACAAGATTTGCTTCTTTCGATGGATTTTTTGCCGCAGATCTGACCGAGGCAGCCAGGCCAGTGACGAAATGGGCGTATCGGATCATGCCGCAAGACAATGCCCTGAAAGTGCTGCGAAGAGCCTTCAAAGTGGCCGCAACCCCTCCACAGGGTCCGGTATTTCTAGCTATTCCTATGGATGTTTTCGAGCAGGAGATCGAGGCTGAAATTCATCTCACTAGCTGCCCGCACTGGCAGACAACCCCACTGCCTGAGGATGTGGCCAGAATCGTTCAGGGGCTGATGGAGGCTGAAAATCCCATCATTTTGATCGGTGATCAGATTCAACTGTGCGCCGCGCAAGAAGTGGTAAGGAAATTGGCCGATCGGCTCGGCTGCCCCGTCTATGGAGTGGATTTTACCTATCAGGGAGGCGCCTACTACCGTGATCCTCTATTTATGGGAAGCTTGAATTTCTCATTCGGCAAGTACAATCATCCTATCACTACCCAAGCAGATGTGGTCTTGGCTGTCGGCACGCCTCTTTTCCCTGAGATGTTTCCTGATGAAGGCCCCTACTTTCGTCCCGGAGCAAGGCTTTTCCAAGTGGACCTAAATCCTTGGGAAATTGCCAAAAACTTTCCGGTCGAGATCGGCATTGTGGCTGATCCTAAGTCTACCCTCCAGGCTATCTTAACCAGTATGGAACTGCACCCTGAGCCGGAATTTCAAAAAAAAGCAGCCAAAAGAAAAAATTTCTGGCAGAACAAAAAGAAGGAGGAGTGGGAGGCGGTGCAGATAAAATATGATCACCTTCGCCATATACATCCTCTTCATCCCTCACTGATGATGAAAACAGTGGCTGAGATGCTGCCTGAAAACGCTATTGTCTATGATGAGTCGATTACGGCTTCTGCTCCCCTCATTCACTATCTGGCCGAGGCTGCACCGATAAACTACTTCAGCAGTCATGGCAGGTGTCTGGGAGTGGGTTTGAGTGGTGCGATAGGTGCCAAGCTTGCTTTTCCCCATCAGCCGCTCATAGCCCTCTCAGGCGACGGAGCAGCCCTTTATGTAATTCAGGCCCTGTGGACCGCAGCCCGCTATCATCTCCATATAGTCTTTCTAATCTGCAATAACCGAAGCTACCGGATTCTGAAGCTCAACATGCTGGAATATTGGGCTGAGGCAGGAGAGGAGCTTGGCCAGCTTCAGCAGTATGACCTCGACTCTCCCCCTATTCGGTTCGATGAACTGGCCAGGGGATTTGGCCTAAAATCAGCCTGGTTGGTGGATGATCCTGACTCTCTGAGAAATGCCCTGCAAAAGTCTCTGGCTGACACCAGCGGACCGCACCTCATTGATGTCCAAATCGAAGGCGGGGTATCTGAAGAGATTCAGTCAATCATGGGGAAAACCGTGGCTGGCAGATGATTGAGGATGATTTTTAAGGATGCTAAGTGAGGAGGATGAATATAAGTGCCCAACCATAAAGGCAGATGTTCCCCATATTTAAAATTAGGAGAAGTAGATAAGCTGCAGGGGAAGGGTATTGAGGTAAAAGACAA
>JAILZY010000117.1 GCA_023512255.1 bacterium | reverse complement strand
AAAAGATAGAGCCTGTAATAATACTAATTAACATAATATTGTCAATAAGTTAGTCAATTTCGGACAGACACTAATTACAGAATTATAATAATTATGGCTAATGGGGATGGCTAACGGAAGCTGTAAGGGTATTTCCACTGGATGAAGGCCTAGCTCAAAAGCGTGGGGGAGAGTCTAGGGTGGCTAAACTTATATTATCCTAAAATTTACTTACTACATTTCGGAAGAGAGAATGTTACTGGCTTCTCGCGATCAACTCCATGAGCAGATCCCGAGGTTATTCCTAAGCTTCTGAGATACTCTGCAAGGGTCGGGCTCGGGCTGAAGAGTGATGATGATGAGCAATTACGCAAATTCCTGCATAACGCCGCCTTATCATGATCATCCACATCGTATAGTATTCCATCAGCAAGTATAGTAGAGTTCATTGACTTATTCAGCTCCTCAGCCAGATCAAAAATATCGCTATCTTGATCTTGGCCATCTGCTGCTGCGATCTCTTCATCTTCTGCTTCTGCCTTCACACAATTCTTCGTTGGCACTGGTACTACCTTTAGGTTGGCTTCTGTTAAACCGTAAATGCTTGAGATTGGCAAATCTGGATATGTAGTGCCGGCGCTTTTTTTAGAGATGGAGACTACAGAAGAAAACACCTCTTTCTGAAAGCCAGTAATCCCATTCTTCAAGTTTGTTTTTGTACAGGAACAGGTGGGATTTCCATCGCATTCGCAATTATCATCATCTTCATCATAGCAAGGGTAAAAGCTCGCAATTTTGACCTTACCCCATCTGCCGATATGGCATAAGGGATCGTTAGGAGGCCACACAAATCTGGCATCGACTTCCACTACATCATCTGGAGAAAGTATAGCTAATCTGCTGCCTGCCCATTTTTCGTCATCATAATAGAAGCTGAACAAAACCAATAGCCAGTTCTTGGTAGGATTGTTCACATGAAATATGGTAGTCCTGTTTTTCCTGCAATCCCAAGTGCCTTCCAGAAGACCCACTGCTGGCGCCCATGTTTGGAGTGAGTTAGAAGCAGCCATTGGGACTCGCAATAGGCCAACAATCAAAAGGTTAATAAGAATAGCAATAAATACACTATGTACCTTTTTAATCATATTTTTCATCTCCTTTTTACATTGTAGTTTAGCCCTGTTACCAACCTCCCCCACGCTTTGAGAAAAAATTCTTAGCATATTTTGATGGTACCAGGAGTTTGTATTTTTGAAGCGGCTTCCAAATCGATAGAAATAGAAAAAAAACGCATAAAATTTTTATTTTTTCTTTATTTATAATATACAAATCTAATATGCAAATTTTATACCATATATTAATTTAATATTATATATATTATATATTAACATTTTTAATATTTATTCACTAATTCTATAAACAAATTTGATCTTCTCATTTGATCTTTGATATTCTCACCTGATCAGGAGAAAAAGAAGGTTAACTTCATATAATGATTGCCTATGGACTATGCAATATATTTCCTATTAGGAAATATATTGCATACTTGCCAAAACTATCTCCAGCCATCGCCGATGCCTGAAAAATTCAATTTCTCCTGAAAATTCAATTTCTCTTTACTCGATTCTCAAAAACTTGATCCTCAAAAAATAAAAGCGCCTTCATAACTTTTCAATTTTGGGCCTTCATCACCCAATCAGCATATCTTGATACCTTGCCTGAATTATAAATAAACATGAATATCTACAGCAACTATTTGCTCATCCAGTATTTATTAAATAAATTAATAATTATTATTTATTTAGATATATTAGTTAACATCATAGTAGTATCTAAATCAGAGCCGTTCCGATATATGATTACAAAAAGAGATATGCAACTATAGTTCGATATACAAATAAAATTTATTCTTAATAAGAATATTGTAGTGATTTTAACCCGATTGATCGATATAGGATAGTAATTAAAATTTCAACAGCATGTAAAAAGGGCATAAAATGGGCCGATTTGTATTCAACTATTACTATAGTCATTACCATAACCAGCATATTTATCAGTCTCTCTCTGTATTTCATCCATTAACCGACTGGTGTCGAAACTTTGATGAGAAACCACAATATCCGGCAATAGATGCCGTGAAAATGAAAGCATTCGGATCATACAAGTCCGATAATAAACCCGGGCAGAGTCAAACCCGATCAGCTATAAACACAGCGCCTTTATCGAGCTTTTGTCCGCTGATATGGCAGTAAGCACTGAACCACTGATATGGCGGTAAGAACTGAATAGGACAACAAGGAAAGTAAAAAGCTGTGAACTCGAATAGCGGCAAATAATAGCGGCAAATATAAAGTAAGACAGACGGATTGATAAGGCAGCAGCAAAAGAAATGCCTTATGCTGTACTGCTGGCTTTGCCGGATTGAAGAGATGTCGGGTGAAGATATAAAGAGTTAAGTTAACCCTAATGGCAGATCAACAGGAAAATGGATATTGGGAAAGGGATAAATCTGCCGGTGCAGTCAGTCAACCATAATAAGCCCCCTGTCAAACAGGCGGGAAACTAAGGAGGTGAGTGGATGGAGTTTGCCAACTAGGGAGTAAGACGAGAAAGAAACGCATGTGGAGGAGGAAAAGAGACCTAAAAGAGAGGTAAAGCAAGGTGCGCAGGCTAGGTAAACAGGTTAGGTGAGCGGATTGAAGTGAGAAGTGGTGTTTTCTCGTTGAGGCAATGTAGTAAAACGATAACTGGTAAAGTGTAAAGAAAGTAAGGAGGCTTGAGACAATGGAAAGGTATTTGAAGAAACTTTCTCTGGTTGTATGCATGATGGTAGCTTTGGTAGCAATGGTAGGACTTCAGACAAAGGTGGCCTGGGCAGCCAAGGAAATACTTATCATCCAAAAGAATACAACCACTTATACATACGGGGGAAAATGTGCAGGTGATTCTCTTGCCGATGCGCTGGCCCAATTGAATAAACATGATTTATACGATGTTAAGGATCATACGCAGTTTAGCACAATGAGCCTTTATGAGCTGAGTCGATACCGAATTATTATCATAGCAGAAAACCAGACTGAGCCAGACTTTTATAGCACCCTTGCTTTAGCACAAAACAGGGAAAAACTTGCGAAGGCTGTTGAAGGAGGCTGTATATTGCTCGCTCATATGTATGATAATAGTGATAATGGCAGCCAAGTGGATGGGTATACAAACATTCTCCCTGGTGGAGTCCGGGTGTATGGCATTCAGCAGAATGCAAATTATACTACCAATGCGATCGAGGTGTCGGATCCTGGCGCTTGTGTGCTGACTGGCATATTATCTCCTGACAGCTATTTTTCCGGCTTAAATGATACTCTCTGTCCTGATTTAAATTATTCGGCAAGCGGAATATTCGGAAACATTCCGCCTGACGCAACTAAAGTGATGCGGGCTGATGATGGAGTCCCTAATGAATATACTTATATCATATATAAGTGGGGGGAAGGGTATGTTTTTGCCACTACTCAGCCGATCGAAGGAATGTACTGTGATTGTGATACAGACAGAGAAAAATTTTTAAAGAATGAGATTATCTGTGCGCAGGCACAGGCTCAGCCAGGTGAAGTTGAGCAGATGCTCAAGGACATAAAGGCAGCCATAGCCATTCTGGAAGCCAAAGCCGACACAATGGAAGGCAAATTAGATGCTATTCAGGCACAGACGGACAAGATTACCACCATCAAGACCAATACCGATATGATTCCTGGTATTCAGACTCAGACATCGGGTATTCCCGCTATTGGGTCTAACGTGTCTGGCATTAAAGAGCAGACGGACAAGATTCCAGCCATCAAGACCGAGACGGACAAGATAGGTACGATCGTAACCCAGACAGCCGGTATTTCCGCTATCGGGACTAACGTGTCTGGCATTAAAGAGCAGACGGACAAGATTCCAGCCATCAAGACCGAGACGGATAAGATAGGTACGATCGTAACCCAGACAGCCGGTATTCCCGCTATTGGGACTGCTGTAGGTAACATCAAGACCAATACTGACACCATTCCGGCCATCAAGACCGAGACGGACAAGATTCCCTCTATCAAGAGCGGTGTTGATGCCCTTGAGGTCAAGATAGACAGAAGGTGGTGGAGATCGTCGACTCTCCCATCCCTGCCCGACAGACCCTGGCGTCAGTAGCAATCAGCGTCAGGAATCATTCGCCGAAAGGGTGAATGAGTTTCTGCGGGGTGTAAGATCTTGCGGGTAGAAGTGAATTGAAATAATTCTTTGAGGGTTGACCAGGTGGGAGGATAAGGATGAGGATATCCCCCTCCCCCTGGTAACCCTCGCTGGCTTTTCTTCCCTATTACGTTTGACATATCTTTTCAAGGGACTATACTTTTGCCTCAAGAGACTATACTTTTACATTTTCCTTCATTCTTGTGCGGGCAGAAGCCTTAATATTTTAATATTCCTGAGAAGCCTTGATATTCCTGGATTCTAAGCTTTAGGTTAAAATGACAGGGGTTAGGGCAGGAATGGCCGATGTTAGCGTAAAATTTAATATTTCAAACAGTTACAAGATAAGCTTCCCAAAAGTCAAAATATAGTTAAGGAATAAATCATATGGATACCATAAATACCCTGAATACAAATATCATGAATACAAATATCGTGAATCGAGAGAAAATCACAGGGTTAACTGGCCTGATCAGCCTGGGGATTGCTCTATTCCTTCCCCTGGCTGCTTTCATGACTATCATGATGAGCGGCTGTTTGCTGAGCAGCCAGGCCAAAAGGGCCGAGCAACTCAAAACCATCCCGCAGGGGGGAAGCGGCCTGAAAGCAGAGAGCAACCCTCCAGCAGGAAGCAACCTGACAACAGGAAGCAGCCCGACGGCAGTAAGCAGCTTGACAACAGAGAGCAGCTCGACAACAGAGAGCAACCCGACAGCAGAGAGCAACCCGACAACAGGAAGCAGCCTGACAGCAGGAAGCAACCTGACAGCCAGCGGGGTAGCCACCACCGGAGTCAGTGAGACAACGGCAAGCCTAAGGCCCCTTCAGCCGAGCGAATCTGAGCCGGGCAAAGCCCCTGAACACGGATCCTGGCCGGGCAAAACCACCGATGACTCTCGCCCCGGCCGCTCTATTAGTCCTAGTGCTGAGTCAGGTGATCTTAGTGCTAAGTCAAGCGATGTCTCAGCTGCTGTTCGCTCTTCAGCCTCTTTTGAGTCTGATGAGGCCCAAGGCAGTCTGATTGAATTTTTCTCAGCCGAATCTGAGCCGCTAAAGCCTGCTCTGATTGACTTGGCAGAGCCCTCCGCTCCGGCTGCACCCTCAGCTCAGGCTTCGCCCTCAGCCCCTGCTTCACCCGCCAGCCCAGCTGCTCCTTCTGCCCTGGCTGAGCCTGCTGTCTCGGCTTTACCCTCCGCTCAGGCTGAGCCTCTCGGCTCCTCACCGGCTTCGCCCTCAGATCAGGCTGAGCCTCTCGGCTCCACCCCGGCCGCACCCTCAGCTCTAGCCTCGCCCTCAGACCAGGCAGAGCCTGCCCCATCAGGGTCTAACCCTATCAGCGAATCTGCCCCGGTGAACGCGCAGCAGATCCAAACTTGGATTCAACAGCTTAGCAGCGGAAAGAAAGAGGTCAGGGATCAGGCCAGAGACTCCCTGATTCGCTCTGGCGATGCGGCTATTCCGGCCTTGGCCAAGGTGCTTGAAACCAGCACCGAGTTTACCCCCTGCTGGGAAGCGGTCAATATCATGGGCTATATCGCCGACGCCAAGGCCGCTCCCCATCTGATCGAGCAGGCCTTAAAATCCCCTAACGACCACGTCAGATGGCGTTCAATATGGGCCCTCGGCAGTATGCCGCAGGAGGCGATCATCCCTCCCCTGATCAAGGCCCTGGATTCTAAGGATGAGCGAATCAGGTGGAATGCAGCCGTGGCCCTGAGCAACTTTGACCGCAGGGAGGCTGTGCCCATACTCAAGGAGGGCTTAAAGAGCGACTCGCTCTGGACCCAGTGGGAAGCGATCAATGCTCTTGGCCGGGTTTACGATCAGGACACAGTGCCGGCTCTCACTGCTCTGCTCGATTGCTCGACCTGCACAAGCGGGGAAAACCAGCAAGAGGTGATCTTATCCCTTGGCCATATCGCGGATACGAAGGCAGTGCCGGCCCTGATCAAGGCCTTGAGCGATCCTCGGCCAGGGATTAGGTGGCGGGCAGCTTTGGCGCTTCGAAATATCAAAGACGCTACAGCTATTCCGGCTCTTGAAAAGAGACTAGAGAAAGAAGAGGATGAGCTGGTTAGAAGCTCGCTGCAAGAGGCAATCGCCGGACTAAAAGCTGCAAGCAGCCACAGCCAGCTACAGCCCTAGCCAGCCGCAACAGCTAGCCACCGCGGCCAGCCGCTACCAGAGCAGCCTACAGCCAGAGCAGCCGCAGAGCCTACCGCCACAGCCAGAGCAGCCACAGCCAGCACCGCCGCAGAGCCTACCGCCACAGCCAGAGCAGCCAGCCCTGAACTCTAGGCAGGGGGAAGGGGGCCAAGGTTAAGGTCCGATGTCCGAGGTCCAAAGTCCCAGCCGCCCTCCCGGGGCAGGGAAAAGGGTCATAGCGCGCTCACGGCCCTCAGTCCCTCCAGCAGCCGCCCTCCCAGGCAGGGGAAAGAGGGCTTCCCATCCACCGCAGGCAATTCCTGCTTGACAGCCGCCCTCCCAGACAGGGAAGGCAGGAATTGGTGGGCACCGGTATCCTGGGGCACCGGCATCCTGAGTGGGCACCGGCATCTTGAGTGGGCACCGGCATCCTGCCGGTGCTTTGTTTGTAGCTTTGTATATTTGTTAGCTTTGTATATTTGTGGCTTTGTAAAGGGTGGGTTGCTAACTGGTTCTTTCGCTAACAAAGTGCGCAATTTGGGCAGACCTAAAGGCTGCTCCTACAATTGATAGCGTAATTGATCCGCTGCCCCCTTGTGTTACGCACTTAGCGAAAAGACCACTAACCGGTCCTCTGGCTAATAAAGTGCGTAATTTGGGCGGCTCCCTTTGTGTGTCCGCCCCTCTACGCTTACACAAGGGCCACCCTCCAATAAGATCGGGCAATTACTCTACCCATTGATTCTGTAATTGTGAATCTGCTCTCGCGCTTATCAATAAAACCACTAACATAATATGAGTGAATAAATTTGATAATTCACAGCTTGAGAGACTATACTATAAATATAGTCGCTCTTATTTATTAGCTACCATTGAGAGACATAACCATAATAAGAGCTAAGCCCTTCGAGGGGTTATGGTTGTTCTGATATAGGGTTTATGGTGTCTGATATATAAGAGCGAATATAGTAGATCTTCTCTAACCAAGCAGATCTTTTCTAACTAACTGGTAGCCTATGATTATCTGATAAATTTATTAAATTATGCAATAAATTTATTAAGTTAATTTATCAAATTGATATTAATAATTTATAATTTTATATTAATATAGATTTATTGATTTATGACTATGATAAAAAATTTATAACTATAATTTATAACTATAACTATGCTTTTGCACTTTTTCTCCAAGGCCTTGATTTTACTGGATTTGCTATTATAGGTAACTTTCTAAGGATGTCAAGGCGCTAAGAAATTTCTGCAAAAGTGTAGAACTATATATAAAAGGAAGGTGAGTATGCAAAATCAAAGCCTAAAACCAAAACTAAAATTTCAATTAAAACAAGTAAGGTATTTAAAACAAATAAGGTATTCTCTGCTCCTTAGGGGATTAATTCTGCTTTCTTTGCTCTTTGGTCATCCGGCCCTTCTGAGGTCAAAACCTGCCGAGGCTCAAGTATATCCGCTATCTTCAGTTTTTTACACCCCGCTTTTATCAAGCACGGTTGTGCTGCCGCCCCTTTCGGTGCTGCCGGCTGTTCCGATTTTACCTCTTGCTCCTGCGCTTCCCCTGCCAATTACTCTATCGCCGCTTTCACTGGCTAGAGTTGCCGCTGTAGTTACTGCGACTCCCCCAGCTACGGTAGCGACTTCAGTCCCAGCAGCTACTACACTTCCCCCAGCAGCTACCCCAGCCGGCCTGACGCTTACCTCGCTGATTCCGGCCACAGCTCCGGCCCCGGTTCTGCCTCTGGCCACAACTTCTGTCTATGGCCCCTTGACCTCACTGGTCCTGTCTGGCACATCGCCCTATACTCTACTCTCTTTTCTGCTGCTTTAGGCTATCTGCTAAGCAGGACTGTGGTGGTATGTTTAATCAACAAGCTGGTTAATCAACAAGCTGGGAGGGCTATAAATCATAAATCAATGGGAGAAGATAAATCAATATGACAATGACCAAACTATAAATCAATATAACTAATATCAATATAATAATAAATATTAATATAAAAATAAATAATAAATATCAATAAATATCAATATAACAATATATGACAATATTAGGATATAGAAAGAAGCAAGGTCTTTTAAGAAACTCTTTTAAGTTAAGAAAGTCTTTTAAGTTTAAGTAAGGAAGGAAGGAAAACCAATAAGTAAGGAAGGAGAACCACTAAGGAGTAAGGAGAACAACCCATGAATATGAGACACCGCTTGATTGCTCCCATAGCTTTGAACAAGAGTTTGCTTTTCGGTTTCAAGAGGTTGCTTTTAGGTTTTTTGCTTTTCATGCTGGCCGCAGCTGGCTGTTTTTTAATTGGCTCTTCATCCGCCCAGGCTCAGAATTGGCAGGCTCTGCCGCCCTATAACACCCTGTGGCCGCTCTGGTCCCCTGCCTTGTCGCCGCCTGATCCTGTAACCAACGTGCCCACCCCGATTGTCAGCAATTTAGCCAAAACTACGGTTCTGCCTGCTCAGCCTGGCTTGACTTGGGATCCGGCCTGGCCAAATCCCTGGCTCCTCTATAATACCCCATCGGGCTTGCTTTTCTACGATCCGCTGTATGGCATAAATCTTTGGCCGCCAAGCTATCTGCTTGATCCGGTCAGCGGTGTCCCTGTGCCGATTACCCTGCCGGCCGGCTATCCTGCCCTGCCGCCGACCTCGACTACCTGGATTCAGACCACAGTTCCAATCGCCAATTCAACCTATCTGGTGGCCTATCCATCATACGCGCCAGGAACGCCCTTCCCCTTGCCTTCGGCTCTCTTGATTTCATTGGGGGTAACCACCGTACCTACTGTGCCGGCTCTGGCGCCTGCGGCCTCAAGCCTGCTTGGTCCAGTGGCCATTTTGGGCACGGCGGTAATCTAAGGGGATGATTTAATGCTCTTTTTTCGCTAACAAAGTGCGCAAGCTAGGGGCGGACACAAGGTCCGCCCCTACAATTAGCTTCGCTCTTATATATCAGACACCATAAACCCTATATCAGAACAACCATAAACCCTCGAAGGGGCTTAGCTCTTATTA
>JAILZY010000116.1 GCA_023512255.1 bacterium | reverse complement strand
TTCCCTTAACAGGGTGTGCCATTCAATTTTTTTACCCATATCCAAAATGCTCCATACCAAAAGTGCAAAAGTATAGACTAATAACCTTGATTATTTTGTCTTCGCTTTTTTTGGGAGTTATTAATACTTTTGCAGAAAATGCACCAGGTGGACCTGGGGATGATCCAATTTGGAACTATGCAGGTAAATCAGGAATAGGTACTTCATATGAGAAGTATAATAAAGGGGAATATAATGATAACGGCCAAACAGGCACAATATCTAAGGTATGGTTTTCTATTGCTAATGGTATTATAACCGAAACAGCGTATTCACGGATAGATAAGGCTCAGATAAAAGACCTACAATTTTTAATCGTTGGGAATGACTTTTTTAACGAAGAGAAAGTCGATACTAATTCAAAAATAGAATACCTCTATACAGATAGTGATGGAAGACCGCTATCCCTTGCTTATAAAGTAGTAAACACGGCTAAGAACAATAAATATAAAATCGAAAAACACATCTTTACAGACCCAGACAGGCAAACTCTATTTATCCGAGTAACATTTACGGCATATGAAAACAATATTACTCCCTACATTTTTATTAATCCGCACATAAATAATACCGGGTTTGGGGACTATGCATCTGTTACCAACGATAGTCTTAATGCTAATGAAGGAAACACTTATCTATGCTTAAAAAGTAGTGCGTATTTTTCTAAAACTTCCGCTGGCTTCTTTCGTAGGTCTGATGGCTGGACTGACTTGCATGAAGATCATGTAATGAATTGGAAATATGATACGGCAAATAATGAAGGTGGTGGTAACGTAGCTATGACAGCGCAATTAGACACGGTAAATAGTCAAACAAAGACTTTCGATATTGTAGTAGGGTTTGGAAACTCTGAATATCAAGCAATACAAGCGGCCGAAGGGTCTTTGAATGAGGGGTATGATTCCCTGTTAAAAAAATACAATGGGGAAGGCAGTGCAATCGGATGGGAAGATTATTTATCGAGTCTTTCCAATCTTCCTTCTATGATACCTTATACAGGAGATAATGGAAAAGAACTCTATGTAAGCGCAATGGTTCTTAAGGCTCAAGAAGATAAGCAGTTTGCTGGTGCTTTGATTGCATCTTTGTCGATTCCCTGGGGTGATACGGTATCAGCGATAAACAGTAAAACAGGATACCGTGCTATTTGGCCAAGGGATCTTTATCAGTGTGCAAGTGCTTTACTTGCCTTAGGAGATAAAGAAACGCCTTTAGTTTCCTTTAAGTATCTTAAAAATATACAGGTTACTTCCAGTACTCCTGATAACACAGGCGCTACAGGCTGGTTCTTGCAAAAAACACATGTTGACGGAAAACGTGAATGGATCAAGGTTCAGATGGATCAGACCGCAATGCCTATTATGCTTGGATGGAAGTTATGGAAGGCAGGGATTTTATCTAATGAAGAAATAAAAAATGACTGGTACAGTAAGATGTTAAAACCTGCCGCAGAATTTCTGGCAAATGGAGGTTGTGTTAACATTAAAGATGAGTCATCAGGTTGTTGGAACTCATATCAAGTTTATCCGCCCAAGACTCAACTAGAGCGATGGGAAGAACAGGAAGGGTATTCTCCCTCAACAATAGCAGCTATTATTACAGGACTAATTGCAGCATCCGATATTGCGAAGAATGCAGCAGGAGATCCAGGTGCTGCTTCATGGTATGAGAAAAAAGCAGACTCTTTTGCAAGTAAAATCGAAGAGTATACGTTCACCACAAAAGGTGAATATTATAAATATAGAAGTAGTAATGATGGTGAGTATTACCTGAGGATTACAAAAAATGAAAACCCTAATGACCATGAAGAAATTAATCTTGGCAACGGGCGAAAACCAAATCAAGCGGAAGATAAGATATTAGATGCTGGTTTTTTGGAACTAGTCCGTTATGGGGTAAGAGCAGCGAATGATTATTTTATAACTGATTCTTTGCCTGAACTCGATGATATGACCTTAAATGATGACTTCAGAGTTAAGTATGAATTTACTTTTGATGGTAAAAATTATCCAGGATGGAGAAGGTACAGTTATGATGGATATGGTGAGAGAGCTAATGGTTCTAATTGGGTTGACAGCAACCAGCCGGATGATCAAAGAGGACGCGTATGGCCCTTTTTGACAGGTGAACGCGGTCATTACGAATTGGCTCGAATTAAAGCGGATAACGGCGGAACTATAACTGATGCTGAGATTAGCGGAATCCGTGATACTTATGTCAAGGCTATGGAATATTTTGCCAATGAGGGACTCATGATCCCGGAACAGGTATGGGATGGTGTTGGACACAATAGTCAAAACTTCATAAAAGGCGAAGGAACAAATAGTGCTACTCCCTTGGCCTGGTCTCATGCAGAATATGTAAAATTGGTAAGATCTCTTGCCGATAAAAATATTTGGGATTCTTATCCTCCTGTAATAGAAAGATATATTTATCAAAAGGCGTATCCTCAGGTATATCTTAAAGGAATAATCAATAATTGGGGAACAATAGATCAGGATGAAAAAGACATTCCTAATAATAGAAAGATCTGGCCAATAGAAGGATCTGGTGAAAATACAATCACCTTCAATGACAGCGCCAATGAATATACAAGCTTAAAGGTTACAAGCTTAAAGGTTGCCCCCTCCTCAAGGTTGCAATCTCTAATTTTGCCTTTTGATTTCGCAGGTTACTGTAGAATTAAGGCGGCTAAGCCATAATATATAGAACATGATATATAGAAAAATTTGATATTCCAATAGCAAATGGACAATTATATTGAATTCGATATATTGTCCATTTGCTATTGTAGGCCATTATCTATTTCAAAGGGCGCCACTTTGCATCTATCTGCTTTGACTGCCATTATCTTATTTCATCACAGCATGGCTGACACCGCCCCCTCCCCTACCCGCTTTGCTGGAAATAAATTTGACTAGCTTTATTTTGATTTGCCATCCCCTTGTCCCGCTTTGCCCCCTCCCCCACCTGTCTTACCGGAAAGCCTTATACCTTAACCTGACTTGCCTTGCCGGAAAGCCTTATACCTTCCCCTGCCCCCTGCCCGCACTATCTCCCCTAGCCCACATCCTACACTTTCTTTTGCCTGATTCTAATCATTATATCTTGATATCTTGTTAAATAGAGAAAAGTATAGAGGAGGGGTAGAGCAAAGTTTCGTTATTTCAAACAGTTACAAAAAATACAAAATTTGTTAACCTCGATTTTAAATCAAACGAAGCAGTGCCCGGGGACGTCAAGAGCTAAAAACATGCTTTCTTCTCGCAAAGCCGCTCATTTTTAAACCGCGTCCGCGGCGCGTAGTATACTTCGATTATTAGAAGTTTATCTCTGAAATTAAAAGCTTGTGTGAGAAAAATGATATTAGAACAATAAAATTATCTGCTAAGTGGTTCTTCCGCTAAGTACGTAACACAAGTGCGCAGCGGATCAATTATGCTATATCATATTGTAGGTGCGGCCCTAAGGTCCGCTCAGCTTGCGCACTTTATTAGCGAAAAGGCCACCAAGCCGCGGCAGCAAAGCAGGCTATGAAGCAAGGCAGGTTATAAAGCAAGGCAGGAGAAAAAGGCTATGTCGATTATAACCATGTATGATTATCTTCCCAATGCGACACCGGATTATACGGGAACGCTTAGCGTCGATCCCCAAGAGATAATGGTGATTAGCGGGGAGAAAAGCATTGAAATACATCGCGGGATTGGAATAGCTGAAGAGCGGGTGATCTTCTCTACTCAGACCCGTTTTCAAGTTAGGCTGCAATGGCAGGTTTTATCTGAGGCTGATCATAGCACACTTTTTGACTTCTACCATAATTATGCTAAAGGCTGCGGAATGGGCCGGACATTTTATTGGCAGCCACCAGCACAATATGATAATCATACCTATGTGGTGAGGTTTGACAGTCCTTGGGAAAGTTTCTTGCGAAATTATAAAATCTATGGAGTAGCTAGCCTAGTGTTGGTTGTACTAGGGAAAAAGACGGAATGATAATAATTGTGGCACAGGCGGACCGGTAGCCCAGGCGGCTCGCCTGGGCGGGCTGGTGGCACAGGCGGCCGGTGGCAAAGGCTGTCAATTACCCACTGCCACAGGCGGCTGATGGCACAGGCGGGCCGCCTGTGCCACTGTGTATTGATCATTGGTAGGGGCACGGCATCATTGGGCATGGCATGATCGGGCATGGCATGATTGGGCATGGCATGATCGGGCACGGCATCATTGGTAAGGGCACGGCATGCCGTGCCCCTACAAAGATAATGGACAATGGGCAATTGACAATGGACAAAGGATAAAGCACAGGCGGGCCGGTAGCCCAGATGGGCCGGTGGCACAGGCGGACCGGTAGCCTAGGCGGCTCGCCTGGGCGGGCTGGTGGCTACAATCTGTCGATGCGGAGGCTTAAATGAGATCATTAACCAGTGGACAATTAGCAATACTGCAAGCATCAAGCAAAGAAATTGGCTGGCTATTTGATGTAGATCGAGACAGCAATGGCACTGTCGATTTTAGATGGTCTACGGTTGAGCGCACCTTTGACGGGAATGACTATGAAGCTAGGGTCTTTTTCTTTTCTCCAATTACTATGCAAATGGGCAGCCCAGAAAGCGGGATCCTAGCGCCAAGCAAAATAACCATTACGGTAAATTTTAAAAATAATAATATCAGCGGTTATCGACCTTCTGCTTTTGAAGGAGCAACAATTACAATCCGATTAATTGGAACAACTACTCCTGGCAGCTCCTATATTGAGCTAATGAGCTGGAGTTTTAAGGTAGTTACAGCTTATGCCATAAATCAGGTTATGACCTTAGAGTGTCAAGATTGGTTTACTCCATATCTGGAAGGCGATTTTCCCAATACACCGCTGGTAAGTGAACTTTTCCCTACTGATATTATGAAGGCAGATAATGTATGTGTGCCGGTTATTTATGGTGTGCCCTATATCCCTGTGCGGTGGATTCAAAAAACACAAGAAGCCACCTATGTTGATGCTCAAACTTTTACGGTAAGCGGAGATCAAACAGCACTGTTTTCTGCGGGGCAATTCCTGTTAGCCAATTGTGGAGTGGAGGGTGTGAAATCCTGTTGGGTATTATCAAGCTCATATTCATCAGGAATAACTACGGTAACCTTAACTGAGGCATCAGATGATCTTACCAGTAACCTGACTACCGTCAGCACGGATCATTATTTACTTGGCCCTCATAGAAACAAAGGGGGCAATCCAATAACTTATACTGTTTATCGAGTAAGAACCCCACAAGAGGTAAATTTTAAAACCGTATATACCGTTTCTGAATATACTTTTAAACAGGATGTAATTACGGATGCTGGCGGCAACAGTTGGGCGGTAATGCAGGTGCTTTGCGATGATGCCAATAAGGATGGTGAAAATGATGCCAGTGGCTTTTGGGGTGTAATTGGTAAAGAGATTTATGACGTACCGATGAGATTTACCCGCAATGATAGATATAATCTTACCAACCCTGTTAATGTATTAAGCGATATATTATCAGAATGGGGATTATCGGATAAAATAGATAGTGCTTCTTTTGCAGAAGCAGCAAATATAATGAACTCTCGGGTACTAATGGTAGATATTGGCTTATGGTATCGGATGCCACGAGAGAAGCTCATCAGTAAGCTGCTGACCTTAATGGGCATGATTTTGATCATTCGGGATAAAATCTATGCTAAGGTTTTAACCAAGACCAGCCAAAGGCCTATTGGCTCTGCCCATATTGTCCCAGGCACATTTTCAATTCAACGTACTATTACTGAAAAACAAAAAGATAGTGGATATGTAACCTGGCGGCCCACTATTGATGATCCACAGGATCAGGTAAATAAAAGTGTAGTGGCGGCTAATATTACAACGAGACATTCATTTTGCAGCAATAATGCGTTAAATATGGTATAATCTTGCCCATACCGAAAAAGGGGGACAAGATGATACAAGCAATAGAAACGATACCAAAGATAGATTTGAAGCCAGAAGAAGTACAAAACCTTCTGGAAGAATTGCGTGAATATCACGCTATATACAGCCCACTGTTTTACCGGAGTGAGCATCGAGAATGGAGCCAGAAGTATTTGCAGGGGCTCATGTTGGACATAGATCGTAAGTCCATAGAGCCGATGGTATTGGCCTTGCAGGGAGCAGATCAAAACGCAGTGCGGGCTATGCAGCAGTTCATCGGAGAAGGCAGTTGGGATGATGATCCGATCTTGAGGCAGCACTGGAAAGAAGTTGACAAGTCCCTTGGAGAAGACCAGGGGATACTGGTTGTGGATGGCAGCGATTTTCTCAAGCAGGGCAAAGAGTCGGCAGGAGTAAAGCGGCAGTACTGTGGAGAAGTAGGCAAGAGAGCCAACTGCCAGGCTGGAGTGTTCCTGGGCTATATAAGTGAGAAGGGCTATACGCTGCTTGATCGACGACTCTACCTGCCCCTGGAGTGGTTCAATGAGCAAGAATATGCCCAGCAAAGAAAAAAGTGCAAGCTCCCAGAGGGTATCAAATTCAAAACCAAGCAGGAACTGGCCTGGGATATGATCGAGGCACTCCACGCAGAGCGGGTATTGAGGTATCGCTGGCTGACCTGTGATGAATTCTTTGGCCGAGACACCGGCTTTTTGGATAAGGTGAGTGGAATCGGTCTCTGGTACTATGCAGAAGTACCCCATGATACCAGAGTGTGGCAGACTACCCCTGCTACCTTTGTGCCCCAATGGGGTGGGCATGGACGAAAACCGACCAGGAAACAAGTGGAAAAAGGAGAACCACACCATCAAATGGTAGCCGAGATAGCCGATAGCTTGCCCAATCAGGCATGGTCTCGACATATCATCAAGGAGGGCAGTAAAGGCCCCCTGATTGCAGACTTTGCTGCCTACGGGTGGTGACAGTACGCGATAAACTGCCAGGACCACAAGTATGGCTGATCTTGCGCCGTAATTGTGTAACCCATGAGCTGAAGACCTATCTGAGCAATGCACCAATTCGTACCCCCTTTGAGACCCTGGTACGGATGAGTAGTATGAGGTGGCCTATTGAGACCACGTTTGAAGATTGCAAACAGTCCCTTGGTATGGGCGACTATGAAGTGCGCACCTGGAGGGGGTGGCACCACCATATGACTTTGTGTATCCTGGATCATTTCTTTTTGGTCCGTATGCAGCTTAGGTTAAAAAAAGCCCCGATGCTTACCATCCCTCAAGTGCATTTGTTATTGACAGCAATACTGCCAAAGCGATCTTTTGATGTACCCTGGGTATTGGAAATATTAGGTTATCGTCAAAAGAGAAATTATTTGGCATATTTGTCTCATAGGAAAAAACGGTTACTCTTACTCAACTAAAATACTGAATGTCTCGTTGTAATGCTAAAAGCAGCACAAATAATAGGTCTAATATAACCATTAAAGCCGAATGGGTACATGGAAGCAATAAAGCTCAAATATATGCAAAATTGGCCCTACAGCGGATACTGCTTCGAGATCGCACAATCAGCTTTACGGGGCGATTAGGGCTTCAAGCCTTAGAGCCAGGAGATATGATTACTATAGCTGATACCAATCTTGGTGGAGAAAATATCGCCTGGGATTGTATGGTTACAAAGATTTCCATTCGAGAGAATTTGCTGGCCGATATCGAATGCGTGAAATTTTCTGATACGCTGGATGATTGGGAGGATATTTCAGCTGATGAGTTAACTGTAGTGGAAGCTCAAACAGATCGGCTTACCGCGCCAGTGCATCAAGGATCAAATGACGTTCAAGGCGGTGGGGCAAATCAGCTTGTTGGATCATTAATAATCGGCGAAAATGGTGAATTGAAGACAAGCCTTAATCCTGAAACATCTGGCGGGTTAGTGATCAATAATCAATCTATGGCTGACTATAACAGCAATGGGCAGATACGGTTTCAAGCCATATATGGCGGGACTGATCAAGGCGATGTGATTATTGGCAATTATGCCGGCAACGATGGAATCAAATGGGATCAAAGCGATAGTAAGCTGAATATCAAGGTTTCATCAGAGGGCGGGGTAGAGATTTCAGGCAGCGGCGGGCTAAAGGTTTTATCGGGTGGAGATATTACTGTGGCTGGAAGTAATACTAATCCAGGCATTATCAAATGGCAAGGAACATCATATACGGCTGAGATGGGTTTAGATGAAGATGGGGATAGATTCTTGCTGCGGCCCGGAACTAATAATATTACTGACTGCTATATCGGCTATAACATAGCTTGGTGGGGCGATCAAGATGCTAGATTTCGGGATATTAGCATCTCTGCCTACAGGCAAGCAGGGATTACCTGCGGCAATTGGGAAGGGAATGTTAATGGTGCGGCTATTGATGTTGATGGGGATCTTCAAGATACTTACCCGCAAATTACATTAACGCTTTATGATAAGAGATATCAGGATCTGCGCCAATATTTTATTCAGTATGGTTATATTATTCCCTCAAATCATAAGGCACAGGATTTTGGCCAATCTACTGCTGCCTGGGATGATGTCTATGCTGATGATTATTTTAATGTCGCCGACTTTTATTTTATGGATAGGAGATTAGATGTAGGTAGCTCAGATGGCCCGCCTGTAGATAATTCAGGCGGCTCGTCTGGTGATGTCGGCGATAATCCAGGCGGCCCGCCTCCTGTGGATGGTAGCCCAGGAGGCCCGCCTGTGGATGGTGATAGCACAGGCGAGTTGCCTGTCAATAGCATAAGTAGGTTAACTGAGGATGTAGGTAGCCTAGGCGACTCGCCTAGAGGTATTATTCCTATTGATGATCTGGCCGTGCTTTGCAATATTCGACCAAGTGGGGAATTTGATCCTCGGACAGGGTTTGAGCTAATAGATGATAATAGCTTGCCTAAGTGGCTTCTAGGGAAAGATAAATATACTGGTAAAATAATGCGCGGGCCTGATGGCAAGCCGTATGTATCTTTGCGGGCTATGATCAGCTTGCTGATGGGTGCAGTGCGGCAGCTAGACGGGACTATTCGGCAATTGAAGGAGAAGATAGAGGGAAATCGGGACTGAGTAATTAAACTTGATTCGCTCTCATTTATTAGATGCCATTTTCGGGCTTCTCATTTTGGCATCTACTACATGAGAGAGTGATTTGAGTTTATTTTTACTCACACTCCAAGCACTCAGTCTTATTCTCAAGAGCTATTTTAAAGTTTCCCTTCGTATCGCATTGGCCGCAGGTAATATCCCGAAGAGATGGCAAAAACTTATTTAGCAGATAGGCTGTACATCCGCAGCTTTCGCATACGATTAAGATTGAATTGTTATTTTTATCATAAGTATTGGATAACATTTTAATAATCTTTATAAAATTATACATTATCTATTAATTAAACAATTCATATACTCTTTATTAATTTTACAATATAATAAGTAATTTTTCAAGTATAAAGAGAAAAAAACAGATGTTCCCCATGTTTAAATTAGGAGGAGGAGATAAGCCGCAGGGTAAGGGTATTGAGGTAAAAGATAATAGTAT